>NZ_CP046803.1:659378-989067 GCF_009763805.1 Vibrio cidicii | reverse complement strand
TTGACTAGGATGACTTTATCATCGGCAAAAATCGCGCTCGCACCCGCCAGTTCCACTTGTGCAACGGGTTTTTGCGCCAAAGCGCTGTAGTAAACCTTGTCGGTGCCTTTGAAAACAAACGCCACCTTGCCAATCGCTGTGGTTTTATCAAACTCAAACTTCAAGTTCGCGGTTTGGTAATCGCCATTCGATTTGTTGTTTGGAATGATATTGAGACAACTGTCGGTACCGTTGACAGGCAAGTCCCAATACGGGCCATACACTTCACTCACACCCGTAGGTTCAAGGCCCGGCCAGTCGGTATTGGCTGCTCCATAGTTTTTACATGTGTCGTCATTCCACACATGCAGGCGGAACGCACTTTGGTCGCCATCTGGCGTGTTCATGTAAACGCGCGCCGTGTTTGCAGGAATGTCCGAGGTCGGGATCAGCTCAGGATAAACCGCCTTGACGCCTTCTTGGGTAAACACCGCGTTGTTTTTGTCTGTTTGGGTCAGATCGAGTTTGGCATCGAAGTCGCCCAACGGTTTGTTACCATCGATGCGCGGAATAAAGTTGATACACTGGGTTGCATCTTCACGGACGTCGAGCTCCCAGTAAACGCCGAGCTTATCGTCTACCCCTTTTGGCGCCATGCCCGTTCCCCAGTCGTTAGCATTGGGATCGGTTTCGGCGTAGCTATTGCAGCTGTCATTATTCCATACATACAGCGACGCTTTATCGTAAGCAGAGGCGTCGGCCGCTGCCACTACGCTATTCGCTTTGTAGTAAACACGCGCCGTTTTGCTGGGATCCGGTTGTTGCGGTGTGCCGTTGTCGCTGCTGGAAGAATTACAGCCAACCACGAGCGATGTGGCTAACAGAGGTAAAATGGCTTTCGCCACCATTGATAAATTAAAAGGTTGTATGTTCACGTTCTATATCCATATGCGTAATTATAAAAAGCCCAGTTATGCTAAGAATTTCGTTTGCCAGCAAAATGTGAGAAGACTCAGTAAAGATTTTTGTCGTTAATAATTAATGCAATGCGGGTATCGAGATCACGGAAAGTAGAAGGAGAGGTCGTGAATTGCTGCACATTTTTAGGGCGTAGAAAGGGGGAGGAATAGGCACTTTTGTGAGCTAGGTACGGAGGATGCCATTCTGCATAACATTTCGCCACTCTCACCCAGTGCGGGTCAAATCACATATTTCATTGATGTTAATTTTCGAATAAAAATAACCTTCCTGTTGCTCACGAAAAAAGCGCATTCAGTACCCAAATAAAAAAACAATATCGAACAAAACAATATGGATGAAAGGAAAACAGGGAAACAAAAGAGATTAAGCGAGAATGAAAGAAGGGCACAGGTTATCAAGCCCTCCCCAAACCAGCGTCTGGGGAAGGCTAAGGCCTGTGATTACAGCGCCATATCGATGGTGATGTAGTAAGAGCGGCCGATCTCACTTTCCTGATAATCTTGGCTTTCCGCTTGAAGATTTTTGTCTAGGAAGTTGGTGACGCCTGCTTTTACCGTCCAATCATGATTGATGCGGTAGCTGGCACCGAGATTGGCGATCACATACGGGTCAAACCAGATGTTCTCACCGAGGCTATAACTGTAGCCCCACTGTTTCCCCGTGTAATTGGCTGAAGTAAACAGAGTGAGATCCGTGCTTACGTCCCAGTTCAGCGTAATGTTCGCCAACCATGACGGCACGTTTTCCAAATCCAGCCCCGTCGCTTTCACTTCGGTTTTTGTGTATGTGGCATTCGCGTTGAGATAGAGGGTATCGCTGATATCCAGATCGCCTTCCAGCTCTAAGCCTTTCGACTCAACATCGTCTTTAATGTTCTGGTAGGTAATAAAGCCCGTAGCACGTGTTGAGGTGTCTCGGTCAATCATATTTTCAATCTGGTTTGCAAACACCGTGCCCTGAACAAACCAGCTATCACCGCGGTAACTAGAGGTGAACTCGACGGTTTTTGAGCTCTCTGGCTTGAGGTCGGGATTGCCCGTCAGGTAGCAAGCACCGCCACAGCTGACCAGAGTGAACTCTTTCGATGATTGGTAAATAGAAGGCGTTTTAAACCCTTCCGCATAGCCCCCTTTGAGCGTTAAACGATCGCTTGGGGTATACACTAAATACGCTCTTGGGGTGAAATCACTGCCAAAATTGTTGTTGTGGGTTAAGCGGCCACTCAGCGTTGCTGACAAGGTATCAGTCAAAGTTATCTGATCTTGCAAGAACAGCGCATTTTGCGTCAGCGATTGGCTGTCATTGTAATCTCGGTCGATGTCGATTGAGGAGTAAAGAACATCAAAGCCAGTGGTAATCAGTTGTCCATCGATGGCCGTGATGCCAAACTTAGCATCCAGTGAGTGGTTTTGCTGTTTCGCATTGGCAACCGCTAGCAGAGGGTGCGTGTTGTCATCATGGATTTTCGAGTTTTCGTACAAATAGTTGATATTGTTATTGCCCCAACTCCACTCTCCTTGATGGCCCAACGAGGTGGTGTATTTTTTACCGTTGGTGATGTCATCATCCGCCGAACTGTTTCTGTCGGTATCGGGATAGGTACGCTTATCTTCCAGATAGCTGATATCCCAAAGGATTTTGTTGTTTTCATTCACAAGCCAAGTCAATGCCGCTTGGATACCTTTACGTTCCTGCTCTGCGTTACCGGAGAAGTTATTCCCAGCATGCACATCGTCAGGGAACCAAGCATCTTGCTGGCTCACTTCTGCTGCCACAGAGTAGAGCAGTTTGTCAGGCAGTGCGCTCCCACTGACCCAAACGTTGCCTTTGGTCATAGCGCCATCCCCCTCTTCAGGGTGCGAATAAGAGAGACTGGCGTTAATGCGCGTCTCTTCCGTTGGCTGCTTGAGGATAACGTTCACTACCCCGCCGAGCGCATCACTGCCATAAAGCGACGACATCGGCCCGCGGATCACTTCAATACGATCAATGGCGCTAATCGGAATGCTGGAGAAATCAAACCCGGCACCACGTACCATCGTCTCACCGGAATTGATACGACGGCCATTGACCAGCAACAAGGTAAAGTTGTCCCGTGCGGTATTGTTGTTCTTCAAACCACGAATAATGATATTCGGCTCGCTACCAGAACTGCGCACCACATGCACACCGGGGACACTTTCAAGCGCGCTGGCCACATCATTCACTGGCGTGCGGTTGAGATCCTCACTGGTGATCACGCTGATGGTCGCTGGCGCTTCGCGCAACGAGGTTTGGTTGGTGGTCGCGGTCACCACCATAACATCCACGTCAGAACTTTGCGTTGTATCCGCCAAAACAGGGAGGGAGAAAACCGCCAACGTAATTGCGTAACTGAGTGCTGATTTTTTCATTCTCTTTTTCATTCCTTTTTATCCTGGTTAAAAAACTGGGCTAAACCTTGAGCCAACATAACGCGCCAACTGAAGTAATCATGACCACCAGCTACCTGTTCAAAGACCACAGAGTAACCTTTCTCTTTCAGTACTTTGTGCAGCTTTTGGTTGGTTTTCAGTATATTTGCCGAATCCGGGCTAACTTCGAACACACCCGCGTTCATGTAAATGTCGACATCTTTGCGCTCGCTAAGCGCAAACTGCTGTGTCAACCACTCGCCGCTGTGTGGGTTTTCTCCCCACCAAAACGAACCAGACTGACTGAGCACCTTGCCAAAGGCATCGGGGCGGTGAAAAGCAATTGCCATCGAGGCCAAGCCACCAAAACTTGAGCCGGAAAGAATGGTCTCTTCCGCCTTGGGGCAAATTCCATGTGCCTGACATAGCCAAGGCTTGAACTCGTCGGCCATAAAATCGGCAAAGCGAGCGTTGGGAGTCAGCTCTTTCGCACGTAAGCTGGGCAACGGATTATTGATAAACACCGCACGCAGTGGCGGTATTTTTTTCTGCGCAATTAAGTTGTCCAACGTCATCGGGACAGAGGCGCGACCCAGATACGCATCCCCATCGAACAAAATAAGCAGCGGCGAAGCTGGTGTCACCGCATAGCGAGCATGGGGTTGATAGAGGTGGATGGTGCGGCGATTGTTCAGCATCGCACTGTCGTAGTGAAACGTCGTCACTTGGCCGGATAGATTGCCCTGTGGCCGGGTTATCTCATCGCTCAACGCCTTCGGTAAGGTCACGGTGGAAGCGGCAGAAAACAGCGTATCGTCTTGCGCAAAAAGCGCGTTGTGGTTAAGGGGATCGGGCCCTGCCGTTGCCAGCACTGCGCGGCGCTGCTCTCGCCACGCCTCCAGAGAATCGTCACTCACAATTTGTGGCACATTAGGCGCTAAACGATAAGAAAGGCGCGTTTGTGCTGGCACCACATAGCTTTTATACCAGATGGTGCTATTGGCCAGACGGGCTAAGTGAACATGGCCATCGTACGGACTGCCGAGCAAACGAACGTTGTCTGCTTCACCGCGCCAAAGAAATGTGAGGAGCATTTGCCCATCATCAATCGGCTCGATCAGTGGGGTCCCAACTTGTTCTATTCGCTGCCAGAAGAGTGACTCGGCATCGACGTTGCTGGCCACAATCGCATCGTGCGTCTGCTGAAGCAGCGGGCTGAGCAGCGGATGTTGTGGTAATACACGTTGATCAGACTTTAGGGCCAGCTTGTTCAAATTAAGCGAAATGTGAGCATTTTGCTGCGCAAAAGGCTGAATCTCTATCTGATAGCGCCCTGCCTTATCCGCCAGCCAGAAGATTTCTGCTTCTTTCTGCCCAGAGCGGAGCAGTTGTTTCACCACTTGGCCTTGCTGATCGACAATCAAAGCGGACTGTAACGGTGCATCACTAGAGAGTGTGCCACGAAAATAGGTTTGCGACTCAGTGAGCAAAGGCTGGAGCGTGGTTTGCTCGATGTCAAACTCTTTCTGCCACGTTTGAGGCACTGGTGACGTGGCTGAAAGCGCTAGCATAAATACCGGGGACAACACAACGACTCTCCTTGATGCAAATAATAACAATTATCATTTGTGTTTTTGCGCATTATACGGATTTGTTTAATTAGGTAAAGTGATGTTTTCGAGTGGTTTTATTCGCGGATCTGCTGTCGGGGGGATGAAAAGTATTAGGACGAAGATAAAAAAATCCCCGAGCATTGCCCGGGGAAGAAAGGTTTGAGCAAAGTGGCATCAAATGCCACTCAGCGCAGATTAACGCTGTGCTTTTTGTGCTTCTGATTCACACACTGCAGCCGTAAAGACCACGTCAGTTGAACTGTTAAGCGCCGTTTCCGCTGAATCTTGGATAACACCGATAATAAAGCCAACCGCAACCACTTGCATTGCGATGTCGTTGGAAATCCCGAACAGACCACACGCCAGCGGGATTAAAAGCAGCGAACCACCCGCCACACCAGAGGCGCCACAAGCCGACACCGCCGCCACAACGCTGAGCAGAATTGCGGTCATCAGATCCACTTCAATACCCATAGTGTGTACCGCAGCCAGAGTCAGTGTTGTGATGGTAATAGCAGCACCTGCCATGTTGATGGTCGCGCCTAGTGGAATCGATACCGAGTAGGTGTCTTCGTCCAGTTTTAGCTTCTCACACAGAGCCATGTTGACTGGAATGTTAGCCGCACTTGAACGGGTAAAGAAAGCCGTTACGCCACTTTCACGCAGACACTGGAACACCAACGGGTATGGGTTTTGTTTGGTTTTTACGTAAACCATAGCTGGGTTAACCACCAGTGCGATGATCGCCATCGCGCTCAGCAGTACCACTAACAGGTGTGCGTAACCGGCCAACGCGTCAAAGCCCGTGGTCGCGAAAGTAGACGCAACGAGACCGAAAATACCAAATGGTGCCAAGCGGATGATGAAACGCACAATGTGTGAAACGCTGTGGCTGAGATCTTCAAACACCGCTTTGGTGGTTGCTGAGGCATGATGCAGCGCCAAACCAAGGCCCACACCCCAAGCCAAGATACCAATGTAGTTGGCATTGGTTAGCGCGTTAACTGGGTTATCCACCAGCTTGAACAGCAAGGTTTTGAGTACTTCCAGAATACCTTGCGGCGGGTTTCGCCCCTTCCGCGCCTGTCACTAAGGTCAGTGTCGTTGGGAACATGAAGCTCAAGACAACGGCTGTCAGAGCGGCAAAAAAGGTTCCCGCCAAATACATCACCACGATTGGACGCATATGGGTATGTTGATTCTTCTTTTGATTGGCGATGGAAGCGGCGACAAGGATAAAGACCAAAATTGGGGCGATCGCTTTCAACGCACCGACAAACAAGCTCCCGAGCAAGCCAACACTTTCGGCTGAGCTTGGTGAGACGACGGCGAGTGAGATCCCAAGGACGATACCGACTAGGATCTGTAGCACGAGGTTGCCACGGGCAAATCGCGCTATAAGACTGTTATGTTGCATACATCATTCCTGCATTTATCAGAATTATGGTGGTTTGATTATTCATTTTATAGAACTAAGCGAAATTCAGCATAGTTGTGCTGAATGGTACCTATAGTAACGGGGTAATATTTTGTGTCTAGTTTTAGTTTGTTTCTGGGCTGATTGTTTGTACAAAGTTGTGATGAATGGTGAAAAATGTTGTTAGCTTGTTATAAGAAAGAGGAAGAAGAATAAAATAATAGCCAAAGCAGTTTTGCTAACCACTTTGGCTATAAGAGGATGCGTTATTAGTTAACTCAATAAGGCGCTTTTAATTTTTGCTTATCGCTGAGTACGTTACGATGCATTTTTCCTATTTGCTTCAATCGATTCCTTTGCTCAGCGAAGGTTGAGGCATTGTAAGCCTGCTCTTTTTGCAGTTTTAGGTAGTTTTGATAGCGTCTTAGCTCTAATGTGCCATTTTCTATCGCTTTTTGTACCGCACAACCCGGCTCTTGCTGGTGTCGACAATCACTAAAACGGCAGCGCTCTGCCAAACTTTCGATTTCGGCAAAGGTCTCACTGACCCCTTCACCGCAATCAGCCAGCTGCAGCTCACGCATCCCGGGTGTATCAATAATGATACCGCCACCGGCTATCAGATGCACCGAACGCGCGGTGGTGGTATGTCGTCCTTTGCTGTCGTCTTCACGAATCCCGCCCGTTTGTTGCGTTTCATCACCCAGTAGCGAGTTGGTCAAGGTTGACTTTCCTACCCCGGATGAGCCGAGAAACGCCACAGTGCGGCCCGTCGCGCACCACGGTCTTAACACGTCAACGCTATGGCTATCGAGTGCATTGACCGCTTCAACCAGCAACGTTGTGCTTAACTGCTTCACTTGTTGGATGCGCGCTTCGGCGTCAACACAAAGATCCGCTTTAGTGAGTACCACCACAGGTTCAATGTGCGCTTCCTTGGCGACGCTAAGGTAACGCTCAATGCGACTGAGGTTAAAATCATCATTGAGCGAGCAGACGATAAACAGCGTATCGACATTGGCCGCAATCAATTGCTCCTCAACTTTGCTGCCCGCCGCTTTGCGGCTCAATTCACTCTGGCGTTCCAGCAGCCGTTTAAACTGATGCTGCGCATCGACCAACAACCAGTCGCCAACCGTCATTTTGGGCTGTACATGATGAATGGCTAAATGAAAACTGCCCTGCTCACAAGCCAGTTGATACCCGCTACGATGGTGAGCAAGCACACGGCAAATCAGCGTGTCGTCGTAATCGTCTAGTGTCAGTTGTTGTTGAAAAAAAGGTTTCCAGCCAAGTTGAGAAAGTGTTGCTGGCTGAAGTGGATTACTTGTTTTGTTCATTGCGAATCTTCCCGGTGCACAAAAGCACCTGACTAAATCATTAGGATTCAGGGTGTAATTCGTTCGTTACGATAGAATGACCCCGGTTTTACCGGGCAAACAAGAAGGGATGGGGAGAAGTCGCTCGTTGCGATAAATAGGTTTGTGAACGGACTTTCCGTTAACCCAACAATGCCCTTTGAAGTTGGTTAGTGACAATCATCAGAATTCCTCCAGTGTGTTTTAGACAGCGGCAGTATAGGCGCAGCAAAGAAAAAGGAGCGACTGTTGTCGCTCCTTTTTGTGCATACTGTCACATTAATGACTGGCGTGCTTCATGCCTGCCATCACTTTCTTCACTGGTGCGGTGAAGGTTTGTTTCTCACCGCTGGCAAACGTGACTGTCACTTCGATCTCACTGCCCTCTTTCAGCGGCTGTGCCAGATCAAACAGCATGATGTGCAAACTGCCCGGTTTAAGTTCCGTCTTGCCATTGGCTGGAACCTCAATGCCTTCAATCTGGCGCATCTGCATCACATCGCCTTGCTTGATAACATCATGCAGTTCAACTTTTCCCGCCGCCGGAGTGCTAGCCGCAACAATGGTTTGCGCTTGGGCGCCATTGTTAACCAGTTCGACAAACACTGCGCTGTTGACCGCCCCCGGAGCCATGGCGCGCGCATAAGGATGGTGGAACATAATATTACTGGCGTGTGCGAGCGGGCTAAGCAGCAGTGCGCCAATCATCAAAGCTTTCAGTTTCATTTTATTGTCCTTGTGTGGTGGTTTTAATTGCATCCACAATCGGTGCAGGCGTTAAGGTGTGCGGCACTTTGGTGATCAAGGTGCCGTCAGGCTTCAAAAAATAAAAATAGGAGCTATGGTCTAAGGTGTACTTGAGTTGTGAATCTTTCAGCTCGGTTTTACGAAAAATAACCCCATAGCGATTAGCCAGCGATTTAGTGATATCGAGTGGCGCAGACAGACCCTCAATCATGGGGTGGAAGTAGTGGGCGTACTCGGCGGAAGCCTTAGCGCCATCTCGCTCAGGGTCGAGAGAGATAAACAGCGGGCGCAACTTGGCTTTGGTGGCATCATCCAGTTGATTGAGCGCGCCAGCGAGCATCGCAAGCGAGGTTGGACAAACATCCGGACAGCGAGTGAAACCAAAATAAGCGATGCGAATACGTGGATCATTCTGGTCAAAAATATCGACTGGCTGCTCGTTTTCACCAAACAAAATTGGCTGCTCGGCACTTGGTGCGGGCTTGGGAGCAACTTTCTGCTGCTGATCAAAATAGCTTTTTACGCCAAAACCTAAAACAAATGCCACTACTAAAATCAGTGACCAATTTCTACTCATCGTTGCATCCTCATCGCGGGGTAAAGGGTATGTTGTCCGTCACTCAGTTCCCCCGCCCAGGTCATTGAGTCGGACGTACACACAGGCAGCACTAACTCGCCCACATAGTGGCCGGGCGAGACTTGCTGCAAAATGTATTTTGGATTGCCCATCTCCATTTCCACCCCCGTCAAGCTCAGTACCAGTTGCGTAGCACTGCTCTGCGGCCAATCAACGGTGAGCGTGGCCGCGGCAAGCGGTTGCAGCGTGTCAACGCTTAGCGTCATGGACGCTTGCTGCTGCTGACAAGGCTCAGTGGACAATAGGCAATAATCGGCGAGATCGACGCTTCTGGGCTTGGCGGAGAAATAGCTGGCAACGTCTTGGGCAGAATAGCCACCAGCCAAAGCCAGCATCAGTGCGACGAATTTGAGAAAGTTGTTCATTGGCATTCCGGGAAGATAAACCGTGCCCGCATCCTAGCACAAAATCGCTCAAGGCTCTGTTTAAGCAGTGAAAATTTTGCGTCACTGCCTTCACTTTTCTTGGTCGAAAAAGGCGTGTAAAGGCAGAGCAGGAAAGGCTATTTTTGATATAGGGTCGAAAGCAGTTCAGGATTAACGCCAAAACCCGTTTTATGCTCTTCAATCACTACTTCACTGCGAGTTTGAATCACTCCCGGCAAGGTGCCCAGTTTACTCGACATAAACTCCTGATAGGCTTTCATACTTTTTACTCGCACCTTAATCATGGTGTCGAAGTCACCCGAAAGAGAGTAACACTCTTCGATTTCCGGCATATCCGCCACCGCTTTGGCAAACTTGTCGAAAATAGAAAAACTGGTTTGATCGAGGCGAATATGAATAAACACTTGCACATCCAGCCCCAACTTTTCCGCATTGAGCTCAGCATGATAGCCTTTGATGTAGCCCTCTTTTTCTAGTCGCTTAACTCGCTCAGAACAAGGTGAGGTGGTGAGGTTGACTATTTTCGCCAGCTCTACCACGGGCAGACGCCCCTTCAGATGCAGTATCCGCAATATGTGTAAATCGATGCGATCGAGTTGGTAACCTGGCATCTTTGAGTCCTTTTCTCTTTTTTGTCAGTGTAATCGCCCAGCGCTTTGATCAGCAACCGTCGGCGCCACGGTTTCACATGCCGATTAAAAATAATCCATGCAAAAAGCCCAAGCGGAGAGCTCAGGCTAATAAGTGACAAAGTATCGGTACGAATTTAAATGTGCTGCACAACGGAGGGTGCGGGGATCTTCTTCACTGGCGCGATGTTTTTCTGATTGCAGTAGCGGCAGAAATGCTGCGGCTCCATTTCGTAGTAGTGCTCACCCGAGACGAACTTGGCCATCAGTTGCGTAAAGCTCAAGATCCTTCCGGTGAAACTTTCTACTGGCTGTGACTCACAACGACACATGATAACCTTGTGTGCGGTTGTCTTTTTACAAGCTGAGCAGTAAATTTCCGGCATGACCTTTCCTCCGATGTCCGACCACTAGTTAATGAAAGTGACCTATTTTGTGCAAAAATTTCCCACATGAAAAAAGATACTTTTAATTTTTGTGGTACAGATTCAAAATTTATTGTTGATTTTATCGAAAGTGAGAAGCGTATCGGCAAGCTATGCTCGTCAGCGCTCACTTTGTTACGCAGCGAGTATAACGTTCAACGTACTGCTTGTGTTAAGAGCATGACAAAATAGCGACAAATTAGTCATTTTCTTTCAACAAGAAAAAACCCCGCACAGCGAACTGAACGGGGTTTGACTATTTACAATGTAAATCGAGCGGCAGCTTAGTCGAGCTCAACCAGTTTCTGTTCGAACTGTTTGTGCTGCTCAACCACATTCTTCGCAGGGCCGCCCGTCAGTTTGCTGACAATCACAATCGCCGCAGTCGAAAGAATGATGCCAGGGACAATTTCGTACACATCGAACCAGCCACCAGAAAGCTGTTTCCACACCACGATAGTCACGCCGCCCAACACAATCCCCGCTAACGCGCCATTGCGGTTCATCCCTTGCCAGTACAAGCTGAGTACTACCGCAGGGCCAAAGGCCGCGCCAAAGCCTGCCCACGCATAGGACACCAGACCCAGAACTGAGCTGTCTGGCGTCATCGCCAAGAACAGCGCCACCACCGAAATAACAATCACACCAATACGGCCAACCATGACGATCTCTTCAGAAGAAGCGTTTGGTTTGAAGACTTGTTTGTAGAAATCTTCCGCTAAGGCTGAAGAAGAAACCAACAGCTGCGAGTCAGCGGTACTCATTACGGCCGCCAGAATGGCTGCCAGCAAGATGCCCGCAATTACTGGATGAAACACGGTATTGACCAGCAACATGAAGATTTTCTCTCCATCAGCCAGTTCAGTACCCGGGTGGCCATTGACCCACACCAAACCAACAAGACCAACCAAAATCGCGCCGCCCATCGAAAGCGCAGTCCAACCCACGGCGATACGACGTGCCGTACCCAATTCACGGTTTGAACGTGTGGCTTTAAAACGCGCCAGAATGTGTGGCTGACCGAAATAACCCAGCCCCCACGCAACCAGTGAAATGATCGCAATCGCAGAAAGCGGCTCCCCTTTTACGTCATTCCAAAGGGTTAACAGCTCAGGGTTGATGTTGTGCATGTCGCTCGCCAACTGGCCAAAACCGCCTTCCATCACCGCCACAGGAACGATCATCAGCGCCGCAGCCATCAGTAGGCCTTGCACTAAGTCAGTCCACGATACCGCGAGAAAGCCACCAAACAAGGTGTAAGATACGACACACACAGTGCCAACAATCACCGCGATGCTGTAATCTAAACCAAATACCGTTTCAAACAGTTTGCCCCCTGCGACCAAGCCAGAGCTGGTGTAGAAGAGGAAGAACAGAAGAATGAAGAACGCAGAGATTGTCTGAATCAGTTTTGATTTATCATCAAAACGACGAGATAAGAATTCAGGCAAAGTAAGAGCGTCTGTTTGAATACTGTATGTGCGCAGGCGCTTAGCGTTGATCAGCCAGTTGGCCCAAGTGCCGACAAGTAGACCACCCGCGAGCCATAGAGACTCGATACCCGCAGCGTAAGCGTAACCCGGCAAACCAAGCAGCAACCAACCACTCATGTCAGACGCACCCGCCGACAGTGCTGCTGGCCACGGCCCAAGGCTGCGCCCTCCCAAGAAGTAGTCACTCGAACTAGACGTCTTTTTATAAGCGTAAATCCCTATGGCGACCATAAGAATTAAATAGGCAACAAACGTGCCCGTAATAGCAAAGCTATTCTCTATCATTAGATAGTCCTCATTAGAATAGTTATCCTTCCCTGATTCCCCCAAACGGCTTGGGGGAGTGGAGAAAGGTTAGTGAGTATCGTTCCCCAACTCGAGCAGAGTTGCGTTACCACCCACAGCGGTAATATTTATGGTACGCGTGCGCTCGGTAATAAAGCGCAGCGAGAGATGCGGATCGTTTACTACGTTCAACGTTGCCGGATCCGTTGCAGACACTAAACCAACGATCGCCCCGTTGCGTTTAGCCAATTGCAGGTTAAGCTCGCGCTCAACCGAAGTATGCCCAACATAACCGACACTGCGTACATCACGCTCAATCAACTGCTGAGCAGCATCATAAGCCACCATCTGTACTAGGTTTGATGGGAAAGGGGTTTGTTCAAGGGCACTGCCGAGCAAGCCATTGAACATTTGGTTATCACTGCACACAATCACACTGTTTCCAGCGATCAGCGCACAGGTCACCAGAGCAAACGCGCTATACAGAGACGCCTCTTGGTCGCTTTGCTCATTTTCAACGATCACCAGCGCAACGCCACGGCCAGCGGTGTACAACTCGTTGGTTTCTCCGGTTGGCCCAACCAGAAGATGGGCCTCCGCCAAAAGTGAAGCCGCTTGTTGCAAGTGGTACGACACCACTTTCGCCAGCGTAGAATGCTTCGCTTCCAGCGCGTTTTTAAATGCCAGCAAGTGCTCGCATTTGTAATCAAAATTGGTCAGATTCCACTGTTCCCACGCTGAGAATGCATCCGCAAAACTTGTTACTTGATGAACCATGTTGTGACTCCTTATGCGTTCTCAGTTGGTTTGAATTGGATCTGGGTAAAGCGATATAAATAGTGTGGGCCACCCGCTTTCGGCCCAGTGCCAGACAACCCTTGGCCGCCAAACGGTTGTACGCCCACCACCGCACCGACTTGGTCACGGTTGATATAGCAGTTGCCGACTCGCGCGTGTTTCTCTATCCAGCGATAGGTGGTCTCGTTACGACTGTGTATCCCCATGGTCAAGCCAAAACCTGTCTGATTGATCTGCTCAACCACTTTCGTCAGCTCAGACGCTTTGAAACGCACGATGTGCAGAATAGGGCCAAACTGCTCTTCTTGTAGCACGTGGATACCTTCAATTTCAAACGCACTTGGTTCGATAAAATCGCCATGCTGGCAGACGTCATCCAGCGTCAATTGCGCCACTTTCTTCTGCGTGGCACTCATCTGTGTCAAGTGCGCACGTAGCTTCTCTTTCGCTTTGTTATCGATCACAGGGCCGACATCGGTTTTGTGCAAATAAGGCAGACCAACGCTCAGCTCGTTCATCGCCCCTTGGATGAGAGAAATAACGCGATCAGCGATGTCTTGTTGCACAAACAGCACGCGCAACGCCGAGCAGCGCTGTCCCGCCGAGGCGAAAGCAGAGCGGATCACATCACGCACCACTTGCTCTGGCAGCGCAGTACTGTCGACGATCATCGCGTTCTGCCCACCCGTCTCTGCGATAAATGGCACGGGTTTGGCCTCACGTTGTGCTAAGGTCACGTTGATGCGCTGAGCGGTCGCCGTCGAACCGGTAAAGGCGACTCCCGCAATCGCAGGATGAGACGTCAGCGCCGAGCCGATATCCGCGCCGCGGCCGGGGATCAATTGAATAACACCGGCAGGGAACCCCGCTTGCTGCATTAATTCCACCGCACGCGCTGCGATAAGGCTAGTTTGCTCAGCGGGTTTAGCGACAACGGTATTACCAGCCACCAAGGCGGCGGAAATTTGCCCTAAGAAGATCGCCAGCGGGAAGTTCCACGGGCTGATACAAACAAACACCCCCAAGCCTTCACGACTGGCGATGCGCTTCACGCCATCAAAACCTTGCAACTCGAAAGGTTGCAGGTTTTGCGCTTGCTTGGCGTAGTAACGACAGAAATCGACCGCTTCACGCACTTCATCGATGCTGTCGTGGAGCGTTTTACCCGCTTCTTGATGGCACAGGGCCACCAGCTCGGCCAGATTGGCTTCCATGAGATCCGCCAGCGAGTCCAAGCAACGTGCTTTCTCCGCCAGTGGGGTGGTTTGCCAACCGGAAAACGCTTGTTGCGCTCCCTCAATCGCGGCGGAAACATGATCAAGTGACGCAAAGGCGATCTTGCCAACTTCGATGCGACGATCATAAGGTGCGGTCACGCTTTCCGCTTGCCCATCCTTGATCATGCTTTCAGCCAGAGACTGACCATTGATCACAGGGCCAGCAATCCACTGCTTGGCTAAAAACGACTCAACCTGCGCTTCAAACGGCTTGGCTTCGCTTTCAATATCGACGTTCACGCCATAGGAGTTTTTACGCTCTGGGAAAATCGCACTCGGCAGTGGGATCTTGGTATTGTTGAGGGTTGCAAAGGAAGTCAAGGCTTCAACTGGATGTTTGGTTAGCTCAGAAATTGGGCAGCGTGCGTCAACCAAACGGTGTACAAACGAGCTGTTGGCGCCATTTTCCAGCAAGCGACGAACCAAATAGGGCAGCAGATCTTTGTGGCTACCGACTGGCGCATAAATGCGCACGGGCTGACGATATTTGTCCATCACATGGTTGTAAAGCGAATCACCCATGCCATGTAGACGTTGGAACTCAAAATCTTTGTGTTGCGCCATCACGGCAATCGACGAGACGGTTTGCGCGTTGTGGCTGGCAAATTGAGGGAAGATGTTGCCACGCACGTTCTCGCTTAAGAGGAAACGAGCACAAGCAAGGTAAGCCACATCGGTCGCTTCTTTGCGGGTATAGACTGGATAGTTCTCATAGCCGCGCTGCTGCGACCATTTCACTTCGCTATCCCAGTAAGCGCCTTTTACCAAACGCAGCGGGATCAAATCGCCCTGTTCTTTGGCCAGTGCGTTGAGCCACACCAAAACAGGCAGCGCACGTTTGGAATACGCCTGAACGACGAGGCCAAACTTACCCCACCCTTTAACCGTTTCGCTGCGGTAGAGTTTGGCAAACAGCTTAAGCGACAGTTCTAGGCGATCCGCTTCTTCTGCATCAATGGTGATGGCGACATCCAATTCAACCGCACGCTTAAGCAGCTGTTCAAGCGTGGTATAAAGCTCGCTCATCACACGTGCTTCGTTGGCCACTTCATAGCGTGGGTGCAGCGCAGAAAGCTTGATCGACACCGACGGCGCAGGGCTGGTGTTGTTGCCATAGCTTTCACGGCCCACCGACTCAATCGCCATCAGGTAATCTTTGAAGTATTTATTGGCATCGGCCGTGGTCAGCGCCGCTTCACCCAACATGTCAAATGAGTAAGTGAAGCCTTTATCACGCATTGGGCGACCGTTTTTCTGCGCCTCTTCGATGGTGCGACCACGGACAAATTGGTGGCCCATGATCTTCATCGCCTGATACATCGCTTTGCGGATCACTGGCTCAGAGAGCTTGTTGACCAAACGATTCACCGCTTGCGTTGGGCTGCTGGTATCTTCATCCGCAAGACCGATCACTTTGCCCGTCAGCATCAATCCCCAAGTGGAGGCGTTGACGAACACCGACTCCGAGTTCTTTAGGTGAGATTTCCAATCGGCCACACTGAGTTTGTCTTTGATCAAGGCATCGGCGGTGGCCGAGTCCGGAATTCGCATCAGCGCCTCAGCCAGACACATCAACAAGATCCCTTCCTGAGTATCTAAGCTGTACTCCAGCAAAAGGGCATCGATCAATTGGATCGATTTCTTATCAGCGCGAATCGCTTCTATCAGTTGCGTGGTGCTTTTGGCAATCGCCGCTTTTTCTTCCGCTGAAGGGGTCGCCAGTGGCAGGAGCTGCTGTAGCCATTGAGATTCGTCCACCATATACAATGGGGAGATCAATGACCAAAGCGTATCAAGCGGCTGCTGGACAAACTCCGGTTTCAACACATCTGTCGCTGTAAACATGCGTTTTCCTCAATCTCATCCCCGAAAACCGCTCCGGGGCTATACATATGGCAGGCAGTGTATTTTGAGGCTGAGAGGAATACTTGTCAAAAACTCCGAGCTTTTTGCTAAAAACTCGCTTTTTTAACAAAACAAACACATGATCACACGAAATTAAGCAAAATAAACCAATACATAATGCAACTTATTTAACGCTATTTTGCTTTTTGTAGAGAGAAGGAGAAATGCCCTGCAGGCGAGTGAAGGAGTGGGTAAAGGTGCTTTGTCCGGAAAACCCGGTGATTTCGGCAATTTGCCCTAAGCTGAGGGTGCCTTTTTCGATCAGTTTCTTTGGCCATGTCGATGCGTTTACCCAACACATACTGATGCGGGGTAATGCCCATCTGTTCTTTGAACAAGTTATGGAACTGACTCTCGCCGAGAAAAACGCTCCCCGCCAGTTGCGCGACGCTAATCCTATGGCTCAAATGACTTTCGATGTAACGATCAATCGCGTCGAGATCAAAGCGAGACTCTTTTTTCGGCGTCTCAAACGCTGAGATGTGGCGCTGTAGCAGCGCCATGACGGTATCATTGCAAGCGCGACTCAGCAGAAGATCATTTGGACTGGCCTGCATTTCACGTACTAACATCTGGATCAACTTTTGGATCTGCCCATCTAGCTGAAAGTAGAGATGAGATTGCTCCAACTGATTGATTTTTTGCAGCATCAGAGGATCATCACCACTGGGCAGCGGCATATTGAGCACCAAAATATCCGACTGACCAATCACCCCACCGAAAGCATGATCAGAGCACGCCGTCACCACACATCCCTGCCCGGGGCCAACCAAGTTACCGCGCCCGCGCACTTCAAATTCCGCCTGCCCTTTGAGGCCAATGACAATTTGCGTGTACTGATGATCATGGCAATCCATATACGAGGGTAACGTCACCAGCTCTGCGGGTCTGGGCTTACTCTGCTCCGGCGTGATCTTAGATTGCACTTTCGGTTGTTCGCTCATAATCAAGTTTAGTGAGAAAAGGACCAATAAATCATACCCCAGCACAGGCCGATTGCCTATCCGCACTCATTTGATTGGCGAGGATCCATGCGCCAACTTCGATGATCATTGTTCCGGAACGATGATCATGTAGCGTCATCCTACGGTCACTGTACGACCAACCGAGGATAACCACTTTGGGCCATCTTATTGATGAATAGGGGTTTTCCCCCCTTTTGCTTATGCACCATTTCCCCTACAGTAGCGCTCAGGAACTCAAGGTACTGCTGTACGCTGAGATCCCGGTATCAATCGATACCTCTAAATTCCCGTAGCAGACCCTCGCTATGTGATTTAGAACCTCTTCTACACGTCGACAAGATGATTATCTTGTATTGCCAGCCCGTCTTCAGGCTGGCTTTTTTTTATCTGCACCTTGGCTCTTTATTGATAATCCTCGCAAAAATGAGACATTGCTTATAAGATATAGCGCAACCAAAAGATTGCACACCAATCAAGCGCATATTTATTCTGTCCTAGTGTCGTAAAAGCGAGTTGCAACGTGACGATTTCATTTACTTCTGTCGAACAATCTCTTTTTCATCAGTTACCCGGCTGTTGGGGCTGCAAAGATAAAGACTCCGTATTTCGTTACGCCAATCACCACTACGCGCAGTTAATCGGCCATCGCAAAGCAGAAGATTGCATTGGCCTCACCGATTTCCAGATGCCCAGCCCAACCACTGAATGCGCCGCAGAGTTCCAACGTCAAGATAAATACGTGATGGAAACGGGCCGCACGCTGAAGATCCTCGACATTCATCCTTATCCTGATGGTCACTGGCACGCGCACATCTTCACTAAATCTCCTTGGCGTAACGCGGAAGGGGAAGTACAAGGCACTATTTTTTATGGGCAAGAGCTGACCGACACAGCGGTGCTGGAAGTGGGTTACTGGGTGTGCCGCGCTACGGGGCTGCATCAAGATACACGCAGCAATTTTCGCTTCGATGAATCGGTCAGCGTACCGAAGAATTTAACCGCGCGAGAGCAGGAGACGCTGTTTTTGTTGCTTTACGGCCGCAAGCCACAGTACATCGCGAAAATTATGGGCATTTCCATTAAGACCGTTGAAGGGCATGTGGCGAGGTTGCGCACGAAATTTGCGGCCAATAGTAAAAATCAGCTGATTGATAAAGCGTTAGAGGCAGGATTTGGATCGATGATCCCGGAGAGTTTGTTGCAAACGCAGCTTTCGGTAGTACTCAACGGCGACCAACTGTGACGTCGGTCGCCAGAAAAAAGCGTTAAGGAGCGAGACGATCGATTTGCCACTCGCCTTCAGTTTGGCTAAACAGGAAGCGATCGTGCAGACGATGCTCGCCCCCTTGCCAAAACTCCACGCTTTGCGGCTTAACACGAAAACCGCCCCAGAAGCTGGGCACAGGAATATCACCGTTAGCGAACTTCTGTTTTAGCTCAAGGAACTTCCCTTCCAACACACCACGCGCTGAAATTCGGCTACTCTGACGGCTGGCAATCGCCGCCAGTTGGCTCTCTTTGGGTCGCGAGGTGAAATATTTCAGGTTTTCCATCGCCGTCAACTTCTCCGCCGTACCGGTAATGTGCACTTGTCGCTCGAGTGGATGCCAGGGAAAATGCAGACTGATTTTGCTGTTGTGCTCTAAATGCTGCGCTTTGCGGCTGCCTAAATTGGTGTAAAAGACAAAGCCATTTTCATCGACACTTTTCAACAGTACGATTCGTTGAAAAGGCATGCCATTTTCATCAACTGTAGCCACTGTCATCGCAGTGGGATCGCTTAAGTTGGCACGAATCGCCTGCTCCAGCCAAAGATTAAACTGGTCAATCGGATTTTCTTTCAAATCTTTGCGGCGTAAACCACCTTTGGTGTATTCACGGCGAATATCAGCAAGTTCCATCTCTACTCCTTCACTATTTTTTTGCCGATTGTGCGCCCGAACTCAAACAAACTCAAGGTTTGATGGCCGTTTGTAAAACTAAGATCGGTTTCGCGTTGTTGCGGCATGTCGGTTTATCTTTGGCGCGCTCGCAGTTAAAGTAAACCTTCTTTCATCTTCGCTGTGGCTTGGGTTTCCAGTGTCCGTTTCTAATCGTCCATCGCTGCGTCGCTTTGTCTTACTCGCTAGCCTACTTGGTGTTGCCGGCCTTTTGGTCACCCATTTTTCTGCCTCGCAGTATCTGGAGAAAAAATGGGCTAACACTCTGAAGAACTACTCGGAAAGAGCCACCCAGCAGATCGCCTCGGAGCTGGCGAAATTTGAACAGATCCCCAAGCTGCTCAGCCACGATCCTCGCCTAGCGGCCTACCTCACGGAGCAAGGCGATCAAAGCACACTCAATCGCTTGCTAGCCGATTGGTCACAGCAGACCTTGGCCGATACCATCTATCTGCACGATCGAAACGGTTTGGTGCTGGGGTCGAGTAACTACCAACAAGACGACACCTTTGTCGGTGAAAACTTCTCTTTTCGTCCTTACTTTATGACCGCCATTCAGGGCGAGATCGCCCGCTACGTTGCTTTAGGTATTCGCTCCAACAAACGCGGCTATTTTTACTCTGCGCCGATTTGGCACGCCGGTGACATTCTTGGCGTAATTACCGTGAAAGTGAGTTTGGAAGCGCTTGAAGAGACCATCGAGCCAGAGCGGGCAGACATCATGGTGTTGGATGAGAACCAAGTGGCGTTTCTGAGCAATCATCCGCGTTGGCGCTACACAGCCCTCGCACCGATTGATGAGCAACGTATCGCGCAAATCGTGCAAAATCAGCAATATGGCCTGCAAGCGCCTGCAGTGCACCCCGATATTCAACTGCCGCTGCATCTCGGTCCTGAAGCGGCCGCCTTGATGGCGGCACGCTACCAAGTGTTCATTTCGGCCAGCAACGAAAACGGTTTTCGTGTGGTCACGCTCGCACCGCATCAGCAACGTATTCTCGCTGCGCTACAAGCCGACACCATCTTCTTATTGATTTTCGGTTTAATTACCCTGATCGCCTTTGCTTGGCGTCAAACCCTAACTAATAAGCAGCAGCTCGCCAGGCTCAATGCCGATCTTGAACAGAAAGTGACTCAGCGCACCGAAGTACTCAGCCAAGCGAATAGCCAATTGCAGCAAACCATCATTCAGTATGAAAAAAGCCAGCAAGAGCTCAAACAGACACAACAAGAACTAACGCAAGCGGCAAAATTGGCGCTGCTTGGTGAGCTCTCGGCCAGCATCAATCATGAAATTAACCAACCGCTTGCGGCGCTACGTACTTACACTGAAAACAGCCAAAAGCTGCTGGCGATGGACAAAATTGAGCTGGTTAAAGGCAACCTTGAACAGATGCTGGAGCTCAATCAAACCATCCATGAGGTGATTGCGCGCCTGAAAGTATTTACCCGTAAATCCACCACCGATGATCGGCGCTATTGCGCCAATCTGCACGATTCGGTGCACAATGCCACGCGAATTTTAAGCAATAAACTGATCAAATCAGGCGTCACCCTCAAAGTCGAGCCCATTTTGACCCCACTCGCCGCCAACATTCACCATGTCGAGCTCGAACAGGTGCTGATCAATCTTATCCATAACGCCGCACAAGCGATGGATGGGCAGGCCGACGCACAAATCGTTGTCCAGAGTCACCATGATAGTGATTGGTGCCAACTCAGTGTTGCGGACAACGGACCGGGCGTAGAGACACAAAAACTCGCTCACTTGTTTGACCCTTTTTATACCACCAAGCCTGAAGGATTAGGGCTGGGTTTAACCATTTCCCGGCGTATCATCGAGAGCTATCAAGGCTCGCTTGAGGTACAAGCGCGCTCGCCGCAGGGCATGCGTTTTACCATCCGTCTCCCACGTCTCTTGCCGACACAAGAATAAAGCATGCAAAACCGAATTTACCTCGTCGATGACGAACCACACATCCGCGATTCAGTCAGCCAAGCCCTGATGATAGAAGGCCTTGAAGTGCGAACCTTCCCCAACGCCGTAGAAGCGCTCAAACTGATCGATAGCGGCGAGCCTGCGGTTGTGATCACCGATATTCATATGCCAGTAATGAATGGCTTAGCCTTCCTCGCTCAGTTGCTTGAGCGCAACGCGCATTTTCAGGTGATCGTCTTAACTGGCTATGGCGATGTGAAAACCGCCGTGCAAGCGATGAAAAGCGGTGCGTACGATTTTCTCGAAAAACCCTTTTCCAGCGATAGTCTGCTGAAATCGATCCGCAATGCACAAGATAAGCTGGCGCTGCTGCAAGAAAACGTCTGGCTGAAAAAGGAGCTCGACATGCAGACTCATGCCGGTTCCAAACTGATTGGCCATTCACAAGCCATGGTGCAGATTCGCCGCGCTTTGATCAGTGCCAATCCCGAAAAACCGCTGATTTTGCTGGGTGACAGTGGCACGGGGAAGCGGCTGTGTGCGCAGTTTTTCTACGATATTCACAACCGCGCTGAAGGCGAACTGGTCCCCATTTCCGGTTTTTACTTTAGCGATATGCCCGCAGACGAGATACAGAGCAAGCTTGCTCGCCTGCTGGAACAACATAAACACGGCACTTTGTATATTAATGATGGCGAAGTGCTCAAACCATCTCAATGGCAAGCACTGGTTTCTGTGCCCCTAAACGGCACCCGCTTGGTCTGTTCAACGCAAGCACTGCCAACCGCGTTGCAAGGCGAAATTGATAGCGTGTCACTGCCGCCGTTGGATGCGCGCAAAGAGGACATTCCGGCGCTGTACAAACACTTTGTGCGCAATGCTTGCAGCCGCTATCAAGTGCAACCTCCACGTATCACCGCCGCTGAGCTAGACGCCATCCAACAGCAATCATGGCCAGAAAATATTCGCCAGTTGCGTCAGTTTGCCGAACTGCGGGCACTGAAAGCGCAGCAGTTTGTCTCTTGGCAAGATGTCGAACAGCTCAACCAAGGCGAAGCGCAAAGCATGGCCCAACGTATGGATTACTTCGAATACACCTTGCTGTTTGACGCTCTGCAACGGCACGGTGGGCGGTTAAAAGACGTGCAACACGAATTACAGATATCGCGTAAAACGCTGTATGATAAGCTTAAAAAGCATCAGCTAGATAAATCTCAATTTAAAGAACCGTAAGCAAGTAATATTTGGCAGCACTCGATTTGCCGATCCTGCCTTTAACATTATTTCCGACTGGGCTTACAATTACTTAGACAAATAATTAAACAAGGACAGTGCATGAGCAGCGACAACTACAACAAGCTCAGCAACCAAGAGCTCGATTTTGTCGACGACAAAACCGCCGCTTTGCTTTTAAACACCCCCACTAATGCGCGCCTTATGCTGTGGGTGATTGTGTTATTTTTTGCCATTTCAATTGGCTGGGCCTCGTGGGCCGAAATCGACAAAGTGACCGTCGGCCAAGGGAAAGTGATCCCCTCGTCGCAAATCCAAATTGTGCAAAACCTCGAAGGGGGGTTAGTTAAAGAAATTCTGGTAAAAGAGGGTCAGTTGGTACAAAAAGGCCAGCAACTGTTACTGATCGACGACACCCGCTTTCGCTCTGACTACCGTGAACGTGAACAGCAAGTGGCCAACTTAACGGCGGCAGTGCTGCAACTCACCGCCTCAATCGACAGTGTCGAAATCGATGAAGAGTTCACCAACGCCGAGTGGGAAAAAAGCGTGGTGATCAACTACAGCCAGCTCAGTTTCCCTGAGCAATTGGAGCAAGAGCAGGCTGATCTGATCCAGAGACAAAAAGCAGAATATCGCCAAGATTTAAATAACTTACGTAACCAACTTTCCGTGTTAACCCAACAAGTTAGGCAGAAACAGCAAGACTTGGTGGAAATCCAATCGCGCGTGAAAAGCTTGCGACAAGGGTACGAATTCGCCAAGAAAGAGCTGGAGATCACCCAACCGCTGGCCGACGAAGGTGTAGTGCCAAAAATCGAGCTGCTGAAGTTGCAGCGTCAAGTCAACGATACCCGTCGAGAGCTCACATCGACCGAACTAAAAATTCCGGTTCTGCAGTCTTCGATTCGCGAGTCCATGCTCAGCCGCATTGATGCGGCGCTGAAGTTTCGCTCGGAACAGCAAGAAAAGCTCAATAAAGCGCAAGATCAGCTCTCGGCGTTAGTGGAATCCACCGTTGGGCTAAAAGACAGAGTGAAACGAACCGTGGTGGTCTCACCGGTTACCGGCAAAATTAAAACGCTGAACATTAATACCGTCGGCGGCGTCATTCAGCCGGGGATGGATATTGTTGAGATCGTCCCCACCGAAGACACGCTCTTAGTCGAAGCGAAAATTGCTCCGCAAGATATCGCCTTCCTCAGACCGAACTTGTCGGCGGTGGTTAAGTTCACCGCCTACGATTTTAGTAAGTACGGCGGCCTGACGGGAGTGCTGGAGCACATCAGCGCCGATACCACTAAAGATGAGGAGGGAAACAGCTTCTATATTGTTCGCGTTCGCACGGAAAAGACCAATTTTGGCCAAGATGCCGATTTGCCGATTATTCCCGGCATGACGGCTTCGGTGGACATCATCACTGGTAAGCGAACAGTATTAGAGTATTTACTCAAACCCATTCTTAGCGCGCAAAGCAATGCTCTTAAAGAATAAGAGACACTTTAAAGCAGCGCTCAGTCTGCTAAGGCGCAACACCAACAATGCTGGCCGATGGGTTGGACTCGCGTTACTCGGTTGGGCGGCGTTTAGCTCTCAAGCGCTCAACACCACCGAGCAGAAATGGGTTGAGGCCGTTTCCAGCACCTATGGGCAAAGAGCGGGTAAGCGTGTTACGGCTTGGCGCGAGAATATTGATTTTTTTAAACAGTTAGAAGAGCAAGAACAACTGGCAGGCATCAACGACTTTTTCAACCAGCTCTATTTTGTCGACGACATTCAGCTATGGGGACAAAAAGATTATTGGGCCACACCACTGGAATTTTTAGGCAGTAATGCAGGCGATTGTGAAGACTTCACCATCGCCAAATATTTTTCACTACTGGAATTGGGCGTCTCGGACAACAAACTGCGCTTGGTGTACGTCAAAGCCTTGGAACTCAATCAGTTTCACATGGTATTGGCTTACTATAAAACGCCAAGCTCGGAGCCATTGATCCTCGACAACCTCAATCCAAGGATCCTCAAAGCGTCCAAGCGCCAGGATCTGCTGCCGATATACAGTTTTAACGGTAAAAATCTCTGGTTGATGAAATCCGCCAACTCCAACGGACAACTGGCTGGCGATTCATCCCGTTTAAGCTTGTGGAACGATCTTCGTTCAAGAGAAAAAACACTCAAGCTAAACAAACCTATCATTAACTATGACGAGTAATGAGCATGACATTATACAAGCAACTTGTGGTTGGTATGATTACAGTGTTTATCCTGCTGATGGCATCAGTATTTGTAATCGAATTCAACACCACTCGGAATAGCCTAGAGCAGCAGCAACGCTCCGAGATGAACAACACCATCAACACCGTTGGTTTAGCGCTGGCCCCTTATCTGAAAGACAAAGATACAGTGGCGGTGGAATCGGTGATCAACGCTCTGTTCGATGGCAGTTTCTTACTCAGTGGTGCGGCTTATTTTCCTCGATTCAGGGGAAGAGATCATTCGTACTTACCCAGTCAAGCCGAACTCAGTACCTGCTTGGTTTAGTAAACTAAATCTGTTCCAGCGCATCCATGATCAGCGCATTGTCACCAGCGGTTGGTTGCAACTGGCGGAAGTGGAGATAGTGAGCCACCCGGGCGCTGCATACGAACAGCTTTGGCAAGCTTTTATGCGCCTTGTCAGCGCATTTAGTGGCATCTTTGTCATCGGTCTACTCGCGATTGCTTACATACTCAAACGCTCGCTGAAACCGCTCACCGCCATCATTGAGAAGATGAACGACATCGCCAACAACAAGTTTGGCGAACCACTTGCTCGCCCTCACACCAAAGATTTGATTGCCGTCGTCGATGGCATTAACCGCATGTCATCACAGATTGAAGTCTCCTTTAAGATTCAGGCGAAAGAGGCACAGCGTCTGCGCGAGCAGGCATACATCGACCCTGTCTCGAAACTGGGCAACCGTTCTTTCTATATCAGTCAGCTCGATCAGTGGCTTGCGGAAAATGCGCCCGGCGGTGTAGCGGTACTCAACGCCGAGTACATCGGCGAAGTGTATGACAACAAGGATTATCAATCGGCCGATCGCATGGTGGCAGAGCTGGCAAAACAGCTCGAGAGTACCATCACCGTCCCCGGCGCCACCATGGCTCGTATCTCAAGCGATGAGTTTGGTTTTATCTTCCCTCACATGGATGAGAGTGAACTCAAAATCGTTGCCGACAGCATTATCAATTGTGTGCAAATGCTCAATACTGACCCAACAGGCACCGCTGATGCGAAAGTGGCGTTGGGGGTTGCGCATAATAAAGACAGCAAAACACGCACAGAAATGCTCTCGATGGTCGACAACGCACTATCTAAAGCCAAAGCGTCACCAGAACTTACCTACGGCTTTGTCGGCACCGACACACAAGGCAGTACCATGGGCAAACAGCAGTGGAAAGCCTTGGTGGAAGAAGCGATTCATAACGATTGGATTCAGTTCCGTTTTCAATCAGCCAACAGCCGCACTGGCAACACGTTCCACCGTGAAGTCTTCTCCAGCATTGAAAAAGAGGGCGTGGTTTACCGTGCGAACCAATATCTCTATGCGTTGGAACAGCTCGAAGCGACCCACCTATTTGACGAATACGTGATTGAATCGATGATCAAGCTGCTGGAGCGTAAAACCTTCACCGAGCCGATGGCGATCAACATCGCCCACAGCAGTCTGTCACAGCCCAGCTTCATCCGTTGGATCACCAATACACTCGAGAAACATAAATCAGTGGCGTCTTTGCTTCATTTTGAGATCCCAGAAGAGTGCTTTGTGAACCAGCCGCACCACACCGCTTTATTGTGCCACGCTATTCGTAACGCCGGTGCCGAGTTTGGCGTGGACAACTACGGTCGTAACTTCCAATCGCTCGATTACATTAATGAGTATCGTCCTAGCTACGTCAAACTCGACTATCTATTCACCCACAACTTAGACGATGAAAAACAGAAATTCACCCTAACGTCCATCTCTCGGGCGGCTCACAATTTGGGTATCACCACCATCGCCTCAAGGGTAGAAACCCAAACGCAGTTGGACTTCTTGTCAGAACATTTTGTTGAAGTATTCCAGGGCTTCATCGTAGATAAAGAGTAGTAAGGTTATCTCATGAAAGATCCATTGCTGAATTCGCTGATATACGTCAGCCGCTATTACGGACTGGCTAACTCGCCGGAGGCGCTGGTCAATGGTTTGCCACTCTCCGATGGCAAGCTGACGCCTTTTCTGCTGCCACGTTCTGCAGAGCGCGCAGGCTTGGTTGCGAAAGAGAACCGCGCTGAGTTGGAAGCCATCTCCAGCTTAGTCTTGCCCGCCATTTTGCTGCTCAAAGGCGGCGACTCGTGCGTACTTAACAGCCTCAACCAAGAAAAAGGCGAAGCGGAAATCACCACCTTAGAAAGTGGTATGGTGCCGGTCGTCATTCCTTTAGACGAGCTCAAAGCGCAGTACACTGGGCGCTATTTCTTAGTCAAAAAGCAATTTCGCTATGACGAACGCTCGCCTGAAATTCTTAAAACGCGCGAAGGTCACTGGTTCTGGTCTACTTTGTGGCAATCAAAACACATCTATCGTGACGTCTTGATCGCTTCTATCCTGATTAACCTATTTGCCATCGCAGCGCCGATGTTTACTCGTATTGTCTACGACAAGGTGGTGCCAAATCTCGCATTTGAAACCTTGTGGGTACTGGCGAGCGGAATTTTCGTTGTCTTCCTGTTCGATTTTGTCCTAAAAATGCTGCGCAACTACTTTATTGATGTGGCAGGGAAAAAGTCGGACATTTTGATTTCTTCCAAGTTGTTTAGCAAAGTGATGGGCATTCGTATGGAATCGAAGCCACCTTCAGTCGGCGCTTTTGCTCGCCATTTGCAAGAGTTTGAATCGATCCGTGAGTTTTTCACTTCGGCAACGATAAGCTCGCTGATCGACCTTCCCTTCGCGTTGCTGTTTCTCTTACTAATTTGGCTGATGGCGGGCGACTTGGTTTGGGTACCCATCATCGGCGTGCTGATCGTTATGATTCACTCATTCCTTATTCAAGGCCCGCTGCGCCGCTCGATTGAAGAAGGCTCCCGTTTGGCGTCACAGAAATACGCCAACCTGATCGAAAGCCTAGCCGGGCTGGAAACGGTCAAACTGTTCAGCGCACAAGGACAGTTTCAGTACCGCTGGGAAGAAGCGGTCGCCCACATGGCTAACTGGAACATCAAAACCCGCCGCATCACCGACAGCATCCAAAGTGCTGCTGGCTTTGTGCAACAAAGTGCCAACGTGGGTATGATCATTCTTGGCGTCTATCTCATTTCTGAAGGTGATCTGACCATGGGGGGCCTGATCGCCGCGACGATGCTGAGCGGCAAAGCGATCGGTCCGCTAGTGCAGCTTTCGCTGTTATCAACTCGCTACAATCAAGCAAAATCGTCAATGACCATCATTAATCAGGTGATGGAAATGCCAGATGAGCAAGAAGAAGGCAAACGCTATATTCACCGCCCGATTGTGCAAGGCAAAATTGAACTGGATCGAGTGACATTTCACTACCCAGATGCCCCCATCGCTTCGATTCGTGATTTGAGCCTGACCATTAATCCGGGGGAAAAAGTCGCCATCATTGGCCGAATTGGCTCGGGTAAAACCACCCTGGAACGGCTAATTATGGGCTTGTACAAACCCACAGCAGGACACGTGCGTATCGACGACACCGATATTGAGCAGTTGCATCATGTCGATATCCGTCGCAACATTGGCTGCGTTCCTCAAGACAGTACCCTGTTCTTTGGCTCCATTCGCGAAAACATTACCTTAGGGCGTCCTTTGGTCGACGATAGGGACGTGTTAGACGCCGCTAACCGCGCCGGTGTGACCAGTTTTACCCAAGCTGACCCCGCAGGTTTGGAGCGTCAAGTGGGCGAAGGCGGTGCAATGCTCTCGGGGGGTCAGCGACAAGCGGTCACCATTGCGCGCGCATTTTTGGGACGACCACCAATCCTACTCATGGACGAGCCAACCAGTGCCATGGATAACCGCTCGGAAATGCAGATCAAGCATCAGCTCTCTCAACTAAAAGCAAGTGAAACGCTGATTCTCATCACGCATAAAACGTCGATGTTGGATGTGGTGGAACGCGTCATCGTGATGGAAAAAGGCAGTATTATTGCCGATGGGCCCAAAGCACAGGTGCTCAGTGATCTCAAACAAGGCAAAGTTCGCGCCGTCAGTTAACACCAACCCCAGCACAAGCTGGGGTTATTTTTATTCTCAGTTTACAGTGTAAATAGCCCCGTCATGCCCGACTCAACGTCGCTGTAACGTAGTTGAGTGGTTACCAACATCATTCACTTGATAACCGAGTTCCACAATATCATCTCTTAGTTTATCCGCCTCTTGATAACGTCCTTGCTGTTTCAGCGCCAAACGTTGGTCCGCCAGTGCTTGTACTTGCACTGGGATGATAATCTCCTCATTGCACTCCAACTGTAAACCAAACACGCGGTCGAAATAGAGCAAGGTTGCTCTTTTATCCTCCGGCGAAATGTCACTGTCGAACACCTGCCAAGCGAGTGCCAGCGCTTGCGGCATGTTGAGATCGCGGTTGACCAGCACCATAAAACGCTCTCGGAAAGCGGCATCCACTCGCCCGCCTTCGGGTAAATCAGCGAGCCTTCGCCGCATGCGATTCAGTGCGGTCTGCGCGCCGCTTAACCCTTGCCAACTAAAGTTCAAGTGGCTGCGATAGTGGGCAGTCAACGTGAGGTAACGATAAGCCAGCGGAGTGTAGCTTTGCTGCAACAAGCTTTCTAAGCGCATTGACGTTCCGGATTTGGAGATCTTTTCATTGCTGAGTTGTAGAAAATAGCCATGCAACCAAAAATTGGCCTGAATATGACCATTCTTTGCTTCACATTGGGCGATCTCGTTGGTGTGATGAATTGGGATATGGTCTTCTCCACCGACATGAATATCAAATCGCTTACCCAAGTATTTTTCGGCCATCGCGGAACATTCGATGTGCCAACCGGGAAACCCAATGCCCCAAGGGCTCGGCCACTCCATTTGTCTTTGTTGCTCGCCACTGAACTTCCACAGCGCAAAATCGGTGGGCTGCCTTTTCTCAGCCATCTCCACACGAATACCCGCCGCGAGTCCTTTTTTATCCAGTTTGGCCAACTCGCCATAATTCGCGAGCTTTTCTGTATCGAAGTAAATTCCGTCACTGGTGCGATAGGTAAAGCCTTTTTCTTGCAGCTCACGCACAAACGCTATCTGCTCATCAATGTGCTCTGTGGCACGGCACACCTGACTCGGCTGCTCGATATTCAGTTTGTGCAAATCCGTGAAAAAGGTTTGTTCAAAGTAGCGAGCGATTTCCCACGCGCTTTTCCCTTGTTTGCGCGCACCTTTTTCCATTTTGTCTTCTCCACTGTCCCCATCGGAGACCAGATGACCAACATCGGTGATATTCATCACGTGCTTGACTTGATAACCGTTGAGTCTCAGCACTCGTGTCAAAACATCAACAAACAAGTAGGTACGCAAATTGCCGATATGCGCGTAATCGTAAACTGTCGGGCCACAAGCATAGAGCCCAACTTCGTTTTCCCGAATGGTGCGAAAGGGCTGAAGGGTCCTAGTGAGCGTATTAAACAGCTGAACGGGAGAGGGATAATTCATAGTTTCTTCCTTGCAAAAATAAAAAAGGCCGTGGATGCATGCATCGACGGCCTTAGAAATACGGGTAGTTATACTAACAAACAGACACGCGCTTTCGGCCGTAAAACGGTGTTTTACAGCAGCAACAAAGCGCTTGGGTAACAATCTTATTTTGTGTCATATGGTTAACCTAAAGGAGTTGTGGCTAAAAAGCAATCTTCTAAAAACTAATACTCAAAATGAGGGCTAGTTTACGGCCACATCTTCTTCTTCCAGAGTTGAAGAAACTTTGATTTCATACTGATTGAAGCGGAAGATACTGCCACCATGAGTTTCGCTTGGTCACCACCTGTTCATCACCAAATTGTACCGTCACTCGGGTGAACACTTTTTCCGTCGCTTCCACCGTGTTAATTTCCAACAATGCGTTGAATTCGGCATCGGCAGTTTCGAGCTCGCCTTTAAGCGACTCGAGTTGCGCACTGTTTTGCGCTTTCAGATCTGCAATTTCAGCTTCGACGCCTTCTTCCCTCTCCGATTTCGGCGTCTTCTTAAATTCGAGTTCGCGACGAATCACATCCATCGTCTCTTCTTGGGCAATCTTATACTGCTCTTTGAGCGAAGCGATTTTATCTTTATAGGCGGCGAAACGAGCAAAGGCCTCAATCTTAGTCGCCGTATCCCCTTCAACGCCAAGGAAGACACATTTTACTTTTCCGCCAACGCGGGCTACCCCGCCACTCAAGGTACCATTTTTACCATTGGCGTCCATCACGGTGAGATCATGCCCGCACAAAATGTCGTTGTTGAGTGAATGTACTGCAAGTTCAATGTTGTGCCCTGCCTGCAACTCACAATATTGTGCGTAGTTGGCGCTAATATTGCCTTTGGTTTTAACCGAGCAACTTTTGGCTTCACCATCACTCACGGTATGACCTATGATGCCTTTGCCAACCACTATATCGCCTTGTGCCTGTACATCGGCGGATTCAATGAAGCCACCAACGGTGATAGAGCCCGTCGCACGCACTTTCATCCCAGCCTCAATATCACCGGAGATCACGACATTACCTTTAAATTTGATATGTCCAGTCCCGACACCGACGTTATTGAGGCACAGCGCACTGTCGACTTCGATGGTTTTTTCTTTAATCAGCGGCATGCCTGCTTGACTGGCGATGAGTATGTTGGGATTGTAAGACGCAATTTCCGTTCCTTTACCAGGTTTTAATGCAGCATCTTTCCCGGCTAAAGGTGGAATGGCTTTGCCTTGAACCGTAAATCCCGGGGTACCTCTAGTGGCGGGCTCGCGACGCATCACTTCGTCTCCGCGTTCAACGGTAATGGTTTCACCAAGATTGCGCATATCGATTTTAGCGTTCGCCGACTTCCCTTTCTCCGGCTTAAGCACTCGCTTGGTGATGTCTTCAACTAGAGGGACAAACTGGGCATCTTTGCCTTTAACTGGTTGTTTGCCTTGCGCCACAGCCTGTACAAAGCTCTCTCCCGGTTTGAGCTGATTACTCATGACCAGCACTTTTTTCAAGGCTAACTTATTAATGCCTTTAGTGACATGCGCGCTGGCTAGCGCGTGGACTATCTCACTACCGCGCAAGCCTCGACCACCATAGGCGCCCGTAACTTTCATACTGGCCAACATATCATTGTTTGACAATTCGACTTCCAACTGTGCATTCAACCGTTTTGCTACCTCAATACCTTGGTACGCTTCGGCCTTTTTCTCCCGCACACTGTTAATAAACCGCACCACTTCTGCTTCATCAAGAAACAGATTTCCAGCATCCATCTCCGCCAGTACGGCGTCAATTTCTTTTCTGATCAGCTCACCACCCAAATCCACTTCTGGGAGTTTGGCAATGATGCTGGTCTTATTTTCATTCCATGAAAGGCATAGTTTCCACATAAACAGCCACGTGCAGTTAAAGCCAAAAGGTAATCTTGGAACTAGTCTAACGAAAATGAGGATCGCTGAGAATCATGGAAAGGGAATAATCTGGCTCACATCACTAAAGGGTATATCGAACGAGATTGCATCCAGTTTGTGACTGCGGGTTTATTTCTCGCTCAACGGTTTACACTGTAAATCCACTTCACCAACCACAAACAGATAGAGCCCCCACTAGCCAAAGCGCGCCTCCAATATATCGATTCCTTTTCCGTTGCAGCTCACTATCTTCTACTGCTAAAAAACAAATAAGGATTAATGGGCTCGATTTACAGTGTAAATAGCAATGAGTTTACTCGGCAAGATGATCCAATTTACATTGTAAATTTGACAGGGAAACGAGTTGGTGCACATCGCCTCTTAGCGCTTGTTCTGCTTGTTTTCGGCCAGGGAAAGCAAAACGCTCCGCGCAGCGCTGCCACGACTGGTTGAGCAACACTTTACTGATTAGCAGATCCGATAGGCTCTGCACCTCAAGCGACAGTAGCCAAGCTTTAAGCCAAGGTTGGACGCTGTCAAAACTGTTGCCACCTTCAGCATAATTAACAATCAGAGCGATACAAGTCGGATTGGGGCTTGAGTAGCTCACCGTGTTGAGCAGCGATCGTACCAGCATCGCATCCAACTCGGAAAAACTCGACGACAGATAATCCGGCAGTGTCTCTTTGAACATCAGATGCGCTTGCGTTTGCCATCTTTCAGCCAAGGCACTTAACGCTTTCACCATCACCAGAGAATGGCATCCACTGGCCGCATCACGCGAAAAACCCAATCGCAGTGGCACATAACCCGCTTGCTGCCAAAAGCGAACCAATTCCGCGCTGGAGCCAAAACTGGTCGCAAGGTAATCCGTTTTACCTTCGAGCAGAACTTGTAACTGAGCCAATAGATTCTGCCCGATGCCACGCCCTTGCCAATCTGGGTGAACAGCAATTCGCATCACCCGTGTCGCGGTTTGCTGCGCGGCTTGCGTAATGCCGAGATGATTGGCAATGGTGGTCGCAACCAAATGCCCGGCTGGGCGCCTGTGGCCAAGCTGAATCGCTTTAATCAGATCGGCCTCCAACCCGCCTTCGTCAACAGTCAAGATGCAGCAAACGACCGCATTTTGCACTTGAGCGAGATAAAGCTGACACGCCTCATCGGCAAGCAACTGAAGTAAATCATTGGGTGTGGTTTGATAATGTGCGTTGACCAAAAGAGAGAAACAAGATTGAAGTATGGCTGGCTTCGCAAGTAGTTCCGCTTTACTTACTAAGCGCAAGCTCAACACATCACGAGTCACGTTGTCAATCGACACATCATCGCTTTGTAACAAAAAGGCGTGATTGAGCCACGCTTCCAGTGGGTCATTGCTTTTCCAGCGGATAGGCTGCTCTAAATGATACGCTTTCATTCCGGGCCGCTCGGCTTGCAGCCAAGGAATAAACTTATTGGAAAAGCCTCTGCCGCAACCTTCGTAACCATGGACGGTAGAAGAGAAGACCAAACGATGATAGTCAGCCACCATCGCTTTTAGCATCGGCAAAGGAATGGCGGCAGCTTCGTCAACCAGCAAGAGGTCACACGATGGGCGTTGTGATAACAGCTCATCGGGCGCAATAAATTGCAGTGACGATTCACCAGTACGTAAAATGAATTTCCCATCGCTTTGGGCACTGGATAACTGGGTTTGTGCGTGGAAAAATAACGTTTCAACTGCTGAAAATGACGGCGCAGTCAGCAAAATTTTCAAAGGCCGCTGCTGCATTAACTGGCCACAAGCCAGACCAAGCGCACTGCTTTTCCCTCGTCCTCGGTCTGCCGTCAGAACAAGAGGCCGCTTGCGATGACCTGTCAGCACTTTTTTGACCAACTCGACGGCATGAAGCTGATCTGCGAAACCATCTTCAACCTCGGCAGCTAAAACCAATTGGGGAAGCTGGGTAATCTGCCCTTTATCTATTTGTACTAACTCGGCAAAGTGACGCTCTAACCAAGCTTGAGCATAAGAGGTTGTGGGCCCGTTACTGGGTAATATCAGCAAAATTCCGCCGCCAACTAATGCACCACAAGCCGCAGTGAAGCTATTGGCATCAAACGGCTGGCGCGCATCGACAACCAGAATTTGGCACTCCTGCCCTAAAAGGCGCTGCCCCTGTTTATATCCAACCGCTTTGCTGATCTGCGGATGAAAGTCATCACGTAACCCAACAGAAAAAATCACCGCTGAAGTTTGCAGAGTTAGCCAGTGATGCAATTGTTCATCTTGCCACTTAGCGTCACCACGCAAAACCACGCCATAACGCCAGCCAGTCGTTGATACTTGCTGACAAATCGCATGCAACGCTTGTAAAGGAGTGTCCATAAATCGTACCCAAGTTCGAAGTGTGCTTATGGTAGCACAGGATCAAAAAAAGCCGCATCAGCGGCTTTTCGTCAAAAAATGGCGTCTTATCCTAGTTTGGATTCAAGGAACTTTAGGATCTCATCCATTGTTTGGTCATCAATTTTCTTTAGTGTCAGCGCCAAATTACTGCCCTTACGGCTGTAAGATGCGCGTCCTTTGATAAGCTCTGTCTTCTCTGCTTTGGCTTTAGGCTGACTTGGTAGCAACTCAGACATCCACAGCTCAAGTGTCTCCGTCACTTCTTTGGTCAAACGCGCCACTCCCTGAGCCTGACTGCGTTGCCAAACCAGCCCTTCTTCACTCAGACATTTATGCAAAAGCTGCGTTTGTTGCTCACTTGGCAAAGAGAAGTACTGTTTGTGCAGTTTTACGATCGTCGGGCGGCCAAGCTCGCTCACGTTGGGGTAAGCTTGCAGCAACTCCAGCGGCAGCGAAGCCGCTTTGAGTGCGCCGCTAACCAATGCCTCACTGCATTGGAACATTTTTGCCAGCGCTTTTTGATCTTCAGCTTCCCCTTTGTCCAGCTTCGCTTGCATCTCTTTGCCTTTCTCGTACAGAGAGAGTGGCTTGTGCGCGTTAGCGACATCAGACAAAAATTTCGCCTGCTCGGCACTGATGTTATCGGCGACATAAATGAGGAAATCTTGCTTCGCGAGAATACAAGACATACGACGACGACTACCATCGAGTACTTCGATCTTACCGTCAGCCGCACGACGACCGACCGCTGGGTATTGCTGTCCTCTCTCTTTGAGCGTACTTAAAACATCGGACAACGCGTGTTCATTTAAAAATGCCTGTTCACGAGCATTTTCTGCAAACACGACCGTTTTCTGTTCCACCTCTTGAGCGGCAATACGCACCAATTCAAACGTGACGCTCTGCTCGCCCGCCACAGACAGTTCAATCACTTGTGCTTGCTCTTTCGCCGCGGTCTGTGCCTCTTGAGGTGTGGTGACTCGGCGCTTATCTGCTTTACCAAAGAGTTTGGCATTGAGTTCTGAAGTTCTAATTGCCATGACTTATTTATCCTTGATTCAGTGAAGACCAATGAGAATGAAGCACACGCTCTAGTTCAAGCGCACTCTTTTGCACCGCATCTTGCGCCGTCGCTAGTGTCTTTTTGCCACCTTCAAAGTCACCCGTGGTTAAATCAAATACGGTGCTGTACGTATCGGCGCAGGTTTCAAAAGCACGGCTGCGAGGAATGGTCGCCATCATCACCTGATCACCAAGCAAGTAGTTCATCTCGGTCAGTACCGAGACTTGTTTTTTATTGTCATCTTCAAACATGGTTGGCATAAGGCGGACAAACTCCAGCCCTTTCCAATCGTCTGGAAACATTTCATACACGGTTGGCAAGTGTTGGAAGAAGTTGACGGTCGACGCCCAGTCTAAACGTTTCGCCGCACATGGGATCAACAGCGCATTCGATGCATACATCGCATTCCACACCAGAGGATCGACGTGAGGACCGGTATCAATCATGATGACATCAAAATCATCAGCAATCTTATCGATCAGTTTTTCCTTGAGCAGTCGCACGATATCAAGCGACTGATTTTGTGACAAATACTGCCAAGCTTCAGCGTTAAACATCGCATCTTCCGGGAATGCGGAAATGGTTTTCAGATTAGGATACTGCGTTGGTAAAAGCACATTACGGTGCAAGAATTCACGATTCACCTCGACCTCTTCTGGAACGTTGTCCAGCATGATATCAACCGCAGAATAGATATTATCGTGCTCGGCAATACTGATTTGCGGATTGAGGAACAAACGTAAAGAGCCTTGTGGATCTAAGTCAATAAGACAAATACGGTAACGCTTATCCAAATTCAATGCCAAGCAAGCGGCTAAATGCACAGCCGTCATTGACTTGCCCGTACCGCCCTTCTGGTTTTGCACATTGATAATCCACGGCTTGTTTCCGGTACTGTTTTTACGCTGGTGGAACTTCGCCACGCCCGCAGCGTCCATCAACATATGTGCTTCTTCTAAAGAGATCGAGTAATGGTTGGCGTTGTTTTTGGTAAACTGATGCCCTTCCGCTTCCATTTTGCTAATCGCATCATCCAACTTACGACGGGTTAAACCAGAACGCGTTTCCATTAATGCCTTGGACATTGGCGGAAAATAATCATCACTGCGCTCTTCAAGCACAATCTCAATTCGGTCCGCCTGAACTTGTTGAGTTGATTCGGCCAACTTAATGAGATTCTCTATCGTTTGCTCTCTTTTCATTATCGATTCCTTAGAGAAATATCTTTCACACGATTGTACAGCACTTTAATACAAACACAACAAAAAGGTGAACGTTCATTTTGAAGAGTAATCACATAAAAATGTATTAATCACGTCATAATGATGTAAAAAAGAACGATAATGTGCTTTTGAGCACTATGGCTTTTATCAACTTGATGTTTGCAACTGAGATAGAATGAAAGAATTACAGTGTCACTAATTTACAATGTAAATGTCATAAATCATCGGAACGATTAGATAGCACCTCTAAATTACGGCACTTGTCAAATCGATTAGCCAAACGAGCGAAAAGCCGCTCTAATCGCAATCACGTAGAAAGAGAGAAAGAAAGCGCGGTATCGCATCATGATCATGCTTCTGTAAAAAAGTCGCGCCTTTTCCATTCTATTTTGGGTAAATCGCATTAGGAAAGATGATCAAGGAAGCCTGTTGATCATCTTTCCGTAAATAGTTTGGTTGGCGAAACGATGATCATGGTCATGAAGCTCGATGAGATCTACAGGAAGAGAGAGGGAAGGAGGATCCATTCTACGGAACCATGATCAAGTGTCATCATGCTCGGAAGCATGTAAATACTTAACCAAACTACGGAGGAATGCCGATGGAATGGGGATTCAGGCAATCCCGCACGTTTCTTTGGCGCATCAAGCAGTGACGACAAACGCATTACATCATCCTTATTTCCATGATCATGCTTTCGCAAAGATTAACCCAAACCAATTACGCTCTATTAACGCTGGTAAACGCACAAATTTTAGACTATCAGCCGATACTGCTGTTATTCCCATCGCATATTGCCAAAATGTGCCATGCTTGATCATCGTTCCGTTAGCCATTCAACTCGGCAGATAGAGATAAAAAGCTTACGTTTGGCTTCTCTCTGTGGATAAATTGTTTACGACTGATGATCATGCTTTCTATTCTTTGCTGATCATCGTTTCGATTCTCTAATGATCATGTTTTCATAAACTTATGATCATGCTTTCTTGCTAATGATGATCATGTTTTCTATCTGGAGATGATCATGCTTCCTAACGGGGAAAATAAAAAGTCTTTAATTACGGGCACTTACAAGCGACGCTCGTTCCAGATCATTAGATCATCTATATCAATAAGATCAAATAAAGCAAAAAGATCAGTTATTTAAAGATCTCTCTTTTCCCTTTATTTATGATCTTTTTTTCATTATTCTCTTGGAACTATAGTGCTTTTACGGTCAAAGCGATCTGGATCTAACATGACAACCGAAGAAAAAATACTGATCAAAGCTCCAAGGAGCCACAAAGACGGCCATCTATTTGAAGTCAGTGACTCATCTGCAGATTGGGTTGAGCAATATCAGCATTTCAAAGGGGTAACGAAAAGTATTTTAGAACTGTTAAATTTGATCTCTTTGCGTGGGTTTAGCAGTAAAGATGGATTGGTATCCACCACTGAAATTGTCGATGCTACCGATGGACAATTAACCCGAGCCGCTCTTCAGCAACGTTTACGAGCTGCGGTCAGTATCGGCTTGTTTACCCAAACCCCCGTGCGCTTTGAAGAAGGGCTCGCAGGCAAAACCATGCTGCATCGCTTTGTTAATCCAAACAAACTTATCTCAGTATTAGGTGCAGCCAGTTTAGTCACCGAAAAAGTGAAACAGAGCGAAAAAGAGAAACGCTCGAAAGCCTTAGCACAAACTCAGGTCAATAAACGATTGCTCAATGAGCACGGCTTAAACACGCCACCGAGTATGAAAGATGAAGCCGATCAATTCGTCGTTTCACCAACCAATTGGGCTGGGATCATTGACCAAGCGCTCGCTCCTCCAAGGACGCGTAAAAGTTACCAAAAATCGATGGTTTCAATCTCCGGTACACGAGCGGTTATCGAAACTCGTTCCTCAAAAAATATCATGACGGTGGACGATCTGATGACACTATTTGCACTGTTCACTTTGACGGTGCAATACCATGATCATCACAAAGAGGAATATCAGTTAGATGCCACTCATATTCCGAACAAGACCCCACTCTATATCACGGATATTTTGTCGCTAAGAGGCAAAAAAGACAGTGGCCCTGCACGGGATTCGATCCGCGATAGTATTGATCGCATTGAGTTTACCGATTTTCAGTTGCATGAACTGACAGGGCGTTGGCTGAGTGAGAATATGCCCGAAGGGTTTAAAAGCGATCGCTTTCGCTTTCTTGCTCGCACCATTACGGCATCTGAAGAGGCGCCTACAGAGGGCAGTGATGGCGAAATTCGCATTAAACCCAATCTATATATTTTGGTTTGGGAACCTTCGTTTTACGAAGAACTGCTGACGCGAGATTACTTCTTCCTCTTTCCACCAGAGATCTTGAAACAACATACCTTAGTGTTCCAGTTGTATTCATTTTTCCGCAGTCGTATGGTTCGTCGTCACACCGACAGCATGCTGTTAACCGAGCTTAATCAAAAGCTGGCACGAAACATTGAATGGCGACGTTTTTCGATGGATCTGATCCGTGAATTGCGTCGATTATCCGAAGAAAAGGGATCGGAAGATCTTTTTACTGTCAACTTATGGGGCTACCACCTGAGCGTTACGACGATCCAAGATAAAGATAAGGTGATCGATTACCAGATCGATATCAAATGTGATGTTGAAGAAGTGCTGCGTTACTCGCGAGCTCGCACCACCAATGCGGGCAAACGTAATATGGCGCCAACTTTGCCTAATCCGCTACGCAACGAAATGGTGAGTAAGCAGAAACTGGAAGAACTATCGGGCATCATTGATGGTGAGTTTGAACCGATTCAGCGCAAGGAGCGTTCTCCCAAAGGCAATTTAGGACGTAGAGTGAAACTGCGTAAGCACTTGGTGGAGATCAATGCCGATGAGATCACCATTACGCTAACCAAATATACCTCCCCAGAGGCTCTAGAACGCAGTATAACGGCGTTGTCTGCGATGACAGGTCATCCGTATGTTTCTATCAAAGAAGAGTGTCAGGAGCTCTTAGAGAAGCTGGATTACATCCGTGTCGATGAGCATGTTTTGCCCTATGAAGCGCTCAGTAAAGTCGTAGAACTGTACAACAGCCAGACGGAGAACAAACATTTGTCGATTGAGCGTTTGATTGCCGGACTCGCTGTGCGGCGAAAAGTGTGCCGCCAAGTGTTTGAGGGCCATTTGGATGACACTGTGTTTCGTGCGCTAGACGAAGTGGCCGTCTGATTTTCCAACGTACCATGTTCTACACTGGGCGGATGTAAAGCCGCCCAGGTCCAGTACCTCACTCTATCTTAAATATCAGTTCTTTACCTCGTTCTGATTGAGTTCACATGGCTGAACTGTCAGTAAGAGTTTACATACCATATATAAGCAACTAGTTGCTTATATTGTCACAGCGATTATGTTTTTATCGATATCGACAACCGATAAGGACACCCAATGATACACATTCTACGCAACGTTATTTTGGCTTCATCACTCTGCAGCGCTTCCGTGGCTTATGCGCAAGTGGAACTGCCTGTGATTGCCGATCAAATACCATTTGCTTACACCTCTGCATTCAAGGCGATCGCTCCGCTGGAGATTAAACATCCCGGCGCGCAGTTTATTAAGATCCACTTTAAAACCTTGATCTTACCAGCAGGAAGTTCGATCCGCCTGACCTCAAAAGAGGGAACCGAGGTGCTGGAGTATACGCAAAGCCAAGAGAATTGGTTCGCGCAATCGATTTTCGGTGAACAGGTCACCGTTGAGTTGCTGCCTAACCAAGCGGGTGAAGTCGGTGAGTTCGACATTGACTATTTTACCGCTGGTTATCAGGCTGAAATGACAGCGTCTAGGGGAGATAGCACATTCTCCACTTGCGGAATAAACGAGCGTAAAGATGTCGCTTGCTGGCAAGATAGCCATGCTGACAAAGTGGCGTGGTCAAGCCCGGTGGCTCGGCTACTGATTGACGGGCGTAGTCTCTGTACGGCTTGGCGTGTTGGCCCTGATAATACGCTCTTTACCAACAACCATTGTGTCAGTACGGCATCTGAGTTGAAAAACACCGAAGTGTGGTTCAATTATCAACGCAGCAGCTGTAACGGATCTTTGGCAACAACAGTGAAAGTGATGGGCAGTGAACTGCTGCGCACAGACTACACCTTGGACTACACCCTGTTTAGTGTTGATGACTTTGCCAAGATTGAAGCCTTTGGTTACTTAGGTTTGGATGCCAATGAACCCGTCTATGGCGATGGTATCTACATTCCTCAACATGGTGCTGGCAACCCGAAAGAGCTTGCGATTGAAAGCGATCAAAATGGCTCCGGCTTGTGCAAAATTGATATCGCTTCAACCAATGGCCGAGGCACCAACACCGATACCGGTTATTTCTGCGACACCATCGGTGGATCATCGGGCTCTCCAGTATTGAACGCGGCCAATAACAAGGCGATTGCGCTCCACCATTTTGGTGGCTGTGAAAATCAAGGGGTCAAAATAAGCCGTATTTGGCCGCAGGTCGCCACGTACTTCAACAACACTTTGCCTGAGGGGTCTATTGATCCAACTACGCCAACGATCGAAGAACTCATCCCAGATTCCGCGATCACCGACTTGGCTTTGAATAAAGGGGAAGAGAAGATGTTTGTCGTCAAAGCGGAAAATAGACTGTCAGCACTGACAGTGGCGATTCAATTTGGTGCGGGTGATGCCGATTTGTATGTACGCTCAGGTGAAAAACCTACCACGAGTGTCTATGATTGCCGCCCTTTTCGTTCAGGCAACAATGAATCTTGCTCTGTACCTGCTGCGGGGAAAGATCTTTACATCATGGTGAGAGCTTACAGTAACTTCTCTGGGGTGATGTTGAATGCCAGCAAACAGTAAAAGTCTCTGCCAATCTTCAAGTGATTCATGTAAGTAAATATTAACCAATGCAATAATTTGTATATTGATTGAATTCAGACCGAACGTTAACAATCTACTGACATTAGCATCGTTCGCCAAAGCTACTATGGCCTCGAATAGACAACCTTTTGTCCTTTCTGATGATTAATAGATTGGCTCATATTGTTACATTCATTCTGAATAGATTTCGCGAGTTCAAACGAACTCGCTTTTTTTTATCCAAAATCTGCCATTAAGCATTTCTTACCTTGATCATTGTTCCGTGGGTAGTTCGATCAATGCCAAATCACTTGATCATGCTTTCGAGGTTCATTCCAAGCAAGTGATTCCATCAGTTTCACATGGCCGTCAATAATACTGTTGGCTTTGACTAACCAAGCCGTTTGATCGTTTTGCTCTGCACAAAACTCTAAGCTAAGGACCGTGATATGTTGTAAACGCTTGAGACACCAAGCGCGGATCTCGACATCGGTATGACAATCACATCCCACCAGCTCGAACTTGCCGGCTGCATACAGTAGGAACTCAAAAGCGTGAGGCGGATTTTGATAACGATAGTGTTGGAAAAGTCGCAAGCACCCATCTAACCAACAAGCGATCGCTTTACTTTGATCATCGGTGAGATCAGGGCCAAATACGGCGTCAGGTGCAGAGAAGAGGATCGTTTCCAACTCACGTCTTTGATCATATTTTCGCTGTTGATACCAGTCAGAAATGCTGGTTAGCCAGAAAGTCAATGTCATTCTCAACCCCATACCATCGTTAACTTTAGTGTTAAGTTTGGTTGATATTCCGACAATTGACCAGTGGTGGTATTGATGTGAATTTACTTATATCGGCTTGAATCAGGTACTTTGGAAGAGAGAGTTGAAAGCGAAATGAGAGTTTGATCTCCTTGCTTTTGACAAGGGTAATCTTTTAAATCTACTGGGCTGTGGCGAATTTAGCAAAAGTTAAATGACGGTTTTATAATTTAGTTGATGGAAGAGAGGGAATGGTCACATTTCCCTACTGTTTTACTTAATTCAGCAAATCGGGTTTGCTATACATCAAGTGTCAAAACATGGTGTGTTCGGAGGTAATATGTCCATTAATTCAATAAACCATGACGAGATGGCAGATATGGCTCACAAGTGGGAAGTTCCGGAAGAGGAAGTCGCGCTGAGACCAGAAAAACAAGTGAAATCCGCAGAAGCGAGACGCCGCATTGAAGCGCTGAGAGAGATCCGTGAAAGCGGTCTGAGTATCGAGGAAGCAAAAGAATTAGGACTGCTTCACTAACGCAACTGTGTGATCTAACGAAACTCAATGGAGAGGGTGGCCGCTAGCCACCCTTTGTGCTTTTTGGCAAGCAGACGAGTGTTTTCCGGGACGGCTTGCTAAACAAGCGCTCTCGATTTATCTTCTGTAAAAAGCAGGCGCTGTGTTATATTTCGCGACTCGTTGTCCTTAAAGGTGGCGATTTCCTCACTAAGAGGGCACCTTGAAACAACCAGATGCGTACCGATGTAGAACTTCAGGAGATTTTCATGTCGTTTAATCTTTCACTGTTGGCGCCGGATGAAAAGAACAAAGTTGAGTTAGATAAGCAGGCTTCGTTCTTGGTCTGGAGAATGAAAGAAGCGAAATGTGGTCCAGAGGCGATCATTGAGCGTGCCAATAAAATCACTGATCCGCGTGAAAAGGCATTTTTTGAGCAATCAATTGAAAAATACAAACGAGCAATGAGAGTGGCATGAGCAGGTTTGCCTCGCAGCCAAATTGGCCGTGATTGGCGGCTCTGATTTCTCGTGGAGCGAGAATTGAATTGATCTCGCTTTTTGCTAAAATCCTTCGCGTTAAAAATGTAATTGTAGAGAGACATCCCGATGGGAAGAAGTTTTGAAGTGCGCAAAGCCTCAATGGCGAAAACAGCAGGCGCAAAAATTAAAGTTTACTCCAAATACGGTAAAGAAATTTACATGTGTGCGAAAAATGGTGGTTCAGATCCAGACATGAACCTGTCTCTTCGCCACCTGATCACTAAAGCGAAAAAAGACCAAGTACCGTCGCACGTTATCGAGAAAGCGATCGACAAAGCAAACGGCGGTGGTGGTGAAGATTACCAACCTGCACGTTACGAAGGTTTTGGCCCTGGTGGCATTAGCGTGATCGTTGACTGTCTAACAGACAACGGCAATCGTACTTTCCAAGATGTTCGTCAGTGCTTTGTGAAGACTGGTGCAAAAATCGGTACTCCTGGTGTGGTTGCACACATGTTCGATCACCAAGCGGTATTCCAGTTCAAAGGCGAAGACGAAGAAGCGATTCTTGAAGCGCTGATGATGGCCGATTGCGATGTGACCGATATCGAACTTGAAGACGGCGTGATCACCATTTACGCACCAAATACCGAGTTTTTCAAAGTGAAAACCGCGTTGAATACAGAGTACCCTGATCTGGTTATCGACGTTGAAGAGATCACTTTCGTTCCACAGAAACTACAGCCCTGTGCCGGAAGAAGACGCAGAAAAATTCCAGAAATTCCTCGACATGCTGGATGACTGTGATGATGTTCAGCAGGTTTATCACAACGCTGAACTGTAATGAAAAAAAACCGAGCTGTTCGAAGCTCGGTTTTTTTATACCTCGACGTTATTCCACGCCTCGATTTTTCTCGCTCGTATTGACTTTTCTGATTGAAGCCTTGCTGGCGAAAGTGGCGCAGCCGCAATTTCGCCATCGCCCTTAAGCTCTCCCGTTTATCCTCTCTGTTGACCGTTTATCGCGCCTCGATGCGTTTGGTCGCATGCTCCTGCAAGCGGGAAATGGGCCCGATATGCTGACATCATCAAACCAACAGAAGGATAACGGTGATGATGTTGCTAAAGAAAAAAACGCTGCTCTCTGGTCTCTTAGTTGTGACGTCGCTATGGACAGTGCCGGTGCTTGCCAACCCCGATCAAGCGTTAATCAACCAGTATAATCTTGCCGCACAAGGTGAAGCGCCACTGGTCGACTCGGTTTTCGGTCAACTGAACCGCTTGATTGAGAAAGAAGGCGCGACGCCTTTGTCTCTGGTTTACCTTGGCAGCACGCAAACCTTGCAAGGTCGAGATGCCTTCTTGCCGTGGAATAAAATGAAGTTCACCGAGCAGGGGCTTTCGACCATTAATAAAGGCTTGGCGCTGCTGCACACTTTACCTTCCTCTCTCGAAAAGCAAGAACGAATTCAGGGCTTGCCAGAAAGCTATCTAGCACGTGCGATGGCGGCCGCCACTTTCACAGCGCTGCCCGACATGTTTAATCACTTTGAGCGTGGCTACGATTTGTATCTCAACTTGCTTGATGAACCGGGCTTCGTTGAGCAGCCGTTTGCAGCCACTTCATGGATTTACCGCTACGCGGTGCAGGCGGCATTGCGAGCGGAAGACATTAAACAAGCGAAAGCATGGCTCAGTGAGATGGAACAGCGCGACAAAGCCAATTTAGACACCCAATCGGCATTGGCGCAAGTCGCTGCCAAAGGGTAGGGGAAGCAAAATGATTGAATTTAGCCAACTTGAGCGCCACTACCTTTTAGGGAGTCAAAGTGTTTCCGCACTGCGTGGCGTGAGCGGGTATATCGCACAAGGGGAAATGGTTGCGTTATGCGGCCCATCTGGTTCGGGCAAAAGTACCTTACTCAATGTGCTTGGCATGTTGGATGCTCAATATCAAGGTCAGGTAACGTTTGCTGGTCAACCTTACCCGAGCGGACAAATGCAGGCTGCGAAAATGCGCCGCGAGAAGCTGGGGTTTATATTCCAAAAATTCAACTTGGTGCCAGTGATGACGGCTTTAGAGAAACGTCGCTTATCCGCTGCATCTCAACGGTTTTTCAAAAACAGAGCAAACCGAACTTGCCTCACAAATGCTGGAACATGTGGGGCTGGGTGAATTTATCCGTCACATGCCCGATAACTTGTCTGGCGGTCAGCAGCAACGGGTAGCGATTGCTCGCGCTTTGGTTCACAAACCTGCATTAGTGATTGCCGACGAGCCAACAGCAAGCCTCGATAGTCAAACCGCAAACAAAGTCATCGATATCATGAAAGAGCTCGGGCACGAGTTTGGTACCACCTTTATTGTCGCCACTCACGACCCTCGCATGGCATCACGCTGTGATCGCACGCTGTTTGCCTGATTCGCTACGTATTGCGTTGCTCAATTTGCAGCGCAATCGTCGTCGCAGCGCACTCTCAGCCAGCATTATCGCCATCGCGGTGTTTGCGCTAGGCAGTGCGGGCGGTTTTGGCCTGTACACCTACGACAGCCTCAAAGAGTCAACCGCTAGAGATACTGGTCATTTGACCATCAGTACGCCTGGCTACTTCGAAAAAGAAGAAGAGATGCCGCTGAGCAACGGCTTAAGCAATGCCGACTCTTTGATGCGTGATCTCATGGGTCTAGATTCGGTCCGTGGTGTGCAGCCGCGCATCGATTTTACCGGATTGGTGTCGAATGGCAGCAAGTCGACCATTTTTGCTGGTATTGGCGTGAATGAGCGTGAGTTTGATATGAAAGGGCCGTTTTTGGATGTGCGCCAAGGAAAAACTTTGTCTGATCCAAGCTCTGTACGCTATGACCCGAGCGAACCGGAAGTGATGTTGGCGACCGATCTGGCGCGCAACTTACACGTCAGTATCGGGGATTGGGTAACATTGCTGGCCACCACCACCGATGGTGCGCTTAACGCTTATGATTTTAAAGTCCGTGGCATCTACTCAACCGGTGTACCTGAACTGGATAAGCGCCAGTTGTATCTGCACATTGACAGTGCGCAATCGCTGCTGGGCAGCGATAGAGTAAGCACTCTCTCCGTATTTCTGTTTGAGACGGCGAAAACCGAGACAGTCGGGCAAATGTTGACCAAGCGACTCGCTAGCCAAGAACAAGCATTGCAAATCACTCCTTGGCAAGAGCGGGCCTTCTTCTACCTCAAAGTGAAAGATCTTTATGATCGCATTTTTGGCATCATGGGCGCGGTGATGGCGCTGGTGGTGTTTGTCGCACTGTTTAATACCATGACCATGTCGGTGACCGAACGCACGCGAGAAATTGGCACCTTGTCAGCACTGGGCAGCTATCCCAATGAAATTATTGGTGGCTTTTTACGTGAAGCGGGATTAATTGGCCTGATTGGCAGTGTGGTCGGCGCGCTGGCTTGCGCTGCGCTTTGTGCTCTTTTGATGGTGGTGGATGTGCAGATGCCACCGCCACCGGGCCGAACCGATGGCTACCCGCTCTCCATCTACTTCTCTTGGCCGCTGGTGTTGAGTGCAACGCTCGGCGTGGTGGGGATCTGTCTCCTTGCCGCTTACCTCTCTGCCCGTAAAGGGGTGAAAAAACCGATCACGGAGGCGCTAATTTATGTCTAATTTCATCGTATTTTCATCGCGAATTTTGCTCGGCCTAGCGCTTGTTGCCCCAACCAGTATGGCCGCCACCGCACCATCGCCTGAACAAGTGGCGCAAATGCTTCAGCGCGCCGACGACTATCGACTGAAAGAAGAGGCGGCGCGAGTGATCTCACTGGTCAGTCTCTATCAAGAGGGGGAGTTGGATAAAACCCGCGAGTATCACGTGTACACCCGCGCGAACCGCGAATCTCTGGTGATCTTCAAATCGGCGGTTGAAGCGGGGCAGAAGATGCTGATGCTACAAGATAACTACTGGTTGCAAATGCCGAAAAGCCGCCGTCCGATCCGCATTACGCCGATGCAAAAACTGCTTGGCGAAGCCTCGGTGGGCGACATTTCGACCCTGACTTGGAGTGACGATTATCAAGGCCAGTGGCAAGCACAAGAGACACTCACTTTGTCTGATGGTCAATCGCTGAACACACACAGGTTGGCTTTAACCGCGCTCACCAGCGGCGCCAGCTATCAGCATATCGATCTTTGGATCGCGCAAGAGGATGACTTTCCCATCAAAGCGGATCTCTATCTGCGTTCCGGGAAACTCGCCAAGCAAGCGTGGTTTGAGCGCGGCGTTCAGCAAGGTGTTAGCCGCGTTGTCTCGATGACTTTGCTTGACCGCATCCAGCCCGCGAAAAAAACCGTGATTGAGTATCAAGATATTCAGCCATGGGCTTTGGAGGATAAGTTTTACAACCCGAGCTACCTCATCAAAGCGGATGTCAGCCAATGGTAACTTTGATGCACAAACAGGCGTCAATGCGCTGGTCTCGTGCTTGGTTTGCTCTCGCGCTGCTCAGTTGTTCTACGCCGAGTGTGGCAGGGTTTAGCACGGCTTGGGATTGGGCTCTCAGTTACGAAACGGCGGTGCCGCGTAAGAGCGCTTTTGTCGCGGCGCAAACGAGTCATCGCGCTACTCTTAACGGCATGTTGGATGTGCAGCTTGATTATGCCAGTGAGTACGGTACTTGGACTTCGCTTTGGACGCTCTACAGCCAGGGTTTGTATCTTGATGATAGCCATCAATCCACATGGTGGCAGGAGCGCGATTCCGATCTGATTGTTCGCGAGCTCGCCTGGCAAGGTGAATGGACGATTGATGGTTTACCACTGGATGTCAGTGTCGGTAAATTGCGCCTCGATTGGGGTGTCGGTTATGGCTATCGGCCACTGGATCTGTTTCGTCCTTATCGGCAAAACCCGATCAGCTTGGTGGCCGAAGAGGGCACGGGCGTGGTGTCGTTGTCGCATTTTGACTTAGACGGAGAATGGACTTGGCTGGCGACGGACTCAAGCTGGACACATTCCACACAAACGGCGCTGGATAAAGCCAGCGAGCAGCGTGGTTCCGGTATCCGCCGTTACTGGTTAAACGAGCAAAGTGAGTATCAATGGATTGGCTACTACGATGACGTACGCCGCGGGTTGCTTGCAGCCAGTTTGCGCTCTGTGTGGTCGGACTCTCTGGCTTGGCACGTCTCTACCGTCTGGCAGCGGCAAAGCGTCGGCTATCAGTTCCCGACGACGACCTACACAGCGCCGTACGTTGCAGAGCAAGGCCATGCGCTACAGGCGTTGGTGGGGCTGAATTGGGCCAGCCAAGACGGCCATAATCTGATTGGTGAATACTGGTACGACAGTCGATCTTGGTCGCATGATGAGTGGCAACAGGCCCTTGAGCGAGCAGAAAGCTTCAAGACGGCTGCACAAACGGCCGGATTGGCTGCTAGCTATCAGCAAGGCTTTCAACATGCCAACTTAGTACAACATAACCTGATGCTGCATTGGAGTTGGGATCTGCAAGCTTGGATGATGTGGAACGATCTCGCCGGGCTAACCTGGCTTGCGGATGTGACGCCAACGCTGGATCTGCTTTTCTCGCCGCAAGATGGCGGGGTGATTGCCACTCAGTGGCTACGTTATCAGTGGCTCGACACGGGCGCGCAAAGCGTTGAAGTGGAATTTGCCGCACGCTTTTTGACGGGGAATGGGGATTCTGTGTACGCCCATCTCCCCGACCAGCATATGATGGTTTTTAATCTCAAAGGGAGGTTTTAATGTTTGTCGCTAATGTTGCTAATGAAAACAGTTGGCAGAAAAGTTTCATCGTGACATCGCTTTTCTGCCTGTTCGTCTCGCTGTTGACGTTGTCTGTGTGGGGCGGGCCTTACTATATCCATCTGTTCATCAGCTTAGGGTTTGGTTATTCAGCGCTGTTTTTTTCTTGGCTGATTGTACATCTGTTCCCTGAGGTGCCTCGCCGGGCGGAAGTATTGCTCTCACTCACCGCTTGCTTGCTGTTTGGTATTCTCAATGCCCGTTTTTGGGTGAGTGACTACATGGGCATGTCAGATATGGTGCCCGTTGGCTTGATGGGGTTACTTTTCAGTGGCATGTGTTATTTTTATTTTCACTCTAAAGAGCAGCAAATGAGAGCGTTGCATGAGCTAGAAGTGATCAAAAGAGAAAAAGCGGAGCAAGAACAAGCGCTATTACTTAGCCAGCTCAAACAAATGCAGAGCCAAATTGAGCCGCATTTCCTTTTCAATACGCTGGCTAATATCAGCGCTTTAATGTCGCAAGACATCGACAAAGCGCGGCTGATGCTGGAAAGTTTAACCGCCATGATGCGGGCGACGCTGAGTAATTGCCGTGAAGAACACACCACGATTGCCGATGAAGTCGCGCTGATTGAGGCGTATCTCGCCATCCAACATATCCGTTTGGGCGATCGTCTGCGCTATCGAATCCAGGTAGAGCCCGGTTTAGAGCACGTCAGCATTCCGCCGTTGATGCTGCAACCTTTGGTTGAGAACGCTATTTTGCATGGGATTGAACCGCTCAAAACGGGCGGCGAGATTGAGGTGACGATCGACACGTTCGATCAGGCATTGCAGATTTGCGTAAAAGACACCGGGGCAGGGCTCGGTTCAAGTTCGACGCATGTGGGTTCCGGTGTCGGATTGAATAACCTTAAGCAACGGGTAGAGACTTTGTTTGCTGGGCGTGGTCAGGTCAGCATCGTTGAGAACAAGCCGCAAGGTGTGATTGTACGCTTGAGCTGGCCGTTAGCGTTGACAGAGAAAAAAGAGTAGGAATAGCAAGATGCAACAAAGCTATCGCGCGATCATCGTGGATGATGAGCCGCTGCTGCGACACCATTTGAACAAAAGCCTCGCCGATGTATGGCCAACGCTGGAGATAGTCGCATTGGCTGACGATGGTGAACAAGCGCTGCACGCCATTGAGCAGCATCAGCCGGACGTGGTGTTTCTCGACATTCGCATGCCAGTGATGGATGGGTTACAAGTGGCGAAGCAGCTACACGGCAAACAAGGTGCGCCGCTGGTGGTGTTTATCACCGCGTACGATGATTACGCAATTCGCGCTTTTGAACAAAATGCCGTGGATTATCTCCTCAAGCCAATTTCGGCGGCGAGATTGCAAAAGAGTTGTCAGCGGGTTGAGCAGCGTTTGCATGAGCGCGCAGGGAAAACACAAAGTGATCCCTCGCTCTCTGCCTTGTTGAATCAGTTGCAACAACTTTCGACGCCATTACGCACACCACAGTATTTGCAGTGGATCAAGGCGCAACTGGCCGAAGAGATCCATCTGATTGCGGTTTCGGATGTGCTCTATTTCAAAGCGGAAGAGAAGTACGTCTCCGTTTTTGCCGCGCAAGGGGGGGAGGCGATGCAAGAGTATTTGATTCGCACTTCGTTAAAGGAGTTGCTGGCGCAGCTCGACCCAGAGCAGTTCTGGCAAATCCATCGTTCTTGTGTGGTGCAGGTGAGTAAAATTGAAAAGGTGAAGAAGGACTTCAGCGGACATATGTTTGTACATATCGGCAAAACACAACTGCCGGTAAGCCGCGCGTCACAAAGTTTGTTTAAAGGAATGTAATTGCGGTGTTTACAGTGTAAATCGGGCAGCCAATCGGCTGCCCGAACTTTACATGCACCGTTAGCTTATACGGTGAATCGACCGACTAAGTCATACAGCTCATGGGCTTTGTGGTTCAAGCTCTGACTACCCGCTCGGTTTTGGTTCGCCAGATCGGCAGATTGGCTGCTTTGATCGGAGATAACCACAATCCGTTGGGAGATTTCCTGTCCAACAATGCTCTGTTCCTCGGTCGCGGTGGCGATAAGCGAGTTCATGTCCATGATTGTGCCAATCGAGGATTTGATCTTAAGCAGCGCTTCTGCAGCCGCATTGGCCTCTTTCACGGTATGCTCCCCACGGGCTTGGCTGGCGTCCATCGCTTTCACTGCTGCATCGGAAGCCGACTTGAGCTGATTAATCATCTGATGGATCTCGCCGGTACTGTCTTGAGTGCGGCTGGCTAATTTGCGCACTTCATCGGCCACTACGGCAAAACCGCGTCCTTGCTCACCAGCACGCGCAGCTTCGATAGCCGCATTCAGCGCCAACAGGTTGGTTTGCTCGGCAATGTCTTGAATCACTTCCAGCGATGATGAGATGTTTTTCACATCATCTTCTAGGCGTGAGATAACCTGATTTGCTTTGGAGACTTCACCTGCGAGATCGCGCACTGAAGAGGCGGCCGAGTTGACGATGGTTTCGGCCTCGTTGGCATTGTCTTCTGCATAGCGAGCGGCTTGCGCTGCTTGATTAGCATTGTTTGATATTTCGGTCGCCGTGGTGGTCATCTCGGTCATTGCCGTGGCCACTTGCTCGGTTTCTTCCCGCTGGCCTGCGGCGATTTCATCAACTTGGGTTGCGCGCCCTGTCATGTTGTTGGTTTCACTGACGACCTCTTGCCCAACTTCACTTACGCGGTGAATGATGTTCTGCAAACTGGCAACAAACTGGTTAAAGTTTTTGCTCAGTTGCGTGAACTCAGGAACGGTGAACGGTTCCATACGCGCGGTTAAATCGGCATCGCCGCTGGCAAACGAGCGGATAGATTGGTCAAACAGCTCCAACGGCCGCATGATGCTACGGTTAACAAACACGGCGAAAATCCCTACCAGTACAGCAATCACAACACAAAAGAGCCCTATGGCAGTGAGTGTGTCTTGCAAAGCTTGATGGGCATTTTCCTTCATCTCGTTAACGGTGGCATCAATGTCGTCCGTGTAAAAACCGGTACCAATCATCAGATCCCATTGTGGAATGTACACCGAGTAACTGAGCTTAGGCAGTGGCGTGTTTTGCCCAGGTTTTGGGAAATAGTAAGTGGTAAATTGCCCCTGTTTGGCGTTTTTTAACAGATCTTTAATCAAGTAGTTGCCTTTCTGATCTTGCAAATTCAGAAAGTTTTCGCCTACTCCTTTATCGCTTTTACCAAGAAAAACCCGTGTACCTTTGGAGTCGTAGCCAAAGATGTAGCCGGAATCACCGTACTGTATCTCTTTTAAAATCGGCAACGCTTCAGAGAGCGGGGCGTTTTTTTTCAATAATGGTTGAACTGCGGATTCAGCCATTTGTATGTAGTTTTTTAGTTCCTCTTGCTTCATACGCATCATGTTCTCGTGGGTAACACTGAACTGTTGCTCATTAAACGCGACGGTTTTGAGATAGGTAAACCACATCATGCCCAATGCAATGGTGACAACCGGCACTATTGACAAAATGTACAGTCTTTTTCTTATGGTCAAACTCATTGCTACTTTCCTTGCTTAATCGGCTTATATCGTGACAACTTAGCGTTGATAGATTGGTGTAATAGTTATGCTTTAAGCGTAGCCAAATCTGCTTGTTCAGACTGTGAAATCTGAAAGTTTTGTGGCGGAAAAATGAAGTTATTGCCGTAATTTTGCTTTTTGTCATTTTTTTAGCGACACATTTTAAGCGTTCGGTTGCTTATTGTTGGCTGTCACGCTAGCGACGCTTGCTTCCATTAGCGCGCAAAGGCATCTTTGAGTAATTGGCTAGAAACCTTTCATTTCTATACTGATACTGTTTTATTTTCTGGTGTTTTATCTGGAGTTTTTCTAATTATATTGGCTGTTTAAGCTAAGTTCGGACATTTTCGTCGAATTATGCTATAGTCTGCGACCTATTGATTTGGTGCGAGAGTCCGCATCTCAATGATTCAATGGTTTGGCCGTTGATAGGCTCTGTTTGACCAACTCAATAGCAACGGATTTTGAACGCCAGTACGCGCGTAAGGCCTTTGCACCTCATCGAGGAAAGTGAGTGTGCAATTTGCCGACACTTCTAGGAGCTAGAGATAGCTCCTTTTGCATTTTGGAAGCTTGCTGAGGGTGTTTGAGACATCACCCGATGATCGTTTTCCAGTCTGAGCCTAACCAGATGGCTTGTCTCTATTGTTGCTAACCATGCGCTGTGGCGAGGTTAGTTCGACGCCTTAAACATATGCAGCACTGACGTTCAAAAGTAACAACAACACTCTGACATCAAGGAAGATAAAGAGTCTGAGATGAAGAGGTTGTATGAATCATCTAATCACAGTCGGGGCGCTGGAATCATTTTTAGTGGCGATTAGCGTCCTGTTTCTCGGCCATTTTATTAATGCAAAATTGCCCGTGTTGCAAAAGTTCAACATTCCAGAACCCATCGTTGGTGGGTTGATTGTGGCTTGTGCTATTACCGCGCTGCACTTTCATGGCGTGGATTTGCAGTTTGATTTGCCCTTGCAAAACACCTTTATGTTGATGTTTTTTGCCACTGTGGGGCTGGCGGCGAACTATACGCAGTTGCTCAAAGGTGGTGCAAAAGTGCTGCTCTTCTTAGCTATTGCTTCCGTGTATATCGTGATTCAAAACGGAGTTGGAGTCGCGTTAGCCAGCGTGCTGGGTTTAGAGCCATTGATGGGCCTGATTGCCGGCTCGATTACCCTCTCTGGCGGCCATGGCACGGGCGCGGCGTGGTCGCAAACCTTTACCGATTTGTATGGTATTGAAAATACGCTAGAAATTGCAATGGCGTCAGCGACATTTGGCCTGATTATCGGCGGTTTGATCGGTAGCCCAGTGGCACAGCGTTTGGTTGATAAACATCAGTTAGAGTCGGAATACGGACGCGGTTCGAAAACCCACGAGAAGTTTCCCGAGCTGGTGACCTACAACGAATATGAAGAAGACAAAGTGACCGCCAAGAAGGTGATTGAGAAGCTGTTTTTTCTGCTGATCTGCGTCACTGGTGCTAAATACGTAGAGCAGTGGGTGAGTGCGTATCAAATCAAATGGTTGATGATACCTGATTTCGTCTATGCACTGTTTATTGGCGTGATCATCACCAACTTCTTGGAAGTGAGCAAAATTCGCAAATTGGACGCAGAAACCATCGATATGCTCGGCACGGTATCACTGTCTTTATTTTTGGCGATGGCGCTGATGAGTTTAAAACTGTGGAACATTTTTGATTTGGCGATTCCATTTCTGCTCATTCTGGCGGTTCAGTCGCTTGTGTTGGCGCTGTTCACTTACTACGTGACGTTTCGGACGATGGGGCGCAATTACGATGCAGCGGTGATGGCCGGAGGGCACTGTGGTTTTGGCTTGGGAGCGACCCCCACTGCGGTGATGAATATGGGCTCGATTGTCAATCGTTTTGGCCCGTCGCCTCAGGCGTTTATGGTAGTACCGATTGTGGGCGCGTTTTTTATCGATATTGTCAATTTACTCATTCTGCAAGGGTTTATCTCGTTTATCAAATAGTGATTCATGTTAAAAATAAGGAGCTTGCGAGCTCCTTTTTTCTTGCCTGATGATAATTAATTAAAGTTATTTGCCTTAAATTCTCTTTGGGTGAGAATGGAGCGGGCATGATTCAGTGACATTCCTGACGATGGCGGCACACTGCCTGTTTGAAAAATTGTTGTCTGTCTGGACAACAACGAGCAACAAAAGGGGTGTTATGAACAATGTTGTCTCTGTTGGCCCGCTAGCGTCTTTTCTCGTGGCGATCGGTGTGCTGTTTCTTGGTGGCTTGATAAATGGCCGTTTTCCTCTTCTGAAAAAATTCAATATTCCTGAACCTATCGTGGGTGGCTTAGTGATGGCGACGGTCATGACCTTGCTGCACTTTCGTGGTACGACACTCAACTTCGACCTGCCGCTGCAAAAAACCTTAATGCTGATGTTTTTCGCAACGGTTGGTTTGGCGGCAAACTATAGTCAGTTGCTCAAAGGAGGCGTGAAAGTCGTGCTCTTTTTGGCGATCGCCTCGCTCTATATTGTGATTCAAAATGGCATTGGCGTCTCAATGGCAAGCTTGTTGGGGCTCGATCCGCTGATGGGCCTAATTGCAGGGTCGATCACCTTGTCTGGCGGGCATGGTACGGGCGCGGCATGGTCACAAACCCTCACCGAGCTTTATGGCATTGAAAATACACTCGAAATAGCCATGGCATCGGCAACCTTTGGTTTAGTGGTCGGCGGGATCTTAGGCAGCCCTCTTGCGCAGCGCCTGATTGATAAACATCAGTTGGAATCGCATTACGGGCGTGGCCCACAAGCGCATCAACGCTTCCCTGAGCTTGTTACCTACAACCAGTATGAAGAAGACAAAGTGACCGCGCAGAAAGTGATTGAGAGCTTAGCGTTGATTCTGCTATGTGTACTAGGTGCTCGCTATTTGGAGCAGTGGGTCTCTGCCTTAGCTATCCGCTGGCTGATGATCCCCGATTTTGTCTATGCCTTGCTGATTGGCGTCGTGGTCACAAATTTGCTTGAAGTGACCCGAGTGAGAAAATTGGAAGCGGAGACGGTGGATATCATCGGTACCGTCTCATTGTCACTGTTTTTGGCTATGGCGTTGATGAGTTTGAAACTGTGGAATATTTTTGATTTAGCGTTGCCGTTTTTACTCATTCTCACTGTGCAATCTTTCGCCATGGTGCTGTTTGCCTATGGTGTGACGTATCGTTTAATGGGGCGCGGTTATGACAGCGCGGTGATTGCCAGCGGCCATTGTGGGTTTGGCCTCGGCGCGACACCAACGGCAGTGATGAACATGGGGACTATCGTCAATCGTTTTGGCCCTTCTCCACAGGCATTTCTGGTGGTGCCGATTGTTGGCGCTTTTTTTATCGACTTAATGAACATGATCATCTTACAAGGGTTTATTTCTCTGTTTGGCTAAGCTCGTCGATTTGGGAGCGTGAGCTCCCTTTTCTTTATAAAACAGTGAACTACCTGATTCAGCCATCTTCTATTACAATGACATTGCAACCGTTTGCACTATTTTGCTGGCGGCATAAAGAGGAAAGGTAAACCGAGGGCTGCATGATGAGCGAAAAAATATCCACCACGGCATTGGCCAAAATGCGCAACATGGATGCACCGATGTTGTTTAGCGATCTCAAACGTGCTGGCTATATTAGCCGCGTGGGTGACAAATGGATCTTAACGGAACTTGGCGCCCGTTTTGGCGGAGAGTATGTCGATCACCCTAAGTTCGGTCAATTCATTGTGTGGCCGGCCAATTTACATATTGAATTGGCCAATACTCAAGGCAAGCTGCTCAGCGCCACCGAATTGGGGGCAGCGTGGCAACTCAATGCGAAAAAAATTAACCAATTGTTGAGTGAGCTGGGTTGGATGTTCAAATCAGAGCAAGGTTGGCAGTTAACCGAATCTGGAATCCGCGCTGGTGGCAAGCAAAGAGGCGATGGCAGCGAGCACCCGTTTCTACGTGCTGTGGCACGATTCTCTGCTGCGTCACAAGCGTTTGCGTCAATCGGTGGTGGAATTTTTAGGTCAAGACGCACAGACGCAGTCCACCGATCGCTCGCTATCGAATTTCCGGCAGAAATTTGAGGCCAAACACCGCACTTTAGATGGCCACTACGTTCGCTCGAAAGGTGAGCTGCTGATTGATAATTGGTTGTACATGGCAGGTGTCGTGCACGCTTATGAAAGACAGCTGCCGATAGAAGAAGAGGTGATGAGCGATTTCTACTTGCCCGCGGGCAAGGTCTATCTGCAATTTTGGGGTTCAGACAGCAGTGTAACGGCAGACAGTATCAGAGAAAAAACCAGAGCCATCTACCAAGCCCATCATTTTAATCTGATCGAAATTGAGCCCGAAGAGGTAGATAAATTGGATGACGTGCTGCCAGCAAGGCTGCGTCAGTTTGGTATCAAAGCCTACTGAAAAGAGCCAATAAAAATCCCGCGTTTGATGCGGGATTTTTTATGCAAATGAAACGCTGTGAGGGCGATTAGAAGCCTTCGATGTTCTTTGCTTCTAGCTCAGAGAAGTATTTCACGGTTTTTACTTTGAGCTCTTGGGTCGATGGTGCGTCACACACAATCACCGATTTCGGATGCAATTGCAGCGCAGACACGGTCCATAGGTGGTTAACACTTCCTTCGACAGCCGCTTCCAGTGCAAGCGCTTTGTTGTGACCCGTTACTAGGATCATGATCTCATGTGAATCGAGCAAGGTGCCTACACCGATGGTCAGTGCGTATTTGGGTACCTGATTGATATCGCCATCGAAGAAACGTGAGTTGGCAATACGCGTGTCTTCGGTCAGAGTTTTGATGCGAGTACGAGATGACAGAGAAGACGCTGGCTCGTTGAAGGCAATATGACCGTCGTTACCCACGCCGCCCATAAACAGATTGATCTTGCCGTAAGACTTGATTTTATCTTCGTAGCGTTGGCATTCGACTTCGTGATCTTCAGCGTTGCCGTTGAGCAGGTTGATGTTTTCTTCCTGGATATCCACGTGATTGAAGAAGTTGTTGTACATGAACGAGCGGTAAGATTCTGGATGCTGTGGATCGAGACCCACGTACTCGTCCATATTGAACGTGACCACATGTTTAAAGCTTACTTCGCCTGCTTTGTACAGCTCGATCAGCGCTTTATAAGTCGCGAGTGGAGTTCCGCCAGTTGGCAGGCCAAGCACAAACGGACGCTCTGCCGTTGGGTTGAAATCATTGATGCGTTTAGCAATGTGCGCCGCTGCCCACTTACCAACTTGTGCCGCGGTTTGTAACGGGATAAGTCTCATTTTTCGCCCCTAGATATTGGAAATTTTGTTATGCTGAAACATTATTTTGCATTATAAAATAAGTTTTCTGGGTCTGCCATTGTTTTAGGTCAAAATTTCACAACTTTTGTTTTTCTAGGTTACATTTCGCCGGGTTAGTGGCGATTTTGTCCATATTGTGACCGACGTACGCTGCTGGCGGGGGAGTAAAATAAGCAGGTTTTCGCTAGGATGAAAGGATAAATTTACCACTTGAATTAAGTGAGCTTTTGATGGGCTTCATGTTTCGCTGTTGGCAAAAGTTTGTGTCGTTAACCATACTTAAAATGTCTCTCTGTTCAGGAGTACCTTTATGAAAAACGAACTCGATCCCACCAAAATTTTGCATGCTTATGAAGTGATTATGGAGCGTGGTACGCCGACGGAGTTCGGAAAAATCTATGAAGGCGTCGAAGCCTTCTCCGATTACGATGGCTACAGTGTCTACATGCGCGGCAATGGTGTTGAGTTGAAAATTGGTTTTCACAACACTTATCATCTTGACTACGATCAGGAACACCTTAAAGAGAGTTTCTTGAAGAAAGTGGCGATGCTGGCGAAATAGCGGGCAGAGTGCCGTTGCCCAAGTCATACGATTCTAAGCTCTACATAGCCTGTGGAGCTTTTTTCTATGGATCGTTTTACGGTTCTGTGGCCGTCAGATTTTTAGGCTGTCAATTAAATAAGTGAGATGTGGCTCTGCCTCGGCGCGCTTATCCATCAACAGGTGAGGCGGTTTGGTTAACCAGCCGCGCGCGACTAGTTCGTCAAGCAGATCGAGATAGCGGTGGCTGCATTTGCCCAGTAAAAGATTATCGAGGCTGCGCTGCTGCTCAAGTTGGCGCATGTGCAAAAAGCCGCTGAGATAGAGGTGATCTTTGGTAAAACCGCCGCCCCGGTAAACGCGCATGGTGGTGGTCCAAGCACTCTCTTGGTGCAACGCCAGTTCCTCACGCAGATATTGGTATGTTTGGTAGAAATTATGCTCTTTGAGCATCGAGTGCACCGCCAGTACTCGCGTGGCTAAGAGTTTCAGCCGCTGGTGGGACATCCAGCCCGCTTTGTATTCGGCCAAGATGGCCAGCCCTTCTTGAGTGGCGGGCGCGCCGGGCAAACCTAAACGAAACAGATTGAGCGGCTGCTTTCTTGCGTTCAGCGTTGTCGCCATATGCACGCCAAGCTCGTGGTGGATTAAACGCTGTACTTCGGCGTGAGAAAAGCCTGCTTTGCCATTGATCAGCAGAGTCGGTGGCTGGGATGTCACCATGGCTTTGGCCGCCAGTGAAGTAGACACAGTGACTTTACACGGCATGTGCCACTGCTCGGCTGCCTGTTGCATTAGCTGCTTGGCCTGCTGTGCGTTGTATTGCTCAATTTCATCCTCTGCCAGTGCTTTGGCGTAAAGAAGAAACTGAGCGTTATTGATCGCGTTGTTATCCGGTTGACCATAGTGGCGCAAAGAGTGATACAGAAACGATTCTTGGCCGACGCTGGTAAGCAGATCGACTTGTTCGCTCAAGCTATTGAGCGTGTCGCTGTAAAGCTGGCGCATGTCTGGATCGGCAATCTCTTCAATCGGTAACCGATAAAGCTGAGATTTAAACTCGTTGGCATGCAGGGGAAGCTGACGGTAACGGTAGTCCGGTTGATAGCGACTCGGTGCGGCTTCAAAACGCTTTTTCTCTGCGCTGAGATTGGTTGGGTTGACGTATTTAAGCGTTTCCAGTTTTTGCGCCAGTTTGTACAGCGCCTTGTCAACGTGCAGAACCGCAGGTTCAATCGATGAGCTGAGCATGTCGGCTTTACCAATGCGATGCTGGCGGTTAAAGTGGCGCTGAAAATAAGCCCCTGTTTGGCTAAAGGCTTGCTTGAGCCCGGTTTGCAATGCTTCCAACACCAGCGGAAATAGAGCTCCGCTCTCTTCCTCCATAAAGACTTTTTTCACTTCGGTTGGCAAAACCAGCGTGCGGTCAAAATGGGCATTGGTGTGGGAAATCAGATACCCTCGACCTTCAAACACCGCATTGATTGCCGCGCTGGTGGTCATGTTGGGTAGCGTTATCTGCTCAAGCTCAGTGCAGAAACGTTTCACTACCGGGCCCCAACGTTCCATATCGATCTGCGCGGTGCCGATGTTGAATACTGGTGCGTCGGCCTTCTGCCGTTTGTAGTTGTATGAATGGAGATCAAACACCACCACCATCCCGTGCAGAGCTTCTAGCTTGCCAATCAGCGCTTCATAGAGCGTATAGAAGGCGGCGTGTTTGCGATGGCTCTCTTGCCGTTGATGGGCACTGAGCGCTTTTTGCCACACTTGTCGACTCCATGCCGATTTGTAATAGGTGCTGAGCGCCATCGGACGATTGAGATCATACTCAAAACGAGAGTCCAGACCGATTAACGTAATCGGCTGGGAAGCGATCATTTGATCGGTAAACGGGTCTTCTTCAAAAAAGCGTTCGTCTGGGTTAAGCAAGCACTGTTTGTGCAGCTCGGATCTTAAACGATGTCCTGCGTGAATCGCGGTACAGACCACGGGAAGATATTCATCGATTTTAATGTAACAGCCCGCACCGATTAACTCGCCGTTAAATGGCAATCCTTGCTTGATAAACCCAAGCATCTCTTGCAGGGAGTAAGCATTAGTGTTCGATGTGTGCATTTTGCACGGCGCTGCGAAACGCGCTTTTGCGCTGTTGCAACAGGTCTTTTGAGTTGACGATGTTTTCAACAAAATCAATCACCTGACGCTGAAGGCGCACGCGGTTTAATTTGTTGATGCGTGTGATGCCACCGGGGCTGAGTACGTTCACTTCCACCAGCTTGTTACCAATCACATCGAGACCGGTAAAATAGAGGCCATCACGAACCAATTTGGGCCCGATTGCCGCGCACAGACGGCGCTCCTCTTTGCTTATCACATGCTTAACCACCGAGCCGCCCGCGTGGACATTGGAGCGAAACTCTCCGCTCGCCGGGACGCGGCGCATCGCACCAATCGGCTCTCCGTTTAGCATCAGAATGCGCTTGTCACCCTCTTCAGCACCTTCGATGTAATCTTGCAAAATCACGTAGTTACTCTGTTCCCCTTCGCCAATGTAAAAATCGAGTAGAGAACGAAAGTTTTGTCGCGCGTTTTTCTCAATCACAATCACGCCATGACCGCCAAAGCCATTGAGTGGTTTTAAAATCATCTTCTCGCTGGGCGATTCTTCCAACACGCGCTGAAGGTAATCGCGGTTTTTTGAGACGTGGGTGCTGGGAAGAAACTCGCTTGCCGTTCCGCCCATGCTGGCGGTGTAAAGCTTGTTATTGGCAATGCGTAGCCCTTCTAAGTCGTTGATGATCAAGGTGTCATCTTTGATTGAATCGAGAAAGTTTAACGCCAGATTATCCAGTGGCGGATTGGCGCGCATAAAAATAACGTCAAAGCCCGCCATGGGGAGGCGGGCTTTTTGAAACTCAGCTTGGCGATAGAAAGTGGGCACTTTCTCGGAGATTTTTTGGCCCTTTTTCAGGACCTGACAGAAACCGAACACGTTGCTGTCACGAATGGTTAACCCGCTTGTTGTTGTAATGGCAACCGTATGGCCTCTGGACGCGCATTCGTGCACTAAGCGCAACGTGGTGTCCGTTTCCGCACATACCTGCTCCCATGGATACATCAAAAAGCAGATATGCATTAATCTTCCTCGTTTAAGCTTGCGTCCTCTTCCACGTAATCATCCCCTGCGTCTGGCTTATTGCGGCCATTCAGAGTGTGAAAACGCTTGCGACCACGCGCTAAACGAACGTATTTGAGCCAAGTGCGTTCTACTTTGCTGTTGGCATTTTCTGGGTTATCCAACAGAGTCAGAAAATGTTCTTCTGCTTCGTTTTCTGGTGTCAATTCACCTGTTTCCAGAGCCTGCAAAGTGTCCCCATAAAGTGTTAGGATTTCCTCTTCTGCCAGAGTAAAATCACCGGACTTGGCAAATCCTCTAGGAAACTTTGCGTTATCGTAAAAACGTTTTTTGCCATGACGAATCGTCGTGTCAGACATATCAAACAGCCTCTATAACCGTTATTGATCAACAATGATGATTTACGGCGAAAATTAGGCGCAAAGTTAACAAAAGAAAAACAAAACATTTTTATCGAAAAGATTGTTTTTTATTGTTAATCTGATGCCGATTAACCCGGAGAAGTGCAATGGACGTAAAGGTCTTTCGAACATTTTTAGAGTTGGCTAAGGTCCGTCATTTTGGTCGAGCGGCAGAAAATCTCTACATTACTCAGGCTGCGGTGAGCGCTCGAATTAAGCAGCTAGAAAGCTATTTTGATACCCAGTTATTTATTCGTGATCGCAACAACATCAAATTGACGTCCGCGGGTGAGCGCTTGGTTGGCTACGCGGAAGTGATGGTAGCGACGCTGCAGCAGGCTAAATTAGAGTTGTCGATGCAAGATGGCCGAGGATTGCAATTGACACTGGGTGGAACGCCTAACGTGTGGGATGCCTATCTGCAAAACTGTTTGAGTGTGGTGAGCGATGCGTTTGGTGGCTACGGTTTTATCGCCGAAGTGATGGGGCGGGAGCAACTCAATCGTGGCTTGCAAGAGCGTACCTTAGACATGGCGTTTGCGTTTGACCAAATTAAAGCCGATGAACTGTACTGCAAAAAAGTGGCCGATTTAGTGTTGGTGCTGGTGTCGACTCAGCCGCACAACAAAGAGACGGTGTTTGACGACAAATATGTTTACGTCGATTGGGGCACCAAATTTGCGTCTGAGCACGCCGAGCGCCACCCCAAAAGCATGGCTCCATACTTACGTACTTCGACTGCGCGCATTGCCTTGGACTTCATTTTAGAGAAAGGGGGCAGCGCTTATCTGCCAGCTTCTTTGGTCCAGCCGTTCATTGCCAATGAGCAACTGTATCGTGTCCCTGGCGTTGAGGATTGGTATCGTCCTATCTATCTGAGCTATCGTAAAGCCAGTTCGACGATTGATGCGATTCGCCAAGTGGAAGAGCTGGTGAAGATGATCGATCCACTCACCGCCTACAGTTTGCAACAAGTGGCCGAGCGGCCTGTTGAAGACGAATAAAACCGTTTCTGGCCCAAACAGACAACAAAAAGCCTCATGAAGAGGCTTTTTGTGTTTTAGGAGAGGCACTACAGGTTCATTAGGCTTTCAAGAGAATCCTCAATATTGTTGCAGTGATAGGTTCGGATAAAGTTCCCATCACGGGCATTGATTTGAATGGTTGAGATGCTTTTAGGCCCCTGAGTTTCAATGATACCCAGTGAGTCTTCCACAGAGTTGCTGGTAATAACATTGCTGTTACGCAGCACAATAATGCAGGTATGCAGATCCATAGCCGTTTTCCTTCTATCTGACGTTGCTGACCCAGTCATTCATAAGCAGTGAACTGGTGTCACAACTTTCACCTTAGTTCACTTTGGCAAATTTGCCACAACAATCGATGAATCGAAGGTCGATTATTTTGTGTTCATCATTGAGTTCCGAAATTGGCTGGTTGTACGCGCTGTGATGTTTACAATTAGGGCATCAGCAAAGGAGTGTTTTTGTGGCGATATCAGTCTATTCACCGTTGACGAAAGAGCAATGCCAGCAGGCAAGAATGGCGCGTGACAGTCGTTTTGACGGCTTATTTTATGTGGCAGTCAAAACCACAGGTATCTTTTGTCGACCGGTTTGTCCGGCGAATCTGCCGAAAGAAGAAAATGTGGAATACTACAGCGATCGCACTCAGGCGCTTGATGCAGGCTATCGACCTTGTTTGCGTTGCAGGCCAGAAAGTCACCCAGGCTCCTGGGCGTGGAAAGGGGTAGAAACTACCTTCCAGCGCGCGCTCCATCTTATTGATAGTGGTGCGTTGCAGCAGCACTCGCTCGCTGAGCTTGCACAGCGATTAGGCGTGAGCGATCGTTATGTTCGGCAACTGTTTTCACGCTATTTGGGTATCGCGCCCAAGCAGTACGCCCAATATCAACAGTTGATGTTTGCCAAACAACTGCTGCATATGAGTAATCTCAGTGTCACGGACATCGGCTTTGCCGCGGGTTTTAACAGCACGCGCCGCTTTAATGACGCTTTTAAAAAAGTGATCCAGTTGACTCCCTCACAGGTGCGGCGAGAAGTTACGCTGCCAGCCGGTGAACAAGCGCTGATAATCCCTTTTCAGGGCGCGATGGATTGGTCACACATGTTGAACTTCTACCGTTTACGCGCCATTGAGGGGGTCGAGCAAGTGGATGAGAACAGCTATTCTCGCTTTGCGAATTTGGCGGGCTCTCGCGTTTGGTTTAGGGTGCAGCAAACGGCAGAACAGCAGATGACGGTGTGGTTTCGATTAGACGATGTTGGCCAACTGCATATGCTAGTGAAAAAAATTCGCCAAATGCTCGATCTGAATTGCAATACCGATAACATTGAGCGCCATTTGCAGTCACTCGCTCCTGGTCTTGTCAAACAAACCGGTATTCGCATTCCCGGAGTATGGAATGCATGGGAAGCGGGCGTTTCGCGCCATTTTAGGTCAGCAAGTGTCGGTTAAGGCGGCCATCGGACAGCTTAACTTGTTGGTGAGCACGCTCATGCCAGAGCCTAGTGAGCGTTGTTTCCCAACCCCTTTGCAACTTGCTCAAGCGAATCTCGATTTTCTGCGCATGCCGAAAAGCCGTAAAGAGACTTTGCATCGCTTCGCCTGTTATGTGCAAGACAACCCTGATGCGGATCCCGAAACGTGGTTAGCGCTCAAAGGGATAGGTCCATGGACGGTCAGTTATGCGCAGCTCAGGGGAGAATCGCGCCCAGATTGCTTTTTAGATAAAGACTTGGTAGTGAAAAAAGCCTTGTTAGCTTATCCGCAACTGAACGCAAAAACGGCCTCCCCATGGGGTAGTTACGCCACTTTTCATCTATGGAATCAATGATATGAACTATTACACTATCGCACCAAGCCCGTTGGGTGAGATGACGTTACAAGCCAATGATGAAGGCATCCTTGGCATCTGGTTTACCACTCAAACGACTCGGCCTGATGATCTCGGTCAGGAAGATGTCAACCACTCAGTGCTTAGCCTGGCGTTAACTCAACTGGATGAATACTTCTCGGGAAAGAGGACCCAATTCGATTTACCAATTGCTGCTAAAGGAACTGCTTTTCAGATGCAGGTTTGGCAGGCGTTAACTACCATTCCTTATGGAGAAACATGGAGTTATCAGGAGTTAGCTAATGCGATTGGCAACCCAAAAGCAGTTCGGGCGGTCGGGCTTGCCAATGGTAAAAACCCGGTTTCGATCGTAGTGCCTTGCCATCGTGTGATTGGTAAGAACGGCAAACTTACAGGTTATGCAGGCGGAATTGAGCGGAAGCGGTGGTTATTGGATAAAGAGAGTAATCAGGGACGATAAGCCCCTGATTAAGTGATTGTTAAGCCGTTTGAGTTTTTGCTTGATAGCGCCCGGGTTTGTGATTCATGGCCAAAATCAAGTTGGTGGCCACTGCGCCTAACACGGAAAGCGCAATTAGAGTTGGCTCAACAATAAACAGTGACATGATGACGATGCCGCAATCGAGCGCCATTTGCACTTTACCTGCTCGGATGCCAAAACGTTCTTGTAAAAACAGCGCAAGAATGTTGAAGCCGCCCAAACTCATTTTGTGGCGGAAAATGATCAGCATGCCTATCCCAATCAATCCGCCGCCCAGCAGTGCTGCGTAGAACGGATCAATATGTGCGATTTCAATCACGTGATGCAGATGGTCAACGGCGAAGGAGACAATCGTAACCGAGATAAAAGTGTTGATGGTAAAACGCCAACCCATGCGCAGTACGGAAAGTAGGTAAAAAGGCAAGTTGAGGGCAAAAAATACCTGACCAAAACTAAAGTCGCTGATTTTTGTCAGGAAAATTGCTAATCCAGCGGTACCACCTGTGAGCAGTCCTACTTTGCTGGAAAAAATGACGCCGAGTGAAACCAAGGCACTACCGAGCGTCAGCGCCAATAGATTTTCTCTGAGGCTATGATCTTTATCCATTATCATGATTCCTTTCTTATTTGGTCGTCAAAGACGTAAAACGGGCAAAAACTGGCTAAAGATGTCGATTATTGTGTTTTTTGTCGAGTGGCATACTGAAATCGGCAAAATGTTATGTGTTTAACAAAATTTACACAGCGGATTTGAGGTTGAGGGAAAAAATGAGTTTGCTACAAGGCGCATACAAGGAGAACTTCAATGATCAAACAAATTGGAAAAACCCCGATATTAGAAAAACATACCGCTTCCTGCCATTGTGGCAAGGTTGTGCTCGAACTGAGCCTGCCCAATGGTATTGAGAAACCAAGACGCTGTGACTGTTCGATTTGCCGACGAAAAGGGGCCATCGTCGCTTCGGTGAAATTGGACGGTATCCGTATTTTGCAAGGTGAAGAATCGCTCAAGCTGTACCAATTTAATACCCACACCGCCAAGCACTACTTTTGCTCTCACTGCGGCATCTATACTCATCATCAACGTCGTTCCGCGCCGGACGAATATGGCTACAACCTCGGTTGTCTGGATGGCGTGAACCCGTATGAGTTGGGCAATGTGCCGCTCATGGATGGCGTCAACCACCCAGCGGACCGGCAGTAATTGGCAGGGGGGATTTCGCACCAAAGTGCGCCAAGCGAAAGCTTTATCGGGGCAAACGAATCGGTTTACCCCTTTTTTCGCTTCAGAGCGTAAACAATGCAGAGTTAAACATTAAATGGACGGCAATGCTGGCAAAGTAACCAAACAAAATCACAGGTGTCCATTTTAAGTGACCAAAGAAGGTATATTGCCCTCTGGCGGCGCCCATCAATGCGACCCCCGCCGCTGAGCCAATCGAGAGTAAACTGCCGCCAACGCCTGCGGTTAGCGTAACCAGTAACCAGTTACCCGTTGACATGGTGGGCTCCATAGTCAACACGGCGAACATTACCGGGATGTTATCAACAATTGCCGAGAGAAAACCAACCATGACGTTGGCCCAGATCGGATCCCACTCGCTGTACATGGTGAGCGAAACCACGTGCAAATAGCCAAGCAAACTGAGCCCACCGACACACATCACTACGCCGTAGAAAAACAGCAAGGTGTCCCATTCGGCGCGCGAGATGCGGTGAAAAACATCAAACGGCACTATGGAACCCAAGCGTTTCAACGCTTCTTCATCGCCATTAGCAATAGCGATGGCGGTTTTTCTCGCCAAAGAGCGCACCAAGGTTTTTCTGAGAAAATAGCCAAAGAACTGCAGATAGGCCAAGCCCATCATCATTCCCATCACAGGAGGAAAATGCAGCACGGCATGGAAAGCCACTGCCGTGGCGATGGTCAGGACGAACAGAGCGACGATACGCCTCGCACCGCGTTTCAGCTCGACGTGTTGGTGAAGAGTTTGTGGTCGTTCTTGAGGAATAAAAAACGACATGATCAAAGCGGGCACCAAGTAGTTGATGACGGAAGGCAGAAACAGCGGCATAAACTGAGAAAAACTGACATGGCCAGCTTGCCACACCATCAGTGTAGTGATATCGCCAAACGGGCTGAACGCGCCTCCAGCGTTGGCTGCCACCACGATATTAATACAGGCAATATTGACAAAACGCCGATTATCGCCGGAGACTTTGAGTACCACGGTGCACATCAAAAGGGCGGTTGTGAGGTTATCGGCAATCGGAGAAATAAAGAAAGCGAGAGAGCCCGTGAGCCAGAAGAGTTTGCGAAAATCGAAGCCTTTTCCCACCATCCAAGCCTGCAAAGCGTCAAACAACCCGCGTTCTTCCATCGCGTTAATGTAGGTCATTGCCACCAGCAAGAACAGCAGTAGTTCAGCGTACTCGAGTAAGTTGTGTTCTAAGGCCAGTTTGGCAACGTCACTTTGTCCATGCGCTTGATAAGCAAAACCAATCAGGATCCAGATGAGACCCGCTGCCAGCAATACAGGCTTGGACTTACGCATCTTGAGATACTCTTCCAGCATCACCAAGAGATAGGCGAAAAGGAAAATAACCAGCGAGACGATTCCAATGGCAGAAGTGGTGAGATCAAGCGTACTGGTGTTGGCCGCGTGACTCCAAGTAGGAAAAAATAGCAGGATGAATGCAGCCATCCATTGAAAAATGCTCATAGAAATTTCTCCTTATTTGTTTGGAGAAATTCTAGACACAAATGAACGGTTTAGGTGTGATTACAGTCCAATTCGTTGGACGTCGCTAAGGTTAGCGTTTGAGACTGTATAAGCCTGCGACACTGAGCAGAGCGGCCACAAGATACAGGCCATGAGATAACCAGATGCTGAGTTCTAAAATCGGTGTTAATTGACTGCTCCACATAACCCCTCCTTACTATCTTTGGCTACAACATGCGGAATATACTTACTACTTTACCGAGTTTGTTATTCAATTTTTGTGATTACTTACAAAGAGTTATAGGTGTATTTTTATTGTTTGCTCATAATGAGATTTGGGTCGCAGTTTGCAGTGTTACAATCACGAATTCCCTGAGTAAGATCATGGAAAAGCCTCATCGCTTTATTGCCACAGGTGTGACCAGGGAATTATTGCTTGGTTAAAAAGAACGGTCGTGCTAAAAAGGACCACTATGAGTAAAGGTCGAATTACAAAAGAGTACATACTGCAACAAGCGTTTCAGTTAGCCAGTGAAAATGGGCTAGACAGCTTAACCATCGGTGAACTGGCAAAGCAGTGCGGTATGTCGAAAAGTGGCTTGTTTGCCCACTTCAATGCCAGATTGAATTTGCAGTTGTCAGTGCTTGAGTATGCCAATCAAGTGTTTACCGAGCGTGTCATTGCGCCAGCAAGGCGATTGGGGGACGTCGATATTGAACAGAAGATCCGTCAATTGCTCGATAATTGGATGACGTGGAATCACTCTTTTCAAGGCAGTTGTATGTTTCTTGATGCGTGGAATGACGTAAGTAGCAAAGAGTGTGAGCTGCAAAATGCGTTGCGCCAATCGATAGGGCACTGGCTGGATTACTTGCAAATTCAGGTAGAAAAAGGCATCGAACTCGGTGAGTTTCGTGCTGATCTGCAAGCGAAACAAGCGGTATTCGAGTTGTATGGTCTTTATTTAAGTGCTCACGTGTTCTACTCGGTTCGTGGTAAGCAGGATAGCCAAACGCATTTTTGGGTAGGTGTTGAGAAATTATTGGTCAGTTGGCGCGCGCTTTAGGCGTCGATGAGTAAGGGCAACGCGGTTGCCCTTTTTAAAGCATAAAAATAGCACGGTCGTTCTATTGCGATCCAAGGACAACAAAATGAGTGAAAAAATCTACTTCAATACGTCAGCAAAGTTCAGCCTAAAGCGCAGTTTAGTGAACTGGTCTACTCGCTTGCATCATACGCTTGCCCCGACTCATGCGAAGAAAACCGCACGTAAGTTATTACTTACTCCGGCGCGAACGAAGAGCAAAAATGCACAACCGAATGGACTGGTGAAAGGCCAAGTCAGCACACCTCATGGCACTTTGACCACCTATCAGTTAGGTGCGGGGCCGGTTTGGGTGCTGACCCATGGTTGGTCCGGAAACGGCCAGTCAGTTTTTCCCGCTAATGGAGTATATTGCTGCGCAAGGGTTTACTGCGCTTGCCTATGATCATCCGGCGCATGGTGAGAGCTCAGGTGAGATTGGACACATTCCCGCTTTTGTCGAAGGTTTAGAGGTGATACTCGACTCAGTTGCGCAAATCGAAGGTTTGATCGGCCACAGCATGGGCACCGCATCCGCGCTTGAATGCCGTCATCGTAAACTGGAAAACAAGCCGATTTTGTTGATTGCGCCCGTGCTCAACTATGTTGAGAACTTGTTCTCCAGCATTGAACGTTCAGGGTATTCGATGAAGCTGTTTAAGGCGGTGGTGTCAGAGGTTGAAGAGCAGTTCAATTATCCCATTCAGTCTATCGATCCGTATCGCCGTTTGGCAATGCGCGAAGCGCCGACCATCATAGTGCACGACCAGCAAGATAAATTCACCAGCCACGCAATATCAGCCTCTGCCGCCAGAGAAATGCCACGTGTTGAACTGGTTAGTACCAGCGGTCAAGGGCATGGCCGTGTCATGAAATGTCAGCAAGTGTTTGAGAGTTTTGACCGTTTAGCCAGAGTTCGCTGAGAAAGCAAAGATCAGGTGCTAGCACCTGATCTTGATTTTTAGTGGATTAAGTAACTAATTGAGGTTAGTTGCAGTTGGCTGGGCCCACTTCTTTCCATACGCCCCATTGACCTGATTTGCTTGGATCATCACCTTTTGTCCACCATTTCGCTTCCCAAGTTTTGTCTGCGTAGGTGACTTGCTGACCACCAGTATAAACGGCGGACGCATCCCATGTATTACTACAGGTGCTGCCGCTGTCTTTCTTCGCCACCACGACCGTAGTAGACGCGACCGAGCTTGCTAAGCCATCACTCACGGTGACCGAGAAAACTAGGTTGGTATCTGCGCTGTATTCTGCCGCGGTGAAGGTCACTTTCGAGCCGTTAACTTGTGCGTTCAGCCCTTGTGGCAACTGCCAAGTGTAAGTTAAGACGTCGTTATCCGCATCGGTAGAAGCGGAAGCATCTACCACCACCACATCGCCCGCGTTGGCTGTTGCTGGCGCACTCACCTTCGCAACTGGCGCGGTGTTGACTGGGCCAGTATCTTTCGCTTTCACTGTGACCACAACAGTATCGGTTGCACTGGCACCATCAGCATCAGTGACGGTCAGTTGGAACGTCAAAGATTGATCGGCGGCCACTTCCGCTGCGCTAAAGCTGGCGGACGCGCTGTTTGCGCCAGTTAATGCTACCGTTGTACCGCTGACTTGCTTCCACGCATAGCTGGCGATTGGCCCTTCTGCGTCTTTGGATGCAGAGCCATCGAGCGTGATAGTCGCAGGACCGACAACCGTGATGTCAGCGCCTGCATTCGCCGTGGGTTTTTTGTTTGGTGGTGTCACCACGCTGCCAGCTAAACCTTCATGCATGGCATTGAGGATATCGCCGTTATCGGCATCAATTTCCCACGAGAACAAGCCCGCTAAGCCTTGCGCTTTCGCATAAGCACCTTTGGCGAGTACTGAGCGATGGTCATCAAAGGTGATCAGCGTTCCAGTGCTACGGTTCCAAACGTACGGCGCTTCAGCTTGTGCATCATAGCCATATTCAAAGCCATTGATGCCGGTATTATTTGGCCCGAGCATGTAAGATTTAATGCCTTTGTAATCGATGACGCCATCTTCCCAAACACCTTGGGCCGTGCTGCCTTTCAGTTTGCCGGTGCCTGTGCCTGTCATCGGATCGGTTGGGTCGGTGAGGGTACTCGGCATCACGCCTTCCCAACCACGGCCATACATGGCAGCACCGAGAACCAGTTTATTGGCGGGGACACCTTGCGCAAGCAATAGTTGAATGCCGTTATCTGCGGTGTAAGCGGGGCCTTTGTATGGCACGCCTTCTTCGTCTACACCAGTACCGTCACATTGACCGGGGCGCATAAAGTTACCACAGTACAGTCCAGCTTGATGGCCGGGAACATTGTTCCAGCCGCCGTAGAAGTCGTAACTCATGGCAAAGATGTAATCCATGTACTGGATTGCATCGGCATAGTTGACATCTTCAATCTTGTCGTGGCCGACACCGATAGCGGATGTCAGCTCGTACGTTTTGCCAGTTTCCGCTTCAAGTTCGTCTAGCATGGCACGCAGTTCACGCATCAAGGCCACATAAGCCGGGCCATCATTTATCGGATCGCCTTTGTCTGTCGCTGCACCATCACCCCCAGGGTATTCCCAGTCGATATCGATACCGTCGTAGAATTTCCATGTGGTCAGAAAGCGTTTTACTGAGGCAACAAAGGTGTCACGGTTTTTCTTGTCAACGAAGTCATAGAATGGGTCAGACAAAGTCCAGCCGCCGACGGACGGGATGATTTTCAGATCTGGATAGCGTTGTTTCAGCGCCATCATCATCGCGTAGTTGCCTTTGATCGGCGTGCTGTATTGATGTCCGGCTTGGGGGAAACTTTTTTGGAATGCCGCCCAAGGATCGTGGATCACCACTTCGTAATCAGGTACCCCCTGACAGGCGGTTTGTAGTGCATTGTAGCTGTTACCACCAATTGATTTTACCGATTCATTTGGACCACAGATAGGAATAAAACCGTAGAGAATATGGGTAAGATTTTGTGCCGGAATGTTATCCACTGTGTAGTTGCGGCCGTAGATGCCCCACTCAACAAAGTAAGTGCCTACTACGGTATTCTTATCGGTATTGTAAGACTTGTTGTTAGGGTCAACATTCATTGTCAATGGTTTTAAGTGCGCGCCATCGGTATCGGCAATGGTAATTTCTGCGGGTGCACTTTTGGCGCAGCCTGTTGCATCACAGGCTTCGATTTCCATCTGGAATAAACCGCCTTTCCCATACTGGAAAGTGGCGGTGGTCTGGCTACCAGAAATTGCACCAGAGGCCACTTTAACGCCATCAAAGTAGATATTGTACGTATCGCCAGTATTGCCGCTCCATTGATTGAACTTCACCGATATGGTGGCTTGGTCATGATATTTCACCATCTGGTTGTAACCAGCCGTGGTTTCCATCGCAAGTTCGATTTTTGAAAACTGCAGATTGTTAGAACCATACAGATCCAAGCTGGGTGCGGTAGGTACGGCAAGCGCGGTTCCGGAAAGAGCCAACGCAATACTCGCTGCACAGAGGTTTAATTTGTTCATCTTTTTTCTCTCAGTCCTTGAATGTTATGTCATTAAAATAAGAGACATAAGCTGCCAGTGAATGAGTTCACTTGGCATCATGGACAGTATTGAAGAGTCTTTTTTTTCAGCAAAAAAAATTAAAGCGCTTTTCGAGTGACCAGAGAGAAATTGATGGAAGAAAAGGACGTGTTACATTGAAAATGGAACCGTGGCATAAAGTTTTATAAATTATCGTACGGCATGGTGAAAATTTTGCAGTTTGACATGATTTGGTCATATGTCAGTGATTTCACTATTGCAGGGCAGATCAATTGGAGAGGTCGAAATGTTCTCGTAATGCTTGGCGGCGATCTTGTGCCGCGCCGTCAACACTTTGCAAAATGGTCTCTTCATAACCTTTTTTCACCAGCCGTTGAGCTGGGGAGTCCGGAACGATACGGCGTAGTTGAGGAGAATTGTCGTTACCTGCCAGTTGGTAGACGGTCAAACCAATACCCGTCTCAATGGTGATACGTTTGCCATTAAAGTGATAGCTGGTGGCGATCAAACGATTGTTGCGATACACACCTTTGTCACTCAAAGTTAGGATTTCGGTTTGATAGGGGGGCGCACCAATTTCAATCCAATCGCCATATACATTGGATGGATCAATGTATTCTTGGTACTCGATATAAATTCGGTAAGAAAAATAAGTCACTAAAGCAAGAAAAAACAGCGTTACGGTCGAGGCTATCAAAATGCGCCGGATGCGACGTCTTCGCTCAGCCTCTTCCCGATTGTCGTCCAGTTTACGATTTTCGTTGGTGGTTTTACTTGTGTTCATACATCATCCTTGTCCATCGTTAATAGTGGTTTTTTTGCGCTCAATTAGCAACTTTTCCCTCAGAAAGTTTGTACTTTTCTGTGCGAGCACTGTGGTGATGAGCTTTTTATCACCATGCAAGGAATGGCTTGAGGTCGATGTAAAAACACGGTAAAAAGAGGGTCCGCATCCAGCGGTAATTGAAGTGTTTAAGGATAAACAATGATCAAAGAAAACAGCTATTTTGCAGGTACCGTTAAATCTCTTGGCTTCGAACAAAACGGCGAAGACAGTAGCGTGGGTGTGATGCTGCCAGGCAATTATACTTTCGGTACCGATGCCCCTGAGCGCATGACGGTGATTAAAGGTTCCTTGGTCATTAAGCGCGCCGGAGAAGAAACGTGGAGCACCTACAATGCAGGTGAAGCGTTTGAAGTGGCGGGTAAATCTTCTTTCGACTTACAGGTCGAAATCGCCACTGCTTATCTGTGCGAATACTTATAAAAACAAAGGGTCCGAATCTCGGGCCCTTTTCTTTAGACAAAATTGCCTGTTTGGTAATCTTTAATAGCTTGCTCAATTTCTTCCACACTGTTCATCACAAATGGGCCGTAGTGCACGATAGGTTCATGGATTGGCATTCCTGCAAGAATCAGTGCGCCGCTTTCCTCTAATGCAGACAGTTTAAGTTGGTCTGCGTTGCTCAATATGCCGAGTTGTCCTGCGCTGATAAGTTGCTGGTCAATGGCAATTTTCCCTTGGTAGACAAACACTAAACATTGCAAGTCTGCCGGGATCTCGACCGTGAGATTATGGGCGGCGTTGCTGCGCCAATCGGCAATGGTCATGGCTATCGAACTGCTTTGCAGCGGGCCAGCGATCTCTTGCGCATCGATAGATAGCGCTCCGGCAATCACGCGGACTAACCCCCAGTCCGGATGGCTTTTTTCGGTAATGCTCTCCGGCTGGAAATCGTGATATTGCGCTGGCGACATTTTGTTTTTGGCTGGCTGGTTAATCCAGATCTGAAACCCATGCAGCTGTCCCTCCGTCATAATCGGCATTTCGCTGTGTATCACGCCGCGACCTGCCGCCATCCATTGAGCCCCACCACTTCTCAGTTCTCCGACATTCCCCATATGATCTTTATGCTGAAAATGGCCATTGAGCATATAGGTTAAGGTTTCAATACCGCGATGCGGATGTGGTGGAAAGCCGCCGATATAGTCGGCCGCCTCATCTGATTTCAGCTCGTCAATCATCAGAAAAGGAGAAAAGTTCGGTTGGTTAAAACCCGCGATACGACGAATATTAACCCCATCACCATCTGAAGTTCGAACGGCGCGATGGAGCTGTTTTACAGTGCGGTATGAGGACATGGCTGACTCCTTGTTTTTCCAATGAGTTTAATGACATTCGTCTAATGAGAGCAGGTTGGAAAGTTGTTCGACATGTTCGAAAGATTTGAAAACCAGAAAGTGTTTTGGCGAGAAAATTTGTATCCTGCTCTGGATAATTCTGCATGTCGGAAATACATGCTTACGGTTTTCACTTTCATTTGAGAAACGTATTTAAGACCTCTCTGGAGGGAATTGACTATACTCACAATAGGCTAGCTAAGACGGAGGTGTCGTGTGGCTGTACAACCGAAACACAATGATCATCCCGCTCATTATGATGTACCAGATATGACCAACGAGCAGCGGCATCGCTTTACCTCTGTGGCCAACAAAGCGCAGGTAAGGAAAGAGCAGTTGGAAGAGCATCCCTCCATTATTGAAACAGCCAAACGAGCAGCGCTGAAGCCCGTAGTGAGAGCGCGGCCAAACAAAATCAATAAAGTGCGTTATGCCATTTGGTTATGTACTTTCTTAGCTGTTGGTTTGTGGCTGATGTATATGGCGGGGTAGTTCAGCGCATTGAGTGCATTTTGTTCACTCTAGGTGTTACGCACCCAGTTAGTATTTGCTCGGGCGCTGATGGGGTATCAGTTGGGAAACGTTCGTCATCGAGTGTGTCTTGGGTACATCCTGAGATTTACTGAAGTGGGTTTTCTCATCCTCATTGTAGTAAGCAAAACGGTTCTTGCCTGCGTGCTTGGCTTTATACATGGCTTTGTCTGCGCAGCGTGTCAACTCTGATAGCTCAACAGCATCTTGCCCGTATATTGCCGCACCTAAACTCAACGTCAAACCGTGGATACGCTCGTTGGCTTGATAGTCACTGTGATAAAGCGTAATGATGCGTTTGAGGATGTTGTCCAGATCTTGGCGACTTTTCACATCATAAAGCATCAAGACAAACTCATCGCCAGCGAAACGGGCAATCGAGTAATCATGCTTGTCGGTGCGGCGATCTTTATTACGGATGTTATTTTTCAGCCTTCGAGCAAAATGTTGCAGCACCTTATCGCCAACATCGTGCCCGTAGTTGTCATTGATGGTTTTAAAATTATCGATATCAATAAAGATAAGCGCGGTGATGCAAGTGGTGGGTTTGGTGTTGATATCCCTGAGTTTCTCTTGTGCCCAGCTTTCGAAACTCCAGCGATTGGCTAGGCCAGTAAGCTTATCGGTATAGGCGAGATCTTCGATGCCTTCGAGGTAGAGTGAATGAACGTAATTGATCAATCTATAGTGGTAAAATGCAAAAGTATGGCAAATAAGACTGGTGAAAACTAAGGCAACCACAAGGCTATAAGCGCTTTGGATCGGATATCCTTGCGCGGGATGGCTGACTAGTAGAGTCAGGCAAATGGTGAGGCAGAAGAGTGAGTTCAGTAACAAGCCGATTTTAAAACGGTTGATTAGGATAACAGTGCTTAGAATAGGGAACAACCAAAGGAGGCGTTCAGGGGAGGGCGTGGCGTGGAAAACCATCGGAATTACGCCAAGCAATAAAATCGCACTCAAGAATAGGTCGGCATTAAGGCCCTTACTACTGCGTTGAAGGTAAGCAAATACGGCTAAGCTCAGCAAAGCAAACGCGCCATTGAGTAGTGCAATACTCAGATGAGCCGCCAACGCTTGTTCAATAGTGTGGTAGAGAAACAGCACGCAGGAGGCGAGCGAACATATGCTGACAATTTTGCGCTTTCTCGTCAGCCTTATATCCGCCATTTCCTCGATATGTTGTCCTGCTAAACTGGCCATTTTCCCTCAATAAATTCTGTAACTTGTACTCCTTCACAGCGTAATTGTAGTTGAGAAATGGATTTTTGAACCAATAGCTCAAAAGTGTTAATTGGGTATGGTGTTGTGTGAGACTGAACGGATTGTCGCAGTGTTAGATATTTGTCGTTACGACCATCGGCTTTCTTTGGCCTAAAGCGAGGGAATGTAATGTGTTCCAGGTGTCGTTGGCAAAAAATTGACCATCAGACGGTGACAAAATGTATAGCAAAAAGATGCATTAATAGTGTTGCTTAATAACGAAATAATCTAAAGAACCAATGGCGTCAAAATCAGAGAGGCTGGTTTCGACCAGCCTCTACCTTGTGTTAATCAGTAAGTCTGCTTTTGGGTGCTTCTTTGGGCTGATAGTGTAATATCGCCATCGACACCGGAGAGAGCAATAACTCCCCCTCTGCATGCCCAGGAGAGATATTACGTACGTTGGTATCACAGATCAGCGTCCAGGTTTGTTTACAGTCATTGGGCAGGGTAAAACGTGCTGGAGCGCTGGTTTGGTTGATGAGATAGACCATTTCCGCGCCATCTTTGCCAATACCAATATGCAGTGCCACCGCGCTCAAACGATTCCAATCTTCGTGCTCCATTGGTGAACCATCCACTCTACGCCAAAAAATGCGGTTGAGGTTGCGGTTTGATCCACTGAACGCACGAATAAACGGCACCATATAGGTCTGTCGATTCGCCACCATCTGCGAAAGCCAGCGTTTAAAATCTCGCTTACGCTCTGACGATTGCCAATTGAGCCAACTGGTTTCGTTGTCCTGACAATAGGCGTTGTTGTTGCCCTTTTGTGTATGGGACAGTACATCGGCGGTAAGTACATGTGGAATGCCAAAGGCAAACAGTAGGCTCGCCATGAAGTTGCGCTTTTGCTTTTCACGCGTGGCGATCACCATCAAGTTCTCTGTGGGCCCTTCTACGCCATAGTTTTCAGAGCGGTTGTCACCGTGCCCATCGCGGTTTTGTTCGCCGTTATCTTCGTTATGCTTATGTTTGTAAGACACCAGATCTTGCATGGTGAAACCGTCGTGGTAGGTGATGTAGTTCACGGTGAGTTTGTATGGCCAGTTTGCCGCGCTGTAGATATCACGCGAACCCATCAAACGGGTGGCAAACTCTTTGAGATAGCCCTGATCGCCACGCCAAAAGCTGCGAGTGATGTCGCGCAGCTTGTCGTTACACTCGTTCCAACCAAACGGGAAATTGCCAACTTGGTAGCCATTGGGCCCGATATCCCAAGGTTCGGCGATCAATTTGGTCTCTTTTAAGATGGGGTCCTGCGCGACTGCTTTGAAGAAGGCGGCTTCCGGGTTGTAGTCATCCCCTTGACGGCCCAGCGTGGCGGCGAGATCAAAACGAAATCCGTCGACTTTGAACTCGCTCACCCAGTAGCGCAAGGTATCCATAATCAAGTTGAGCGCGGGTTGATAGGTGAGATCCACCGTGTTACCGCACCCGGTAAAATTGGCAAAATGGCTGCCATGTTTAAAGTAAAAGCGTGAATCGAGCGCTTTTAGGTTAAATACGGTTGGGCCGGCACCGCCTTCCGCGGTGTGGTTGTACACGACATCAAGGATCACTTGAATACCGTGGCGATGCAGTTCCCGAATTGCGGTTTTAAGCTCAAGCACTGCATCTTTATCGGCGTAGCGCGGGTCAGGCACCATAAACAAATAAGGGTTGTAGCCCCAATAGTTCACTTTGCCCATATCGAGCAAATGCGGCTCGTGCATGCATGCGGCAATGGGCAACAGCTGTAAGGTGTTGATGTTTTGCTCTTTGTAAAACGCCAGCATCGGTTCGCTGACTAAGCCCAAATATCGTCCCCGTTCACTAACTGCAATTTCAGGGTGAAGTTTACTTACTCCCTTGACGTGCGTTTCAAACAGAATCATCTCTTCACGCGCAATACGAGGGTGATCGGTATCTTGCCAATCGAAATCATCCTGATAGACCACACACTTGGGCATGGCGAAGCTTTTTTCTGCGCTGTAAGGTGTCTTGTAATGCAGTGGTCTATCTAAGGCTTTGGCATAGGGATCGGAAAGGAGCAATGGCCCTTCTTCGCTGTCCACTAGGTAGCCATACTTTTGCCCGGCTTTAATGCCCGGAACAAAAGTGTAACGAATGCCCGCGTACTCATTTTCTAGCTCATAGGTTTTAAATTGTTTTTTTTCATCAAACAGAGCCAAACGAATCGACGGACAGTCCGGTGCATGTATGGCAAAGTTGCACCCCGTTTCGTGTAACGTAGCGCCCAGAGGGTATGGGCGTGAGAGCGATGCTGTCATAGCTATTTTTCTTGGGTCTTTATCCATATTCGGAACTATTAGTAAAAAACTTTGTCACAAAGAGGTCAAGCGCCCCTTAGAGATTAATATAAATGTAATAAAATTACTTTCTACCTATCATTGTTGGCAAAAATATGAATTGTGCCTCACTTTGTAGCGCGAAGATCTCTAGCAAAGTTACTAACTCCACCCTAATTCAGTGATCCTGCTCTATTAAACATCGTTCGGTAAAATCTATCCTCCTTTCTCATCCCCCCATTTTTTTTGGGGGTGGAGGACGCTATTCTGTTCCTCCTCTCTTAGCATAGTCGGTGTTGAAACAACTGGGGACTTTGTCCCATCTTACCTCTCTTTCTTTAGGTGATTTTTACTGCCTACTTCATCTTGAGAGCGAGCGGGGAGAAAGAACGATAAATACCCTTAATGGAGCTAAGAATGAAAAAAGTAAGTTTGATCGCTGCCGCAGTGGCTTCTACTTTAGCAGCGGGTACTGCCTTCGCTGCTGGAACTGACGTTACAACCGACGGATGGGAAGTTCACGGTTATATGTCTTCTAACGTGCGTGTTGTTGATGGCACCACCACTGATACTGAATTTGGTAAACCTGACTATTTAACGGCTGGTACTCACGGCAAGAGCACTAACCAAGTTGAGTTTACAGTAAAAAAACACACTGAATACGAGAACGGTGTTTGGGCGAATTACAATTTGCGTGCTGAGTACGGTAACGGTAACTCTTACGCGTATTCTTCTTCTGGTAGCCAAAAAGCAAACGATACAGCTCAGTTTGAGGTGAAAGAAGCGTTTGTTGAGCTAGGTGGCATTCTTGGTGAAGACACCTCTATTTGGGGTGGTCAACGTTTCCTAAACCGTAGCGCAGGTATTCTATCGGGTGAGTTCTGGAAGCAATCCTCAGGTATTGGTGCGGGTATTCAAACTAAACTCGCGGGTAAAACTGCAGGTGTTGCATACGTAATGGCCGATCCAGATGCAGGAAGCGCAAATCCGAATAATACTCGTCAAACCAACTCTTCTATTGACCTGTACTTCTACGGTGTTGATGCTGGTATTGGTAGCCTTGATTTCGACCTAAAACTTGGTCGCCAAGCAAAAGATGGTAAAGATGATGACGGCGTCGGCGCATCGGTGACTCTAAATACAAGCTACTACGGCCTAGACGGTTGGACTCAAACCGCGATTGCATACGGTAAAGGTGTAATGCAAAACCGCGGTGTGAACTTCGGTGGCTGGTCAGGCGGTGATGACAAAGCTGAGTCTCTATTTTTCACGTCTTACGGTGTATTGAACATCTCAGATAAGATGCAACTAGGTACGGAAGCAACATACTTCACAAGCTTGGATACCCTGTTTGGGCAAGAAGACCTTACTCGTTGGATTTTAGCTGCTCGTCCTTCTTACAAACTAAGCGACAATGTTCGTCTAGAAGCGACAGCATCTTATGGCAATGAAGAGCTTGGTAACCCAGGTGCTTGGGGTCGAGGAAAAGACGCGGATGAGACGAAAGTTATCAACTTAGAGATTGCGACCGCATTTACAGCAAACTCAGATTACTTTGGTCGTCCACAAGTTAAGCCTTACATCAGCTACATCAAAGCGGATGATGAGACTAGTGCGGGTGTTATTGGTATCGAAAACGGAAAAGACCAATTTGTCTTTGGTGTCCACACTGAAATTTGGTTCTAAACCATTTAGTATTAAAGGCAGCCCACGGGCTGCCTTTTTGACTTTGTATCCTACAACCTATAGTGAGAAATAAAATGAAAAATAAACACTCTTTGTTGGCAGTTGTGCTGGGTGCCTTACTTACCGGTTGTGCATCGGATGCCAAGCTGCAGACAGAGCTTACTCCTCCGACTAATGCCGAAGTCTGTTGCAGCGACTTTGCTCAGTTTCCTTATGCTCAGCTTAACGATAACGAAGATCTCAAGTTTGATGTCGATCTTGCCTCACCAGTAGGCACTTTTGCGGCGGGCAACAGCCACTTTGCTGCATTTCGCTTTAGCGAGCGCAGCGGCGATGTCACGGTGACGGTCTCCAGTCTGATGATTGACGATTCGGTGTTTGCGCCAGAAGTGCTGCTGCTGGATAAACAGTTTCAGGTGGTTGAGACCTTAAAACTGCAAGATTTCCAGATTTTGCCGTCCGATGCGTTCACCCGCACCCGTTATATTGAAAAATTCACCACCAACGCAGAGCAAACGCCTTACGTTGTGATTTATACCCCTGCCGATCAATTGGGCAAGCAAGTGACGGTTGACCATCCAGCGAAAGTACGTGCCAAAGAATTTGGTGAAGTGATGCCGATGGTGGTTGATCCTGTTTATACCTATCGTTTAGGCGGACGTATTGAGTTGCAGGTTGAGACGCGTAAATTGCGTCCATTCCGCATGGCAGAAGCCGCACAATCGGTACAAACGCCAGTCGTAGAAAAAACCATTAAAGCACAGCCAGAGTCGCAGCAGTTCTACTTATCCGCAATTGAACAAGCGGTGGCCGCAGGTGACATCCCCAAAGCGTTGAGCCTATTGGATGAAGCCAAAGCGCTCAATATTCCCGGCGCGCAAGAAACGTTTGTCCGCGCGGTCAATCAGATGAAATAAACCCCTTCGTTCTTAGACGCTCCTTGTGAGCGTCTTATTTTTAAGGAGCTTGTCATGGCATTTGATCCTGAACGTTTACAGATTCTGGATGCTTTTCACATGCCGCAGTTGGCGCGCGAGCGAGCCGTTCGTCTCTATCTGCCACGTGATTATCACACCACCCAGTGTCGCTACCCAGTGATTTACATGCAGGATGGACAGAATGTGTTTGACGATGCCACCGCTGGTTATGGCCGTAGTTGGCGGGTTGGGGAAGCGTTAGATGCGCTGCATGAGCAATCAGGACAGGGCGCGATTGTGGTCGCCATCGACTGTGGAGAGGATTTACGTCGCTTTAATGAATACTCTCCGTGGCAAATGGATGCGCAGTTTGCGTTGCCCGGACGCGATAAGCAGGGGCTGCACGCTTCGGGTGGCGAAGGCGAAGCGTATGTACGTTTTCTTGCAGAGACGCTCAAACCTTATATCGACCAGCATTATCGGACGTTGAGCGCCCGCCAGCACACAGTCATTGCGGGCAGTTCGATGGGCGGTTACATCAGCTTGTATGCGGGAATGACGCGACCGGCGATATTTGGTGTTTTGGGCATTTTTTCTCCGGCGTTCTGGTTTAATCGTCAAGCGATGTTTGATTTGGTCGAGCGCACCACGCTTAGCTACCCAATGCGTATTTATATGGATATGGGCAGTGACGAAACCAGCGATCACGCCCGCAGTGATTTTGCCCAAGTCTATCTGCAAGGCTCGCGCGATATGCACGCGCTGCTACAAAACAAAACCAACCTTGAGGTGGAGTATATCGAAGGGGCTGGTCATCAGCACAATGAGCTCGCTTGGTCACTGCGCTTTCCACACTTTGCGCGTTGGGCTTTGCCAGCCGAAAAGGCTTGAGCTTGAACACCAATCAATAACAAGCCACCAATAAAAAGCACTGGGGTCGCCAGTGCTTTTTTCTTGGTCGTGATCTGTTCTGTCGCGTTTAATCTTGTGCGATGTTGAGCTTCTCCGTCATGCGCTTTTGCAGCAAGTAGTCACTCTGTGTCAGCGCTGAATGCTCGCGTTGCCAGTCAGGTTGAGCAAAGCAGAGCCCATCGAGCAATGGATAGTGCACCGCCGCACTTTCCACGCAGTGCACATCGCTCGGGGAGCAAATGACCTCGCCATGGCGGATAGTTACCTGCAGCTCGCTTTGCAGCGTCCCTGTGATTTGCAGATGTTTGTCGCTCGTCTCCAGCTCCAGCAGCAAGGTTATTGATGGCTCGTCGCGTTCGGCTTTTACACTGTAAACAGTGCCATCCTTGTTGCTTGTCATCTCAAACCACAGCGCATTATCTTGACCAAAGGGCAGGCGCGCTTTGACCTGCTGCCAAGCGCTTGGTAGGGCCGGGCGCAAAATAATACGTTGCTCGGCGAGGCGCGGGTTAAAGCCGAGATAATCTTGCTGCGCGTTGCGCGCATATTCAGAGACGGACCACGCTTGCGCGTAAGTGCCTGTCATCACCAACGCCTTTTCATCCGCTTGATACGCATCGAGGTTTTCACTCATGGTGCCACGATGCCCTTGGGTTAAGATCTGCTGAGCGAGATTTTTACTCAGCTGATAAGCAAAATCTTGCTGCTTGAATTGGCACAAAGCACTGACGGTAAATCCGGCGTTCCAGCCCCAAATGGTGCCGTTGTGGTAAGCCGCGTCTTTGTGGTACTCGCTGCGATTGTCGTGATACGGGTGGAAATCGCGGTGATCTTGCGCCAAAGAACAAATGCCCCACGGAAAGAGCAACTGCTCAACGCTGTTTTTCACCACGTGCTGCGCAATGTTGGCAGAAATCAGATTGCGTTTGAGCGGAATAGTCAAAGTGAGTAACTGATTTGGCCGAGTGCTTTCATCGGCAATATCTTGGGCCCGCAGGCAATCGGCCAAGCGCTGGCTCTCTGGATTCCAAAATTTCGCTACAAAGCTCTGCGCCACTTGCTGGCTGAGTTTCTCGCAATGCGCGGCAAAGGCCGAATCTTGCAGCCAGTGGGCTAACTGCTCGGCAATTTGCAGGCTCTCAAACCACAATGCCTGAATGTCGTTGGCTTTCGGTCCACGTGGCGACCACGGGATCTGGCCATTGATTTTGGCGTCCATCCACGTATCCGGATCGCGGTGCGACATCAAACCATCATCGTCTAAGTAGTGCTTCTCTACCCCTTGGATAAAGCGTTTCACCACAGGATAGATCTGCTCGGCAAACGCCATGTCACCGCTGTAGTGGATGTATTCCATCACTTCGCGAATCATCCACGGCGTACCATCGGTGGTGTTGTAAATGATGTTGGTTTTACTGGTGACGCGGTTGGGAATGCGGCCATGATTGACGTCATCCAGATCCACCTTCTGCATGGCGGCAAAATTACGGATGATCTCACGCGCTTCGTCAAACGCACCGTTTACTAGTGACGTGCCGGAAAGGGCAATAAAGGTATCGCGCCCCCAGCAATCTTTGAACCACGGTAAACCGGCCCAAATACCAGCGCCAAATTCATGGCTGACAAACGTGCGGCTGGCGAGCCTCGCCCACATCACTGCGCGGTTGTATTGCACATCGTCACACCATAGGTAATTGTCGGTCAGGAACTGATAAATTTGCTGCTGATGCTGCTTTTCGGCGTGCTGTTTGGCGGCCAGTTTGGCCTTGTGCAGCGCCTCTGCTGAGTTGTGCTCAAAGCAGAGATAAACACTCAGTTGAGTGGTTTCTCGAACCGTGCTAAGCATCAATTTGCAATTTTGCCCGTTGAGATGCACAGCGGTATCAAGCGCAGGATACGCATCAAAGCTAACCTCTTTGGCGCGAATGGCTTGATTGGCGCTGATGGCGATAAAGCGTGGCGCACTTTCTGGGCACAGCTCAGGTTTCACCGCAATCAATACCACGTCGTCAATCGCTTCAATCGTGCAGTCGTTGAGGCCGAGATTAAGCTCCGGCAGCAGCGAAAGCACCGCCTCGCTTTGGCTTTCGACGCTGAGTGTCACCAAGCGTTGCCCTGCCGCCAGCGAGAGGCGATCTCGGCTATGGCTGGCAAACAGGTGCTCAATGCCGTAAGGGAGTAAACGCGCGCTGCTCGCTTGGGTTTTATCTAGCAGTTTGCCATCGACAAAAGCGGCAAAGCCGCCTAAGTACCAACCTTGATGATGTCGATAACGGCCTGCGCCAACAAAGCAGTGGCTGCGCCCTTCGTAGTAGCCATCGACGTTATCGCCAAACACAAACGCAAAGGAGCCAGTCTCTTCAATGGCGAGGGTATCGAACAGCTCGTTGGCCGAAAGAGCACCTTGACGTGTCTCGATCGTTGGCAGCGGATCGCATTCGGCTTGGAGCTCGCTATCAAGCAGCGCGCGCTGGGCGAGCGCTTGTTGGTTGCTTGCGCCAGAGGTGATGGTCAGCGTGGGAGCGGTGCCGGATAAGTCCAGCGTCAAGGTAAAACGGCCAGTTTGGCTGGGAGTAAAGGCGAGATCGTTGCCGATGCCTTGGGTGCTGATCAGCGTTTGTGGCTGATCGAGATTAAGCGCTACTGCTTGGGTTGGGTGCGCGGCCAGTGTCCATTGCGCGCTGCCATCCATATCGGCAATTTTGCATTGATGGCGGTCGGCGGAAAACACCACGCTGACTTGCAGCTGTGAGTCAGAAATTGGCACAAAGGGGGTATCAAGTCCCCAACCGTTAAAGGTGCCTTTTAAATACAAAGTGGGCATAGGCATCATTTTCTTCCCAAAAACGAAAAAAGGCACAGCGAAACTGTGCCAAGGATACGATGAAAATGTTATTTAGTGATCTGTTTGGCTGCGGTATCGAGCGCTTGTTTAACGCTCTGTTTGCCTTGCATGGCGTTATCAATCGCGGCGCCTTCGGCAAACCAGTAAGCGGTCATTTGCGGAATGTTTGGCATAATTTCGCCATTTTCCGCGTTGATCATGGTGGATCGGATGCGCTCGTCGCTCTCTAGCACTTTCTGGAATGACTTCAACGTCACCGCGCCAAGCGGTTTATCGTCGTTCATGGTTTTCAGCGCATCATCTTTAAACAGATAGTTTTCTAAAAACTCGACCGCGAGATCGGTATTTGGACTGGCCGAGTTAATGCCCGCGCTGAGAATGCCAACAAACGGATTGCCTTTACCGCCGTTTAAGGTAGGCAAAACAGCCACGCCGTAGTTGACGTTCATTTTGTCCAAGTTGCCCCACGACCAAGGACCGTTTATGGTCATTGCCGCTTCGCCTTTGGTAAAGGCAGCTTCTGAAACGGAGTAATCCATGTCTGGGTTGAGTACGCCTTGGTTAACCATGTCGACGAGGAACTGCAGGCCTGCGACGCCGGCTGGGTTATTCACACCAGTGCTTTTGGCGTTGTAGCCACCGTCGATTTTCTCAAAGGCAAACGCGCCACCAGATGAGATCACCGGCCAAGTAAAGTAGGCGTTTTTGATGTCCCACATGATCGCTTGCTTGCCTTGCTTTTGCATCTGCTTTTGAATCGCAGGCAGCTCTTCCCATGTTTTAGGCGGGTTTGGCAGTAAGTCTTTGTTGTAAATCAGCGAAGGTGCTTCGATCGCCAATGGGTAACCGACAATTTTGCCGTTGACGGTCACGGCGTCCCAACTGAAATCAACCAGCTTCTCTTTAAACGCTTTGCTTGGTTTGATTTCATACAACAGGCCCGCTTCTGCATAGCCGCCGAAACGGTCATGTGCCCAGAAGATGATGTCTGGGCCGCCGCCTGTGGCCGCGTGTTGTTGGAATTTGGCTTCCAGTGATTCTGGGTGCTGGACGATCACTTTTACGCCGGTATCTTGCTCAAATTGTTTGCCAATTTGCGCCAGACCTTCATAGCTTTTATCGCCGTTGATCCAGATGGTGATTTCGCCCTCTTGCATCGCCATGACCGGCGTGGCAATCAAGGTTGCAAGCGTACAGACAGAAAGGGTTTTGATGACTCGTTTCATTGTTATTATTCCGTTTAATATGTTCTGAGTGGAATATTAACGTCTCTTTTCTGGCGGGAGAAATAGCTAAGCGATGCAGTGATATAGGAAAAATCGATATCACACTCTATTGCAACGCTTCTAAACCGTGTTATCAAGTCAACGGGCTTGTCACCTTAATGCGAATTTGTGAACAAGCCCAAAAACTAAATATTGCCTCGCCAGTCTTGGCGGAATTTGGCTATGTCGCGCGGCCGTTTATTGCTGCAACACCCAAGCGCTGGCCGCAAAGGGCGGCAGTTCAATCCAGACGTCCCCTTGCCCTTGCTGTACTTGCAACTGAATGTCGGCTTGCTCGCCAACCGCGTCGCTGAGTGTATAGCTTCCGTCGCTCAGGCCGAACTGGCTGAGCAACTTTTCAGGCAGCGTCACATGGCACGTATTACTCAGATCAGCAGAGAAATTACTCGCCGCCAAAACCAGCGTTTGCTGAGCAAAGCGAGCAAACAGATGGCAATGCTGGCCGAGTGCTCTTTGGTTAAGTGGATAGAGATCCATATACTCGCCACACAGAGCGGGGCAATTGAGGCTGAAGTTGAGTAAGCGGACGTAAAAGGCGCGCAGCGCTTTTTGTTTTTCGCTCAACAGGCCACCGTCAAACAGGCCGTTGTTCATCCATTTCTGATGTTCCGGCACACCGATGTAGTCAAAAATCGAGGTACGACTTGGCAGGCCAAAGCCCGCGTTTTCATTGCCCGCCTCGCCGACCTCTTGGCCGAAATAGATCATGCTGGGAGAACTGCTCAGCAGTGCTGAGACTAACATGGCCGGGCGACCATAATCGGCGTCGCCGGCAAATTCGGCGTGGGCCAGCCTCTGCTCGTCATGATTGTCGAGGAAATGCAGCATATTGTGCTCAATATCCATCATCTTGGTTTGAATTTCACCGATAATCGCCGTGGACGCTTTGCCCTGGATGACCGCTTTTAGCCCATCGTACAAGTCCACCTTGTCATACAGGTAATCCATTTTGCCCAGATGAATGTAATCACGATACAGATGAGGTTGGTAAACTTCCGCCACCAGAAACGCATCGCGGTTGCGCATCTTGATGTGTGAGTTGAGGTAACTCCAAAACTCAACCGGCACCATTTCGGCCATGTCATAGCGAAAGCCATCGACGCCAAAATCGAGCCAAAACAGCGCGATATCGCGAAACTTGCGCCAAGAGCTCGGCACCTCTTGCTGTTGCCAAAAGGCAAAGTGTTCCTCAAACGAACGCTGCGCGTAATCGGCTGGCAGTTCGGCGAAATCTTTGCTGCCATCGGGTCGCACGCCGTAGTTCACTTTCACCGTTTCGTACCAGTCATCAAAGTTGGGTTTGGCAAGTCGTGAGCCATTGCCGGTCCACTTGGCGGGAAATTCCTCATACGGCTGTGCCAATTGTGGGTGCGCTTCGCCGCCAAGGGGAGAAAACTGCGCTGGAATATCCGGCAGTTGAAACGCTTGGCCGGGGATGTAGTAGAAGTTGTTGTCGCGGTGATATTCGACCGAGGTGTCGTCATCAGCACCAAAGTCGCACACCCCTTCAGGGTTGTTTAATCCATGATACTTTCGTGCGACATGATTCGGCACGATATCGATGATAACGCGCATGCCGTGGCGATGAGTGCGCTCAATCAGCGCGGCGAATTCGGCCATGCGCTCGGCCGGATTGTCGGCCAGATCTGGGTTGACCGAATAGTAATCTTTGACCGCATAGGGGGAGCCGGCCCGCCCTTTGACCACTGCCGGGTGATCGTTGTTGATGCCGTAGGCTTGGTAGTCGCGCACCAAAGCGTGATGCGGAACACCTGTGTACCAAATATGGCTAATACCGAGTTGTTTGATCGCCGCAAGCGCGTCGTCATTGAAATCGCTGAACTTGCCGATGCCGTTCTCTTCTAACGTTCCCCAAGGTTGATTTTGTGTGCCTTGGTTGCCAAATAGGCGAGTAAAAACTTGATAAACTGAATATTTTTGTTTTTTCATTGTTTATTCACTTGCAGATGTAGGGTTGGTCAGCGGCTAATTTAGCGAATATGAAATGCATTGAACTCATCCTAAGTGGGGGCGTAGAGCGAGGGAGCAAGTGACTGAAGAAAGCGGCGTCGGTTTGGCTATCCTCGTAGAATAGCTCAAGAATTTGCGATAAAAGCCGTTAAACTTAGCAAAAGGCGTGGTTTAATTGAGCTTGGGATGAGCCAATGATAAAAGAAATGACACTATGAGTATGATGGCGGTTGCAATTGGTGCTACCAGCCTTTCATTGCTGTTGGTTTTTGTCTGGATGTTTTCGCTGTCATTAAGGAAGCAGCGTCTAGAACAGGAAAGGAAAGCAAAAGAGGCAGCGTATCGCAGGGCGATTGAAAAAGCGCGAGAACAGGAACGGCAAGAACGCCTTTTTAAGGCGGAGAGTGGGCACATTCCAACCATTTTGTTTTTAGCCAAGGAAGCAGAACGCACCAATTTAAAAGAAGCGCTCTATTGGTACAACAAAGGTGCACGTTTGGATAACATCAATTGCATGTATGGCATTGTGCGCATGAGCGAACGCATGCGCGAAGATATGGTGCTCAAGGAGCAAGCCAACTTCTGGCGTTTGGTAATTGCTGGCGCAGAAGGTAACCTTGGGGCTAAGTTTGAAGCAGGGAAAGCCTTAGTCAACGGCCGCGGGGTGGAAAAGAACATTCCCAAAGGTTACGGCTTAGTGGAAGAAGCGGCCACGGAAGGTAACTTAGATGCCATGCTGTTTATGGGTGATTGGAGCCAGTCTTATCAAAATCCAGATAAATCAAGTGATAGTGCCTTTGAGTGGTATCACAAAGCGGCGGATTTGGGTAGCGTTGATGGGCAAATTCAGCTTGGTCTAAGTTACTTAAGTGGTTTGGGTACCAGTAAAGATCACACCAAAGGAACCTACTGGCTGGAGCGCGCGGCAGAAAAAGGCAGTGCGGAAGCGATGTTCCATGCTGGTGAAGCGTGGCGCGATTACGGCAAAACGGGCAATGCGTTGGCCTACGTGTGGCTATTTCTGGCGTCGCATTTTGGTTATGAAAAAGCCCGGGCAATGCGTGATCAGGTCGCGACCAAAATTGGTGTAGATATTGTTGTCGGCTTGCAGTCGGTAGCAAAACCGCTAATGAAGAAGCTAGAAGCGGGCAAAGTCGGCAAACATTCGATCATCAAGGCGCTAAACAAGGTCTACAAACGTCCAGCGTACTTTCCCCCGTTGGAAAAGCCGCTAGATGCAGAGACTCAGTTGCTTAGTGATGACGCTGCGTATGAGGAAACCTTGCTGGCGGATACCGTTGAGACTGACGAAGATCCCGCCTCGTCATCGAGCTATCCACAGAAATCTTCGCTCGATTTTTCGCAGTCTTTCGATGCGCCCAAAAAATAGCGAAATGTTCTGGTCGACATACTGCAAAACGCCCGCCAAATTGGCGGGCGTTTTTAATTGCGAGTTGAAGTTTGTTTGCTGTGGCAGATGCCGCCAAGTTACGCAATTACCGCAGTGACAAGGCCAATTAAGCCACCAAACACGCCGCCCCAAACCACCAGCCAGCCTAAATGCTGTTTGATCATCTTTTGCACCATCTCTTTGACCATTTTCGGCGTCAGCTCGTTGAGACGCTGATCGATGATGTTTTCAATATTGGCTTGGATTTCTTCCATCATGGCGGGCGCTTCCAACTCTTCTTTTAACGCCTGCTTAATGCTATCGCTCTGGCTAAGCTCAACCATGGCCGCCTGCATTTTTTCTACGAAAGGTTGTTTGAGTGGCACCAAGGCTTCTGTTCCACCAAACATCGCTAGCATGCCGCCAAACTGCGATTGGGCGATCACATCGACCAAAGAATCAAACGTTGGATTGAAATCCACTTTGGCGATGATCGGCTCAAGATTGAGGCTCTTACCACCCGCCATCTCTTTGTTGAGGAATTTGTCGATGTTTTCGCGGGTGAAAAATTGTTCCATCATCAGGGTTTTGATCGCCGCTTTGAACTCTTCAAAACGCGCTGGAATGACCCCTGAACCATACAGCCCCGGCACTTTTTCAAACAGCATATGAATTGCTAGCCAGTTAGTGATCGCCCCTGAAAAAGCAAATAGGCCAGCATAAAGAAGGTAATCGTTACTTAGCGCGTAACCCGCAGCTAAAGCGCCAAGCGACAGCAAATTAGTGATTAAGCTTTTGTTCATTAGTACAAAATCTGATTTGAGTTGAAGTCATCGGTGCGGCGATTTTAATCACATTTTGTGATCTAAGCCACCCTCGCATGGAGGTTTAAGCGCACGTTTCTCTTTAAAAAAGCCCCGAATGAACGGGGCTTAGGGCAACACATGGGTATTTTTCGACAGGACTTAGGCGATCTTGCTGTTCTCCTCTGGGCAATCGTCGGCGAGGAACCCGCCAGTTTGATGTGCCCAAAGCTGCGCGTAGATGCCTTTGTTATCCAACAGTTCTTGATGCGTTCCTTGCTCGACAATGTTGCCTTTATCGAGCACGATCAGCCGATCCATCTGCGCGATAGTCGAGAGTCGGTGGGCAATCGCGATCACCGTTTTGCCTTGCATAAGCTCATTCAAGCTCTCTTGGATTGCCGCTTCCACCTCGGAATCGAGCGCAGAGGTCGCTTCATCGAGTACCAGCAGTGGTGCGTCTTTGAGCAACACGCGAGAAATAGCAATGCGTTGGCGCTGGCCGCCAGAGAGTTTCACCCCGCGTTCGCCCACTTGTGCATCGTAGCCAACATTACCAAACGGATCGGTCAGCGTTTCGATAAACTCATGGGCGTGCGCCTGTTTGGTGGCGCGCAGCAGCTCTTCTTCGCTGGCGTCTGGGTTGCCGTAAAGAATGTTGTCGCGGATCGAGCGGTGCAGCAGTGAGGTGTCTTGCGTCACCATACCGATCTGCGCGCGCAGCGAATCTTGCGTGACCTCAGAGATAGTCTGCCCATCGATCCTGATCTTGCCACTCTCCACATCGTGAAAGCGCAGCAACAGGTTAACCAGCGTTGATTTTCCTGCGCCAGAGCGGCCCACCAAGCCGATTTTCTCTCCCGGTTTGATGCTCAGATTGAGATGGTTGATCACCCCTTTGTTCTCGCCGTAGTGGAAGCTGACATCTTCAAACTCGATTCCGCCTTGTGTCACCGTGAGCTCAGCGGCTTGCGGTTTATCTTGGATGGCAATCGGCTTTGCCAGCGTTTTCATCCCGTCAACCACAGTACCCATGTTTTCAAACAGCGCGCCGACTTCCCACATGATCCACATCGACATGCCGTTGATGCGCAGTGCCAAACTGACCGCAATCGCGATCGCGCCGACACTGATTGCGCCGCCCAGCCACAAATAGATAGAGAGCGACGCGATGGAAAACACCAGCACATAGTTGGTGACTTGCACGGCGATGTTAAAGCCCGTAACGAGGCGCATTTGTCGATAGACAGTGCCCAGAAATTCGCGCATACCGTTTTCGGCGTATTGCGTTTCCCGCTTGCTGTGCGAAAACAGCTTCACGGTTTGAATGTTGGTGTAGCTATCGACGATACGCCCGGTCATGGTGGAGCGCGCGTCTGCTTGTTCAGAAGCGACATCTTTCAGCTTTGGCACAAAGTAGAGCTGAATGGCGATGTAAATCAGCAGCCAAATCACCATCGGCACCATCAAACGCCAGTCGGCCGCCGCCAGCATCACGATGATGCTGGTGAAGTAAACCGAAACATAGACGAACACATCCATGGTTTTCATCACCGATTCACGCACTGCCAGCGATGTTTGCATCACTTTGGTAGCGACGCGGCCGGCAAAATCATCCTGATAAAAGTTCAGGCTCTGATTGAGCAGATAACGGTGCGCTAACCAGCGAATCGACATCGGATAGTTACCGAGCAGGGTTTGGTGCACCACCAGCGAATAAACCACGACGAGCGTGGGCATCACCACCAACAGCACCAAGCCGTAGTAAATCAGCTCGCGTTGGTTTTGCTCGATAAAGGTACGAGGGTCGCTATTGCTCAGCCAATCCACCAGTTGGCCCATTGCGCCAAACAGGGAGACTTCGACCATGGCGACAATGGTTGACAACAGTGACATCAAAATCAGCGGTTTTTCAAAGCCACGAGTGTAGTAGCGGCAAAATGCCAGTAATCCCTCTGGTGGCTGCTCCGGCTGTCCGGCCGGAAACGGATTGGTAAAGCTTTCAAATCGTTTAAACATAACGCGTCCTAAAGTAATGCACCCACACGGACGTAAAGTGCGGGTAAAACGAGACAGAGTGGCTTGGAAGGGCAAAAAGTAGTCTAACGGATTGACGCGGCAAATGTAACTAGTTGGTTATGTCTTTAAGACAATGGTTCGGCGCAGGCGACACTCTGGAGACGAAATAGTTTGTTTATCGGCGAGGTGTCGATAAATATTTCTGTCATCCCTCACTTCTAGAGTAACTATTACTGAAGGGGGCGTATGCTATGCTTAAAATCAGTAAAAACATGGTTAACATTAATTTTACAATCTGCCTAATCTAGTTAGAAGGAATGAACCGATGTTGTTACCGAATGAGACAAATCTATCGAAACAGAGCGTGCGACAAAACGCCAACTGCGTGGTGATGGTGCCGCCGAAAGAGTTTCGTTTTAATGAAGAGACCGCTCGCGACAACGAATTTCAGAATCAAATCTCCCTCGGCCAAGAGGCAGTGCGACAAAAAACCATGGCGGAGTTTAAAGCGATGGTGAGTAAACTGCGTCAGGAAGGGGTGCAAGTGGTGGAGTTTGACTACCCCGAATCCTCTGTGGCAACGCCGGACGCCGTTTTCCCGAATAACTGGTTTAGTACTACCGAAGAGGGCGCTTTTTTCACTTTTCCGATGGCGTGTGAAAACCGCCGGGAAGAAGTTCGCCCGCAAGCTTTGATTGACGCGCTCATCGCCGCAGGGCGAGAAGTGACCCACCAAGATTCACTGACCCAATACACCCACGATCAGGCATTTTTGGAAAGCACGGGCGTGATGGTGATCGATCATTGCAACAAAACCATTTATGCCGCCCTGTCACAACGTTGTGATCGCTTGGTGCTGGAAGAGTATGCCAAACGTATCGGCTACCCGCGCGTGATCTCTTTTCAAACACGCTTACCGTCTGGCAAGCCGATCTATCACACCAATGTAATGATGGCGATTGGTGAGCAATTTTGTGTGATTTGCGATGAAGTGATCCCCGAGTTTGAACGTCGTTTCGTGCTCAAAGCGTTGGCGAAAGATAAGCAAGTGATCTCGATTTCCATTGAGCAGATGAACCGTTTTTGCGGCAACATCTTGCAACTTGAAACCGTCAATGGCAGCAAAGTGATCGCCATGTCGCAATCGGCTTATGATGCGTTTTCAGAAGCGCAGCGCAACCAACTGGCCACGCACGGTAAGTTGCTGCCATTTGACGTAACGACGATTGAAGATATTGGCGGCGGTTCAGTGCGCTGCATGCTTGGGGAAGTCTTTTTGCCCAAACGCAAAGCGGTGTTGTAACGGATCGCTTTATTCTTCTTCAAACACCTTCGCCTTAAAATGAAAAAGACCAACCCAGCGTTGGTCTTTCCTATTTAAAAGTAGCGAGCATTCTGAGATCAATCGAGTAAAGCCTCAATCGCTACCCCGTTTTCCGGTAACTCAGCGGCGAAGAAGGCGCACACTGTCGCCCCAACATCCGACAGTGTTTTGCGCTGCCCCAACTCCAGAGACTGCTTGCCTTGCCGATACGCCAGCAAAGGCACCTGTTCCCGAGTGTGTTTACTGTGGCCAATAAATGGGTCATTGCCGTGGTCGGCCATGACAATCAACAGATCTTCAGCGCCCATCTGCGCCATCACTTGGCGAAGACCCGCATCGGCTTTTTCCAAGATGCGCCAATATTGCTTGGGATCTTGCTGGTGGCCGGATAAATCGGTTTCTTGCACATTGGCGCAGAAAAACCCGTCGTTTTGCTGCTCGAGGTCGTGGTTGAGCAGGCGAAAGACCTCATCGGTATCCACCACCGATAAATACGAGTGTCCGTTTCGGTTTTGCACAATGTCCGCCACTTTGCCATACAGCCATGTGGTGATACCTTGCTGATGCAACAGCCACGGTACTTGAGTCGTCGCATCAACGCCATAACCTAAATGCGCCACCTGAAAGCCGTTGTCGTACACGCCGCTGTCCGGAGCGTTGATGCCAATATAGGTGTCTTGACCAGCACCATTGGGTTTGATTTCAATTGCGTTGAAGATGCGCTGCATACTGGCAGCTTGTCCTGGAGAGCCAATGTGGCCGCCAAAGGCGATGTTGCGGCTGACGGAGTTGGCCGAGCGCACCACTTGTGCGATGTCGAGCAAAGCGGAAAATGACAGCAGATGGAAATTACAGGTCAAGTTGTACACTTGTCCAAGATCCGCTTCAAGATTGTCGCCAATCACCACCGCGCTTTCGACCAGTAGAAGGGACAACCCTTGACGAGTGATGGTTTCCACGCGATAGCCTTGCTCAATAAGTGCCTGTTCAATAGCGGGCAATGCGGCTTGAAAAGGCTGAACGAGCGGCGCTTTGGGGCGAGTGCCCATGATTTCCTGATGGCCCATAAAGGTGTCGCCGCCTTGATGAGCCAGCTCCGCTTTACCTGTGTTGGCCAAGGAGTTAGCCTGCATAACGGATTTGCCATTGCGCACTACATTTTGCAGGCCGAGTTTTTCCAGCGTCGCTAATCGCTTGAGCGGAAAATGGTTCAGCAGCTTGTCGGCTGTATTGGCCCCGCAGTCTTGCGGGCGCACTTCTGCCACATCGGGCATTTCACCGACGCCAAAGCCATCGAGTACCACCACGATACATCTAGCCATCACACACCTCCGTTTGGTCGATGCGGTTGCCGAGTGCATCGAACCTGCCGATGATTTTGGGCTGCCCTTGGGCGACGCCACGGAGTAGAATCACGTCACTGCGGGTGACAAATACTTGGGTGCGATATGCCATGATCACCGGAGAAACCGATGGGGTAGTGGCCGGCAACACGCAGATGGTAATCAATGCTGTCGTGATCGTCGTTATACACACGTACGCGCTCGTTTTGCCCGCGATAATAGACCAAACCATGTTCGAGCGCGCCGCGGCGATAATATCCCCCGGCAAAGCAATAACTGTCGGCGCCATAATGGTGAGAGATTTCGCTTAAATAGAGCATGGCGATTTTCTCCGCCTGTAGGCTGACCGCGTTACCGGGTATGGTACCGGTCAGGGCGTGGCCCGGCTCGCCGTGCGTGCAGCCATATTTAGCCAGTAGGGGTAAGGTTTCAATACAGGTGGCTGAGGGCGCGTTGACTTGCTCGCAGTTGACGCCGAGCGCTTGCAAAGCGAGCTTGGCTTCCAATAGCGTGGTCAGATTGGGGGTTGGTTCGGTTTTTTGTGAGGTTTGGTTAAACAAAAAACAGGGGAAATGGGTCACTCCTGCAATATAGACGTTGGGCATGGCCTGAATTTCCGCCACGACCTGTTTGAGATCTTCGATCGCAAAGCCCGATTCTTGATTGACGTACAACTGGTCGCGCGAATGATAGAACTTGAGCAGCAAACCTTGTGTCACTTTTGCATTGTACGCCGCTTCAGAGATTTGCCGTGCTTTTTCCAGACTGTAGACAGTAATGACTTGCGGTTTGATAGCCGCCACTAAGGTTGGAACAAAATGGCTGGGCGGCTGCACCAGATGTCCGACATTGGCGATGGGCAAACCTTGTGCGGCCAGCGTGCGTGCTTCTTTGAAATCGACACACACAATACCGTCAAAATCGCACTGCTCAATTAACAGTTTCGCTAGTTTGGGGTTACGGCCAAACTGCTTGGTCATGGCGTAAAGCTTTATGCCCAGCTCATTGGCTACGCGCCGCATCTGCTGGGCGTTGGCAAGAAATTGGTCGACATCAATGACGGTGCTATCTGGCAGTATCTGGCCCTGTTTAAATAAGCGTAGCGCGGCGGTAATTAAGTCGGGATTTTGCTTTTCTAAGGCGTGTAAAAACATATTTTCCCCTTTTTTAGGCATGAGCTGAGCCGGCACTGACTTTGGTCAGCACGCGCTAAATAACCATCAACGATGTTTAACTTGCTGGTATTAAGCTGACGATCAGCTCATTGGATTGCTTAAATTAAATGGCGAAGAGTCCAAGTAGATGCAGAACATTCAAGATAACGCCGGTTAAGATCGCGGCAACCGCAGGCGCTGCAATTTTCAGGATTGGGCGTCCCATCACTTCATTGAGGTAGAACAGCATGGCGAAAATGGTGAATCCTGTCGTCGAACCCATTTTCATCACGGCGAGAACGCCGCCGATCAGTAGCGCAAATTCCATCAAGGTATTCATTGAGTTACGAATGTTATCCGACGCATTGCGAATCGATGGGAACTGCTCTAAGAAGCGCCCAATGGCACGCAGCAAGAACACTTCAAGGCAGATGGTGATTGCCCCCAACCCTACCGCGACGGCCATATTCGGTGAGAGATAACCGACGACAAAAACGAATGTCATCCCCACGACGCCATAAACGCCGGTAGCCAGAGCTGTGGTGGCAATCAGCGGAATAAAGCCAAGGCCGCGCATAAATTCAGACAGCGCCACTTGGCCGATGGCCGCCTCTTTCGCTGCGGGATCGCTGAGTTTCAACGCGTCTGCCAGTGAATAAATAGAGACTTCCGAACCGGCAAAAATGCCGCCGTTAGAGACCGCTGCAATCAGCGCGCCTGTGATGGCCAGAAAAGGCAGATGTTTGACGATGCGTTTACTGCGCTCTTCAAAAATGCTGTGCAAGCCTGACATATCGGGAGGGGTGATACCCGCACGGCGATCGGCCAAATCTTTACGGATAGCGAAGAAGACCAGCATCATCATGCCAACAAAGATCTGGATCGATTCCGGGTAGATTCCCGTAAATTTCATGATCATCAAACGAGCAAACAGGATCACGCCCGCAGCAATCGCCCCCGCTTTCCAGCCAAATTGATAGAAAATGGCCAACAGAGGGAAGAGAGCAAACGCCGACATCACGGGGGTGCCGAGTTCTCCTAGCGCGCCCAGTGCATCAATCGGCAAGCCAGTTAAGACCGCATTGACCCCGGCGAGTGAGGTGACCACCAGTACGCCCCACAAACCGCCCGCCAGCGCGGCGAGTACTCGGCTGCCGATCAAAACGCCAAGAATGTCCGTCGGAAGAAACAGTAGCCAAGGGTTTAATAATCCGGTTGAGAGCGTAAAAGAGATACCAACCGACGCAACGAAACCGATCGAGAGGCCAAATGCAACCGAACCCGCGTCACGTCGCGTCATATTGCCCTCAAACAACTGGGGCAGAATTGGCCGAATGCCGTCGTGGAACACGGCCGCGCTCATATTGGCGACTAACGCGGTCATGGCGCAAAGCGCAGCCACTAACCCAATGTGCAGAATGTCCATAGTGACTCCTTATCTGGCGGCGAGTTGTTGAATCAGCATGGGAACGGCGTGTTCAACGTGCTCCAATGAGAGACCAAACGCCACACAACCTTTATCGATAAAGCTTTGAATCTCTTCTTGTTTGGCTTGGATGGATGGTTTGGCGATCGTGCAGCACTGGGCATAACCCAAAATGGCAATCGCCATGGCGAGCGCGCCGCCTGCGCCAGTGTTGCAACAGCCGATGAAGTAATCCATCTCCCCGGATTTCACTCTCACCGCCGCATCCATGTCGGTGAGAATGTGGCATTCAAAGGCATCTGGTAAGGCCGTCTCTATCTGTTGTTTGATTTGCTCACGCTGCAAACCCGCTATGGCAATTTTTTTCATCTTCTATCCTTAATGATTTCAAACGCTTATTCGGCGAATAAACGTGCAGGGTTGGTTCTGAGTAGGGTGTCGATTTGTGCTTGATAGATCCCGTGTTGTTTGAGAAGGGGAACAAATTCGTCCATTAAGTAGCTAAATCCCAGCCCGCCATTGGCTTTTAAATGCGAGCGGCGGGTGATGTCCATCGACAACATCAACTGCTTCTCGTAACCGCGCTCACACAGTAGCGCAAGCGTGGCCGCACGTTTGCTGTCGGGGTAGTAGCTGTTTTTGCCTATGGTATCGAACTGCACATAGCAGCCTTGATCGAGCATCCACAGCAGATGGTCGAGGTTGTCGCGCAGATCGCAGTGGCCCACGGTGACTTTATCCATCGCAACCCCATAGCGCTGCAGCAGTTGCAACTGTTCACGGCCCATGGTGCTCATGGACTGGTGGGTGGAAATCGGCCGTCCGGTGTGTAGGTGGGCGATGGCTGCCGCTTGGAACACTTTTTGTTCTGTGGGGCTAAAATGGGCTTCACTGCTGCCAATCTCGCCGATCAGGCTGGCTTTGAGGCGAGAGTCGGGAATGCCTTGCTCAATTTCGTCAATCATCCCTTGGGCGATTTGCTCGGCACTCATCTGATATAGCGCCTGTGGAAAGAAGCCTTCGATGTAGAAGCCCGTTGAGAGCAACACATTAATACCAGTCGCATCGATTAAATTTTCAATAAATTGAGGATTTCTGCCCATAAAAGCGTTGGTGACCTCGATGATGTTACGTACCCCGCGTTGTTGCACGGCACGCATCTCACCACACAGCAGCTCAAATTGGTCTAAGCGGCAGTCAAGGTTGTGCTTTTGCTCTGAGAGATCAATATGCAGATGTTCGTGGCAGTAGGTATACCCAGTGGCGTCCATCATAGCGCTGGCTCCTGTGAAACTTGCATCAAAGCGTAAAGATTCGCGAGCAGAAAGCTCTCTTCACTGGCTGGCAGAGCGGTGATTCCCATCGCATCGAGCACCTTTTGGTGGAGCAGCAACAGATGCGGATAGTGCGGATCGCTTTGTATCTCCTCAAGCACCTCAGGATCCAATCCCTCTTCAACCGCTTGCTGTTGCCAAATTCGGTCGGCGGCGCGCGCGAGGTGAGTGATGGCCATTTGATATTGCTCGCTTGCATGATCGATGGCGAAGGTGCTGTCGAGTAGTGCTAACGCTTTCACGCAGCCGCGATGGGCTTGTGATGAAATGACGCTGGCTTGCAGCAGGAGATCCAGACGTTGTTGCATAGTTCACCTTTAATAGCTGGGTGTGAGTTCCCCTTTCACCACGGCTTGCTGATGTGCCAGCAGTGGAGAAAGTTTGAGTAGTTTGCGCAGTAAAATCGTAATGTGCTGGGCGTGACCGTTGACCAACATCACCGCCTGAGACGCCTCTTTGCACGCTGGTAAGTGCGCCAAAGATTGTTCGGCGAGGCCATATTTTTCCATGTCGATCGCTTCTGGTAGCCAAACTACCGCATCAATATCGCCATTGGTTAAGTGAGTTAAACTTTCGCCGTAGTGAATTTCGACGATCTCAATTGGCTTGTTTTCAAACGCTTGGCTGGTCAGAATTTTTTGGTCGGGTGAGTCGGGATCGACGCCGACGCGGCGGATCTGCTCGTACTCCCCTTGGCGATAGATCAAACGGTGCTCGTGAGAGTAAGAGTTTGCGCCTAAATCGATTGCGGTGACCAGTCCTGATGCCAGCTGTTTCGCAGCAAGTTTTGACATAATCGCCACATCATAAGTGCCATTTCTTAAACACTCTGCGCGCACACTGGCACCGCGCATATGGGCAAAATAAAGTGGCAAACTGCCAAGCTGGGCTTTTAGACCACTGGCTAGTCCCTCATAGTGACGGGTATATGGCAATGGCATCGCACATACCACATTGCTGATGCCTGCACACGCAACCAGCTCGCGATAATTGAGCTGGCTGATAAACGTGCCATTGCGCCCTTGCTTGGATAAAACCACCGCGCCGCGCTGTTCAATGGTGGTTAACGCCTTTTGAATAAAGCCGACGGACACCACAAACTCTTCTGACAGCGACTCAATGGTGCGCAGGCGATCGCCTTCTGTGGTGGTCATCAAATAGCGGGCGATATTCATGATCGCCGCGCCTTCTTTACTAATGTATTGAACGGTCATAATTTTTAATCTTCATTATTTTGAAGATAAATTAGCAGATAAATTGCTCAATAAATAGACGAGGCTGAAAAAGTTGTGACGCACACGAAATTTTACGTTTCTTTCTGCGCCGCGTACTCAGGCTAACAAGAGGGCAAAATGGGCGAGCAAACCCTTAGCCAGCGGTATTCGCCCGTGGTAAAGTTCGCCTTTATACCGTTTCTGTTATCGTCTAGGTACGTTGCCATGCCATTTTCCTCTCTTTCTTTAAGCTCTGAACTGATTCAGGCTTTGCCGAAAAACATCGTTCAGCCGAGTGACATCCAAACGCTGGTGATCCCAGCCCTGTTGGCTGGTAAAGATGTGCTGGCGCTGGCGAATACGGGCAGCGGTAAAACCTTGGCTTACGGTCTGCCTCTGCTTGAGCGTTTAAAAACCAGCCCCGAGCAGCAAGCCTTAGTGTTGGTACCCACGCGTGAATTAGCCATGCAGGTAAGTGAAGTGTTCACTTACGTTGGCAAACCGTTAGGGCTGAACACGCTCTGCTTGTGCGGTGGGGTAGATAAGATTGAGCAGCAAAATGCGCTAGCCGAGAAACCCAAATATTCTGGTGGCCACGACGGGACGTTTGTTCGATCTCACCCAAAGTGGATTGAGCTTGAACCGCGTAACGACGCTGGTGCTGGACGAAGCGGATCGGCTGCTTGATATGGGCTTTTGGCCCGAGGTGCAGAAGATTGCCGAGCAAACCGCCCGTACACGACAAACCGCGATGTTCTCGGCGACGTTTTCGGATGAGCTAAAGCACAAAGTCGCGCAACTGATGCAAGACCCTGTTCAACTGGCGGCTCACGCGCAAAACAGCACTAATCAAGATGTGGCGGAAACGCTCTATCTCGTCAATAAAGGCAGTAAAACCAAAGCCTTGATTGAGCTTGTGCAGCAAAAGCAATGGCCACAGGTGTTGGTGTTTATTGGTGCGAAAGAACATGCCGATGGCTTAAGTAAAAAGCTCAATAAAGCGGGCATCGCTGCCAGTGTATTGCATGGGGATAAAAGCCAAAGCGAGCGGGAGGCGGCGCTTGCGCAGCTCAAAAATGGCCAAAGCCAAGTGCTGATTGCGACGGACGTTTTAGCGCGCGGTGTCCACATTGAACAACTGCCAGTGGTGATCAACTTTGACCTGCCGATGCACGCCGAAACCTATGTACACCGAGTCGGTCGCACTGCGCGAGCTGGGCAACAAGGCCTTGCTCTTTCGCTGGTGTGCCACGGTGAAATGGAAGCGCTCAATGCCATTCGCCACCTCACGCAACGTGAATTGCCGGTGCAGAACCTAGAGGGTTTCCCGGTTACGGATCAGCCCTCAACGGGTGAGAGTAAGCGCGCTCCGCGTGACAAAAAAGCCAATCGCCGCACGCAAAATAAAAACAGCATCAAACAGTTCCAAAGTAAACTGACCAAGCCGAACCCGCGCGCCAAATAGTCATCTCGGCTAACCGCGTAAGTGGCATCTGAGGTCATGACCTACTTTGGGATTGCAATGGACAATCACAGCTAGGCGATGACCATTCTCGACAAGCGCACTTTGGGGTAACAAATGTACTCTGAATTGTTGCGACACATCCATATCAAGTCGCTTTAATTTATAAATGCATCAGCTGTAACGGACAATATTAAAAAGCCATATCTCAGAACAATGGCTTAATGTTAAATAATTGTTGATTAAATGTTGCTCAAATCTATTCTGGTCTGACCATAAGATGCGAAATATTCTTTGAGGGTTGGAGAGGATCTCAGCTCTGATTTCCATCGTTTATGACGCATCATCGCAATGGAACGGCAACCTCAAACGACTAAGGAAGGGTTACTCATGAGCAACTACCGCACGCCTTTAGACCAGTTGAAAATCAACGTTAAGCAACATCCTGATAAAGTCTGGCTACATCAACCTGTTGATCGACAATGGCATACCTACACTTGGCTAGAGGCGGACACGGCCGCCAGAAAGGTAGCGAAAGGGTTGCTTGATGCCGGGTTAGTGGCGGGCGATAAAGTGTCGATCATCGCTAAAAACTCGGCAGAGTGGTACATCTGTGATTTGGCTATCATGATGGCTGGGCTTATCAGCGTACCTATCTACCCAACGGCCAGTGCGGACAACATCAAGTATGTGATTGAGCACAGTGGTGTTAAAGCCATGTTCATTGGCAAACTCGATGATAGTAAAGAGCTTTGCCAAGCCTTACCCGATTCTTTAATCACCATCGCTATGCCGAGTGCCAAAGTTGATTGTCAGTTGGACTGGCATGCATGGTTGTCAAAACTAGAGCCGCTTGCAGAGGTCAACACGCCTGCGCTCAGCGATACTTTTTCTATCATCTACACTTCCGGCAGTACCGGCCTGGCAAAAGGCGTTCTGCTCAGTTATTTAAATGTGGCATCCTCTGCCATTTCTGGCAGTGAAATCTTTTTCCAGTCAGAGGCGACACGTGTGATGTCTTATTTACCTCTAGCGCACATCACAGAAACGCTGCGTGGTTGAACTGCCTTCGATCTACAATCCTGCGGAAGTCTTTTTTACCGAGTCCATCGATACCTTCATTGACGACGTTAAGTACGCTCGTCCAACGGCTTTTCTGTCCGTACCGAGACTGTGGACGAAATTTCAGTCGAAAATATTGGCAAAAATGCCGAACAATCGTTTGCAACTGCTGCTCAAAATTCCCTTTGTTGGTCAGCTTGTGGCAAGAAAGATACGCGAAAATTTAGGGCTGCAAGAGTGCGTACTATTTGGCTCTGGCAGTGCGCCTATCTCTCCTGAGGTCCTGCTTTGGTTCCACAAAATTGGCATCAGTATTGGTGAAGGTTGGGGGATGACTGAAAGCTCAGGTCTGTCGTGCAGCAACGTGCCGTTTGATTTTAATCACCTAGGTACCATTGGCACGCCGCAACCTTGTGTCGAAATGAAGTTATCGGCGGAAGGGGAAGTGTTGATTAAAGGCGATGCCGTGTTTTCCACGTACTACAACAACGAAGAAGCGACGCAAGCCGCCTTTGAAGATGGTTGGTTTAAAACCGGAGACAAAGCGGAGTTGAAGGCGGACGGTTCTTGGAAAATTATTGGTCGGGTGAAAGAGCAGTTTAAAACCAGCAAAGGCAAGTACGTCTCGCCGGTACCCATTGAAAGTAGCTTAGGACGAAATCCGGACATCGAACAGGTGTGCGTGATTGGCGTTGGTCGAAAACAACCGATCGCACTTATTGTGTTGGGAGAAGGCACTCATGGGCATACCTCTCAGGTAAGAAAAGAGCTTAAGGAGACGTTAATAAAGGTCAACCAAGAGCTTGAAGCGCATGAAAAGCTGGATCACTTAATCGTGGTGGAAGAGCCTTGGAGCATCGAAAACGGCCTGCTTACCCCAACGTTGAAACTGAAAAGAGATCAAATTGAGCAACGTTACCATCACTTACTCAGTTTAAATTTGCCCTATAAAGTGATTTTAGAGAGCAAAATCAAAGATGTAGATGAGCACTCTAAACCTGTCTATGCCAAGCGAGTTTCGGTGGGCGCTTAACTCAGTCGCAACTCTAAAAATAGAGTTTATCCTGCCAGTTGTGGCCAAAAGGGCGCTATCGATTAGTATGGTTGCTGTGACCTTTGACCCTTGCCGATGAACAGCAGCGGAGAGTTGGACCGCCGAGCGATAACCGAACAGTTAACAGCCAAGGAGTAGTGCTTTGCCAAGTAGTGACGCATGCATCATTTGCGCTATTAATAGCGACAACTTACAACACTATCGGATTGCTGAGCAAAATGGGTTAAAAGCCGTACTCGACATCTTCCCGATAGCCGAAGGTCATGTGCTGATTCTAAGCCGCAGCCACGCCTCTCATCTTGAGCAACTCTCTGCCGAAGAACACGCAGAGCTGTTTCAGTTTGCGCATCAAATCGGCAAGAAGATGTTTGAGGTGCTGGAGGACGTGAGTGATTACACACTGGTGGTTAATAATGGCCGCGACGCTGGGCAACACATACCGCATGTACACATTCACCTGATCCCTCGCCGCAAAGGCGATAACCTCCGCTTTTATTGGCGCTTAATGACTCGATTTATCAATCCAATCAGCCCATTGAGCGCCAAAACGCGTCTCGCGCAAATGCATCTACGCTGGATTAACGCAGGGTAAGAGTTTGGCTGTGTAAGAAACGCGAGCAAGCGGTAAAGCTCCCCGTTTAGTCACCGATGATGAGTCAGTAGTTTTGACCGCAGCTAAGTCTACTCTCTTTCTTACGGAGTGAAACAAGATTATGATGTTCCATTAACTAAGAAAACCCCGAACATGTATATGAGCGGGGTTTCCTTTAAAGTAAGCTCTTAATGAATGGCGTACTTACGGCGGAACATTAAAGCTGCAGCAATTAGTATGCTCCAGATAGAGATACTGCCGCCACCGCCGCCTGTGGAGGAATCTCTAGAGGTGTCTTGTGCATCGTTACCGCCGTTACTATCGTTGATGGAAATATTGTAGTAGTTGATGATGTCGGGGTTGCGGGTTCCTAGGTAGTCTACAGTTCTAAAGTTCGTCATCTTTAGCTCTGGCATCTCCACCACGTTGACACTACGAAGAAGCATAGAGCTTATCATAACATAGCCTGCAGGATGGAAAGCTATCTGAGCTTTTATATCGTTTTCGATAAATTTGATCTCATTACCTTGCATATCTACAACAAGAACGTCGGTACTGTTACTTCTCTCAAATGCTAGCATGTTATCCGCTAGTGAAAATGTCAAATCAGCTCTGTTACCGGCTGGCGCATCAAACAATACTGTACCATCTTGATCTGTGATCGTAGTGTTTGGATGCTCATAAGTAACATTAAGCTTATGAGTCAGCTTTGGAACATCGTCAATAGTGTCAAATTTTCCGCCAGTGTTAGGATCGATTAAAATATACTCTTCACTGTCAGTCTCTTGACAACGAAAGTAGCCAACTTCACCTATGCATGATTGAAAAGCTTGTTCTCTTAACACTGTTAGTTGGGCGTCGAACTCAAGTAGTTTACCAACGCGTTTGTCATAAAATACAAATGTCCCATTGTTTGTGACGATTCCTCTAGGCACATATTCGTCTGATAAGGCGCGAGTAGACAAAACGTTTTGGTCATAGTCAATTGCTGCGAGAGCTTGGTCTTTTCTGTTATAGAACCATAGATCTTTATTTGGTGCAGCAGCTATCCAGTCTAAGTATGCCTTATCTGCTTGGGCAAGAACGAGAAAAAGGCAGCCATAGCATGAGTGGTTATCACTCGTTTGAGCTCTGTTACTTGGCGGCTGTATACGGCAACTTGCTCATCCATAAACAGCCGATGGATTTATACTTCAAGCCGCTGCCGAACGGATTTCAAAATCGAGTTCTCCGCGTCGCGCCAGATATCTTGCCGCAGGATTCCATCGTGATTGAGTCGGTATCGATTGATGGCCAGCCTTATGACAAGTTTGATGCCAAGGCATTAACCGTCGACTTGCCGCAGTCGGACAGCCGTTTATCGGTAAAAGTCAGACTCACGCCAACCAGCGGCGTCGATCACTTTAAAGTGCAGGCCGAGAAACAAGCGGAGGCGTGTGTGGTACGTCTATCCGGCGCTTTTGATGAGCGCGCTATCCCGACTTTTAGTCAGTATGTCGGTGACATGGAGGGCAGCAGCCGTTTGGTAATGGAATGCAGTCAACTGGATTCCATTTGCCCGGCGGCGATCCGCGAGATCCTGTTTATCAAACAGAAGTTGTCGATAGACGAACGTCTGTGTTTTGTTGCGGTGAATGAGTCTGTGCAGAAATCGCTGCAAAACAGTGAGATTTTTAGTGAAATCGAACTCTACTCTTCATTGGATCAGGCGCTAAGCGCAAAACGTTAATCGCACAGGCGAGTAAAGGAGATGCTATGGCCGTATCCAAACTTGTGACTTTTCGTCGCTGGCTAATTGGTTGGATAAAAAATCCTTGGGTGGATATGGTCATTGGCATTTTTGTCTTAATCACCGCAATACTTGAGTTCGCGGTCGAAGAGACGCATCAATTGAGTGGAGCAAAAGGGCTGTTCTTACTTGGAAGCTGGGTGGTGCTTAAGGCAACGTTAAGGCTGCTTGAAAGTGTCGACCTTCTGGTGGATTCAGCTCAGCATTTTTATAAAAAAGAGAAGCCGCGATTTTTTGTCAGATTCAACTTTATCGCTCTGATTCATATCATGATTGCCATTTTGCTCGTGGTGATTGGTGTCAGCGAAGCGATTCAGGAATTTGATAGTGAAGTGGCGCTTAGCCAAGTTTGGCACTGGAACTTAGTGTTGGTGGGGGCGATGATCATGGTCAAGACCACGGGAGAGTTGATGGACGCCATCTACTTTGCCAGTAAAGCGGCAAAAAAAACCATGGCGCGCACCGCGCAGCAGGCCATTCGCTGGTTGCGATTCCCGAGGATGGAATTGGCCATGGCGTTTATGGTGCTGTTTATTTCGGCTTGGGAGCAGTTGCTCCGGCCTGGCGTCTTGCATCTCGGGCCACAGCATGGATTAGCTTTTTATGCGTTGGTGCATATCACTCGCTTCTTTGCCTCAATGGCAGAAACGACCGATTTGATTTATCTCTCTGAAAGTGAAAGCCACTACCCTCACGAAGATTAGCCAAAGTGTGCTGAGAACATTTGACGGCGCTCATGAGCTGACGTTATAACGCTTGCACTATTTCTAAGCTGCACGTAAGCCATGATGATAAACACCCGAGTTAAGCAATGTTGTTTTGGCCCGGCCAAAGAGTCCTTAACGCTCGAAGAGGTTGAGCTTCAACCGCTTGAGGCAGACAAAATCCGCGTTCAAATTGAAGCGACCAACATCAACCCTAGTGATCTACTTTCGATTCAAGGTGTCGGGCAGTATCGTCGTGTGCATGTTCCGCCACGAGTACCTGGCTTCGAAGCAGTTGGGAGAATTGTGGATATTGGAATAAGCGACAGTGAGTTTCTTCTTGGGCAAAAAGTGCTGGTGGCGATGGGAGGCACGTGTCAGCAATATGTCGATGCAGCGCCCGACAATCTCTTTTTACTGCCACCGTCACTGGACAACGGCTACGCGTGTCAGCTTTACATTAATGCACTTACCGCTTGGGTTATCACGCAGAAGGTAGCGCAATTGAGCCAAAAGGATGTGGTGATAGTGAACGCGGCAGGCTCTGCGATAGGTAAAATATATGCTCAGCTTTCACGTTCGCTCGGTTTTCGCTTGATTGCGGTCACATCAAATCCACAGCACTACCCCTACCAGAATCTTGCCGTTCTCAATGCCAATCAAGACCTCAATTCGCAGATCCAAACCCGCGGTTTGCCCACGCCGACAGTGGCTTTCGATGCGATTGGTGGTCAGGCTGGCACGGCTTTGGCTCATACGCTTGGCCGTAAAGCCCAATTTATCAATTACGGCACACTTTCACTCACGCCTTATGACAACGTATTCTTCCAATGTATCAAACAGCGGGAGATCAATTTCAGTACTTTTTTCCTGCGCTATTGGGAAGAGTCGGTTGGGAAAGTCGTAAGAAAAGAAGTCTTTGCCGAGATGTTAGCGCATTTTCTAACCCAACATATTGCCCTTGATATCGAGCGTAAGCTGCCATTAGCTAAATTTCAAAGCGCGATCGAATCGATTGAAAACCCAGCGAACAGGCGACAAGGTAAGATCATTCTGACGTTGTAAGTCTTGCCTGAGGTATTGCTCATTTCACGACAAAATCTTTGCTGTTGGCTAAGCAAAGACTTCCGTTTTCTTCACACCTTACCCGATACCCGACTGCAACACTAAACATCACAAATCGTGATGCCTGTTGCACCACCTGCGCGAATCGGGGCTATGTTTAATCTATCTACTCATTCATCAACGAGGATATGTACATGGGCTTATCTATCGTACAGCGGATTATCGCTGGATTCGTGTTGATGCTCCTGTTGTTGATCTTATTGGGCGTCATCAGTACGTTTAAAATTCAAGGCATTAATGATGGTTTGTCTCAAGTTACCGATAAGGCGACGCCTTTAGTGGTGTCGGTGGCTGGGCTTAAAGAAGCGTTACAAGAGAGTAACCGTTGGGTGCTTGAGTTTCGCACCAGCGAAGATGCGAACGAATTACCGCAACTTTCGAGTCGCTTTCAAGACCAGCAAGCTCGTTTTCGGCAACTGAGCCAAGAGATGAACAAACTGGCTTCAGAAGAAAGCCAAAGCCAGTTCCAACAGGTGCTCAAAGCGACCGATCAATTCTACGCGCAAGCCGACCAAGTGTTGGCGAAACATGGTGAATGGGTCAATACCTTGTTGCAGCGCCGAGAGCTGGAAATTGCCTTTATTCGTTTAGAAGACACCTATCAATGGGCGGCGGACTTGCTGTTACAACAGAGTGCTAGCCAACGCTCAATGCGTAATAAAGCGGAGCTGATTACCTCGGGGATTGCTCGTGATTTGAAAAACATCCGTCGCGCCGATGCCAAAACCGATCTCAATGAGCTGGAAAAAGTGCTCAGTAAAGATATCGAAATGGCGCGCAAACGGCTCGAACGGGTGCTGGTGGCGGACGATGTTAAGGCGCGCTATGTAGCGAACCTGAACCGCTTGCAAGAATTGGCGCTTGGGCAGCAAGGTTTGCTGGCAACCATGCGCAAAGCGCAACAGCTTGAAAACGATCTCGTGAGTCAAAACCAACAGGTTGATGCGAGCCTAGCCAATAGCCTTTCAAAGCTAGATGAAATGGCGCAATCGGCGGGCAGAATCGCAGAGCAAAGTCGCGTGCTCGCGGATGCGGCGGTAAGCAGTGCCAATTTCTGGATCATGGCGGTGTCTGCCATTTCTGCAGCGGTGGCACTGGTTATTGGCTACACCACCGCGCTCAGCATTCAAAGACCATTGCAGAAAATCAACAGTGAGTTGGCCTACATGGCCAAAGGCGATATGACGCGCCGAATCAATTATCAGACCCGCTGTGAGTTTGGCGAGCTGTCCCGTTTCTATCGATATTTTGGCCGACAAAACCGGTGAATTGTTGTCGCAAATTAACGCCGGATCGCGCCACTTGGTGGAAGAAGCGAGCCGTTCGGCAGAAATAAGTGAACGGGCGATGGCGCGCGTGCAAGAGCAAAAGAGCCAGACCGATCAGGTCGCGGCTGCCATTACTGAGCTTGAAGTGAGTGCCACCGAGGTTGCGCGTTCGACCGATGGCGCGAAAGATGAGGTGGATCGCGCTGATGCCGAAGCTAAGAATGGTCGGCAGAAAGTCGCGACTACACGACGCATTACCGAGCAACTTGCAACCGATATGGAGTCTGCGGTCGGCATTACCCATAAACTGGGCGAGTTTAGCAACAACATTGGCAGTATCTTGGATGTGATTCGCGGTATCGCCGAGCAAACCAATTTATTGGCCTTGAACGCCGCGATTGAGGCTGCTCGCGCGGGCGATGCCGGACGCGGTTTTGCTGTGGTGGCTGATGAAGTGCGTGCGCTGGCCACTCGCACGCAAACCTCGACCGAAGAGATCCAAAATATGATCGAGAACTTGCAGCAATCCAGTAAAGAAGTGGTGGAAGTGATGGGCCGCAGCCAAGAGCAAACGCGGACCTGCGTGGAGCAAACGCGAGAAATGGACGGCGCATTGCAGTCGATTGCGGATCGCATGAGTGCGATTAAAGAGATGGCCGATCAAGTCGCACACGCGGCGCAAGAGCAGATTTTGGTTAGCCAGAGCGTCGCCCACCACGTGACAGGCATCTCGGAAGTGGCGCATGAAACTGAACGGGAAGCGAGAGAATCGGCTACCAGCAGTGAAGTGTTGGCCGATCTGGCGGCGAAACAGCAACAACTCATTGCACATTTCAAGGTTTAGGAGGGCTTATGACCAACAAGTGGATTGGAGCGTTGAGTCTCCTGTTTTGTAGCCAATTGATGGCAAGTGAACTGGTGATCGAAAGCTGGCGTGGTGATGATAAAGCGTTGTGGGAGCAAAAAATCATCCCGGCCTTTGAAGCGGTTCACCCTGACATCAAGGTTAAATTTCATCCGGTGCAGAACGTCAACTACATGCCGACCCTGTGGCAAAACCTCAAGGCAGGTAAAGCGGGTGACTTAATCACCTGTCGCCCGTTTGATGACTCATTAGCGCTGTTTAAAGCGGGGCATCTTGCTGAGTTGACAGAAATGGCAGGGATGGAAAACTTCCCCAGTTTTGCGCAAGCACCATGGCAAACCGACTCCGGAGCGCAGACCTTCTGTGTGCCGATGGCATCGGTGATTCATGGTTTCTTTTACAACAAAACCATCTTTAACCAGTTGGGTTTGAGTGTGCCACAAACACGCGATCAGTTCTTTGCGGTGCTGGATAAAGTGAAAGCCGATGGCCGTTATGTGCCGCTATCTATGAGCGGTTCAGAAAGCTGGGTTTCCTCTGAGCTCGGTTTTCAAAATATCGGCCCCAACTACTGGAAGGGAGAAGATGGCCGCTTGGCGCTGATTAATGGTCAGGAACGTTTGGACGATCCGCAATACGTTGAAGTATTTGAAGAACTGGCCCGTTGGCGCAAATATCTTGGTTCGGGGGGCGAAAGTCGCGATTATGGCACCAGTAACGAGCTGTTCACCTCAGGAAAAGCGGCGTTTTATGTCGCGGGATCGTGGGAAATTGCCCCTTTCACTGGCAAGGTGGATTTTGGCGTAATGCGCCCACCGGTGGCAAAAGCGGGCGAAGGTTGTTTTTTTACTGACCATACCGACATCGGCATGGGGATGAATCCGGCGAGCAAAAATCCGCAAGCGGCGAAAGCGTTCTTGCAGTGGCTGACCACGCCTCAGTTTGCCGAGCTTTACACCAACTCGCTTCCCGGTTTCTTCTCGCTTTCAAACCATTTCTTTGATGTCACCAACCCTGCGGCAAGGGAGATGATGGAGTGGCGCGATCAGTGTGATTCCACCATTCGCGTGGCGACGCAAATTCTCTCGCGCGGCACGCCCAAGTTGGGCGATGAACTGGCCGAGGTAAGCCAAGCGGTGTTGCTTGGCAAAATGGCACCGAAAGCGGCGGCTGAGCGTTTAGAAGCTGGACTGCAAGGTTGGTACGCACCCCATCAAAACATGCCAGAGAAAGAGCCAAGTTGTCAGTGTGTTGAGGCCACGTCGAACGTAATGCCCGCTGATGCCATGGCTTTACAGGAGTCCCAAATGAGTACTTTGTTTGAGGAGCCGAGTGAGGCGACGATTGAGAACTGAGTAAGCGTTATGCTTCTGTCTCCATAGAAAAATACGCCAATGATGGACAATGAAATGCAAAGGGGAGGATCAAATGATCCTCCCCTTTGATTTTGCTGTTTTGCGACTAGCGCAGCTTAAATCGCTGGACGGTATTTTGCAGTTGGTTCGCCAACTGGCTCAATTCGACGCAGGATTGCGCGGCGCAAGAAGAGCCTTGTGCAACATGTTTGGCGGATTCATTAATGCGCTCGATGTTGCGGCTCAGCTCTTCAGTGACTGAATCTTGCTCACCACATGCGCTGGCGATCTGGATGGTCATATCGGCAATTTGGCCGCTTTGCTGGCGAATTTGTTCAATTGCCTGTTGTGTTTCTTGGCTTTGCTGCACACTCGTTTGGATCAAGTGGCTGCTGTTTGTGGTCGCTTGGCGTGCTTTTTCTGCGCAGCTTTGCAGATTTTGAATGATTTCAACAATATCGCCTGTCGATTGCTGGGTTTTTCCTGCGAGAGCGCGAACTTCATCTGCGACTACAGCAAAACCGCGACCTTGTTCACCGGCACGAGCCGCTTCAATCGCTGCGTTCAGTGCCAACAGATTGGTTTGATCGGCAATATTACTGATCACATCCACCACCATGTTAATCTGCTGTGCTTGCGTTTCCAGTTCTAGTACACGCTGTTCGGCTTGGCTAATTTCTTGATTAACCTGCTGAATAGACTCAGCTACCGTGCGCATTTGCTGTGAACCTAAATTGGCGTGCTGGCTACTTTCACGAGACGAATCTGAGGTGGATTCGGTATTTCGAGCCACCTCAGCTACGGTAGATTTCATCTCCGCCATGGCAGTGGCGATTTGCATCACCTCTTCTTGCTGGATCTGCATCGCCTGAGAGGTTTGCTCGGAGACGGCACTCACTTCATCGACCGCATGAGAAAGCTGTGTCGCGCTGGTGATGATTTCTTCAACCATCACGCGCAAATTGTTTTGCATGGTGTGGCACGCATCGGCCAGTTTCGCCAAGTTCATCTTGGCCAAAATGTTGGCGATCTAATTGGTAGGCTAAGTTGCCATCGGCAATGGCGTTTGCTTGAGTGACCACTTGCTGCAAAGGGCGACAAATAAGATTGGTTAGCATCCAAGTGATGACACTCATAAAGCCGACCAGTAATGCCATGCCAATTAGGGAAAACTGGCTAATCGTGCTGATCAGTGAAACCAGCTCATTGCGGTTTCTATCTACATAAGTGAGGTTGAGTTTTAGCAGCTCATCAATCGCGACTTCCAACTTTTCAAATGTTGCGAGTGAGCGTTGCAGATCTTGCTGTGCTTTCGATTTCTCGGCTTGCATGATGTCATTGTTGAAAGAACCCAACTGATTGAGGTAGTCCTGCCACAGTGTTTTGACGGGAGTAAAAATTCGGCGTTCATTGTCAGTCCAGATGCTGCGTTCGTAATGACGTAGATCGGCCTCAATTTTTTGATAGCGCTCATTCATCCAGTGAATATCTTCGGCGATTTCACTGGCATCGGTTGAAGCAAGCAGGCTGATTTGCGCGCGTCGTACGGAAGACATGTTGTACTTAATTCCATCGACAACCATCATTGCAGGCAATGTATCGTCGGTCAGATTAAGCACATCGCTGTTGATCGTGTTGAGCGAACGGTAAACATAGCCGCCAAACACTAAAATCGTAATAGCGACGGCACCCAATGTAACGGCAATTTTTTTGCCGATTGGTAGATTCTTAAACAAGGACATAGGGAGTCGGTGACCTCAAAATAAAGCGAGTTGGTCACGTCCGTGTGTAAAAAGATGCTTTCCGAATTGCGAGACAGCAGCACCTAGACGGGGTACTGAGTTAAGTGGGGCGGAGTATAGCACTAATGAGAGAGATGAACAGAATTTATGTGATTTTAGTCACGAATTGTAGGGCGAGAAAGAGGAGTGGCAGGCCGCAGAGTTTATATGCGCTTCTGCGACCAAAATAGGCAAATTACGACTGCAGTTTCGCTTTTGCTTCTTCGACTTTAGAAAAATCAAGGCCAAGCTCTTCCACCGCTTCTTTGAGCAGAGCGGGGTTTTGCATCACTTGCGCCATCAGCGCTTGCAACTGATCTTGAGGCAAACCGAGCTGGGAGATGGTCATCATCGCGGCTAGTGGATTTTGCGTTAGCACTTGGAAAAGCTCATTAATCTGCTCATCGCCAATATTGTTTTCTTTCAACATCGCCAGAATTGGGTTCATCACATTTCCTTTTAATCGATACACGAAATAGGTAGGAAGTTTAGCACTTGGTTAAACAGGGGTGAACTGGCAAAGGCGCGTTTTATTGCCGCTACCATTGATTACTGTGAATAGTCATAGATCGGACGAAACCGTAGAAAAAGAAAAGCCGACGCAAGCATCGACTTTTTATGTTGTCAGCGAAACCGATGAAGTTACACGTAGTAAGCTTCAACCGTGCCTTTCAGTTGGATCAGCATTGGGTTGCCGTAGCGATCTTTTGCTTTTGGCGATGGAATTTTAACCCAACCTTCGCTGATGCAGTACTCTTCAACATCAGTACGTTTCTTTGCCGTTAAAACGGATACCGATTTGGTGTTCGAAACACTCTTTAATAAAGAAAGGGCTGCGTGGATTACCCGCTAGGCGATCCGGTAGGGCTGGTTTTGCCGTAGTGTCGTTCATGTTTTTTGACCTAAAGTCGCTAAAAAGTGCGTCATTGTAGACAGAGCCAGCGCGCTGTTCAAGTGAAGTCGCTAGCGCTGTTACAAGCTGAAAGCGCTGGGCAACAGTGGCTTGTTTGATTTTGCTTAACCTCAATTCACCAACTTTTGACAGTCAGCGACAAGCTGAGCAGGTAAGCTCGGTTTCTGGCAAACAAGGAATATCTGAGATTATGTTAAGAAAATACATTGCGTTGTTGTGTTTATTCTCCGCCTCGAGCGTTCAGGCCGCTGATGACTGTCAGGTGACGATTGAGCGCTTGCATGATGTGGTTCAAGGTTATCAAGTCCAAGAGAACGAGGATGGCAAGCGATCAAGCGTTGCACAAAATCCACCGCTTCGCTGCGCAGAAATCACCATCACTTCGACATCTCGCAAAGAAAAAATCGCTATTTGGCTACGTGAGCACATTGAAGCGACCTTAATTGATGGGCGTGAATTGGTCGCAAGTCAGCTCAACTTTAAAAAAGATGACGTAAAGGCGGGCTACATTACCTTTCGCCCACAACAAGCGGTTTGGGCGTATGTCTGTTTCAGTGAAGATGCCACGCCAATCGCCAGTATAGAGTGTGAGTTGGATTGATTGTGAAGGTCATTGGGTTTCTCAAGGAGGCAAGCTTAAGCTTGCTTCACACCTTCACATAGTTAACATTCTCTACCAATGTGCGCAGCATGTCATAAGTGACTGGGCGAGAGAACAAAAAGCCTTGGCCTAGTTCGCACTCTAACTCATGCAGAAGCTTTTCTTCATGTGCAGTTTCAATGCCTTCGGCAACGAGTGTTAAGCCCAGTGATTTGGCCAGATGAACGACAGTTTTTACAATGTTGAAACTCTGCTCATCTTTGGTCATATCCCTAACAAATGCCCTATCGATTTTCAGCTCATCGATTGGGAAGGCTTTGAGATAAGAGAGGCTTGAGTAGCCAGTGCCGAAATCGTCGATAGAAATGGACACACCCAGTGCTTTAATGCTCAACAGTATATTTCTGGTGGTTTCGAAGTCATTCATTAAGGCGCTCTCGGTGACTTCCAACTCCAACAAGTGGCTAGGTAACTGAGTTTCTTGAAGAACAGCGCTGACCTCGTTGGCAAAGCCGGGGTTGGCGAACTGTTTCGCCGCGACATTGACAGAAAAGCGTGTCGGCATGCCGTCGTCGAGCATCTGCTTTGCCATGCGGCAACTTTTCATCATCACTTGCAAACCGAGCTGGTTGATAAGGCCGGTTTCTTCGGCGATTGGGATAAAATCGAGTGGTGAGATCAGGCTGTCATTGGTATCTCTTAACCTAACCAGTGCTTCACAGCCGACAATAGCGTGGTCTTGCAGGTTGTACTGCGGCTGGAATAGCACCTCCAGTGCATTACGCTCAATCGCCTGTCTGAGCTGAATTTCAACGTGATGGCGATGAAGCAGTTCGGACTCTAAATCTTGCGAGAAGAAGCAGTGTTGCTGCTTACCCTGTTTCTTCGCCCGGTACATTGCCGTGTCTGCATAACGCAATAGCTTTTCTTCATTATCGGCATCATCGGGGTAGATGCTAATGCCGATGCTGGCGGTGATTCGATGGGCCGTACCGTTGATATAAAACGGATGATTGATGGCAAGCTGCAAATCAGTGGCAAAAGAGTCAATCGTGCCGAGATTGGAGACATTGGTGGCGATGATAATGAACTCATCTCCACCAGCTCTGGCTATGGTGAAATCAGGAAGACAGTGTTCCGCTAAGCGGGTAGCGAGTTTTTTGATCAGTAAATCTCCGACGTGGTGCCCTTGCGTATCGTTGATATATTTGAAGTTATCGATATCAATCAACAGCATCGCGAGACGCCGTTTTTGAATTTGTGTAATGCGCATGGCGTTATTGAGTCTATCGTGCAGTAGCACGCGATTGGGCAGATCAGTCAATTGATCGTGATTGGCCAAATGACTCATTTTTACCGACATGGCAATCGCTTCACTCACATCGTGAAAAACAATAATAGCACCAATAACTTGGCCTTGATTGTTACGAATGGGGGCAGCAGAATCTTCCACCCGATACACTTTGTTGTCTCTTGAAGTGAGTTGGCAGTTCAATGCCATGGCGACGGTGCGCTGTTCTTTTAGCGCCAACAAGATTGGATTAAAACTCTTTTGTTCCGTGGTCGCATCGCACAACAGCATTATCTCTTCAATATGTTTGCCTTTGGCTTGTGCTTGCCGCCAACCTGTCATGCTTTCGGCGATTGGATTCATGAAGGTGATGTGTGCGTTAATATCAGTAGCAATGACGGCATCGCCAATAGAATTTAACGTAACGTTAAGCCACTCTTTTTCTTCGGTTAAGGCGAGTTGAGTATTGACGATATTGGTCATATCGACGGCGGTGACGATGTAGCCAGTTAATTTATCATCGGTAATACGTCGTTTCACATGGATATCTAAATGTTTGGTCCCCGCAACATAGGTATTGAGTTCATAGCGAAATACGAGATTATTCTGATCGTGCTGACAGCAAACTTCTCTGCGAATGCGCTGTGCGAGCGCTTCCGGCAAAACCATATCGATACTGGCCTCTCTATCCAGCTCTTTGTCGGTGCTGAGACCAAACCAATTTTTGCTGTAATCATTACAAAAGCGTCGTTTCCCACTGCGGTGACCAATAAGAGACGAAAATGGGTAGCTGGGTGAGTAAGTCTTGCAAATCGCCTTTGGCGACTGATAACGCATCGGATTGAACACGCAATTGCAGTTGATTCAGCACTCGTAAACGGCAGAGGCGCATGTCAATTGGTTTGGCAATAAAATCTACCGCTCCGTACTCAAACGATTGGTACTCCAGGTCGGTTTCGTTGTGCGAGGTGATAAAAATAACAGCGGTGTTGGCGGTGTCTGGATTTTCCAATAACTGCTTACACAGGCTTAAGCCATTGAGCGTGGGCATCTCAATATCAAGAATCGTCACTTTTGGTAGGTGGACCGCAGCAAGATCAAGAGCTTGCAACGGATTGGTGGTAGAGATGATGCGTCCCAGACCACGCAGTGCTTCTTCCATTATGATCAAATTGGTTTGCTCGTCATCCACGATTAAAATGCTGACGTCAAATTGCGTATTACTTGATGACATATGCCGCCTGCCTTAGCTGAACTCGTCACGATTCATTTCGTTCTGGACACCTTGTCCATTGTGCCAGTATGAACTAGCCTAATTAGAGTTGTTTCATTGTTGCTTAGAAACCTGATGAATATGGAGCTGCTTCAAAAGGAAATATAGTTCTGTATAACGAAAAAGTACAAAAGGATAAGTACCAACGTGCTAGGTGAGTTGCAAAAGCGGCAGGATAGGGCGACCGTGCTTGTGGTTGATGATGAGTTGATCAGCCGTGAAGTTATTAAGGAGTGCCTGTCGTCTGCGTTTAATGTTATTACTGCGAGCAGTGGTGAGGAGGCAATAGTCCTTGCTACTGAAGCGTCGCCAGATTTAGTCATACTCGACATCATGATGGAAAAGATTGATGGGTGGAGCACTTGTTCCATCATGAAATCTTCGCCACACATCTGTCATATACCTATCATTTTCGCCACTTCTTGCGAAGACGACGATGCTCAGCTCCGCTGCTGGGAAGCTGGATGCGTTGATTTCATTACTAAACCGATCAATTTTGCTACCTTAGAACACCGAGTGAAAACACATGTCACGCACAAATTGCAAACTGAACATTTGGAAACCTTATCCAAACGTGATGTTCTTACTAAGGTTCTGAGTCGTCGCGCATTGGAAGAAGATTATCCGGTTATCGCGGGTCATTGCCGCCGTAGCGGTTCTCCTTGCTCCATTCTGATTGCTGATATTGACGACTTCAAGTTGTATAACGACACCTATGGCCATCTTCCTGGAGACAACGCGCTATGTGCGGTAGCGAAAGTGTTAAGCGACACCTTAAAGCGTGTCACCGATAGAATTTATCGTTTTGGCGGTGAAGAGTTCGTTATCATTTTGCCCAACGCGGATTTTCACGGCGCAAAATTGGTAGCGAGCCGACTGAATTCGGCGTTAGAGCAACAGTGGATAGAGCATGCAGCGAGCCCTATGGGATGCATCACCATCAGTATCGGCGGCGTATCTTGTCGTGTAGAAGAGATGCCAACTGACGTGACACAGGTTCTCGGGATCGCAGACGGTGCCCTCTATCAAGCAAAAGCGTTAGGGAAGAATGGTAATGTTGTGGTGAAAATGGCAGCGACAAAGCCTAAGCAAGTTCTTGGTTGAAGGGAAGCAATCATGCGGATACAGAAGCTATTTGTTGTTGCGATATTTTTTTTGTTCATCTTGGTCTCCGGAATGGTGATTTACCAATACAGCCAATATGCCGCGTCGCAGATCATTCAAGATGCACAAAGAACGCTGATTTCTGCAACGAAAAGTAAAGTCTCGTTGCTAGAGAAAAGTATCGCTTCAAATATCGGTTTGTTAAAATTTCTTCATTCCACCCCACCTATCTCAGGCATTGGCCGTGCGTTGGAGAACAATGGTAACGATCCTATGGACAACACTACACTCGCACAGTGGAAAAGCCGATTGGATGTTATTTTCAAAGCGTTGATTGAAAACAACAGCGAGCTTATCCAACTGCGCATTATCACTGTTGAAGATGGGCGAGAGTTCTTGCGTGTAGACCGAGATGGTGGCCGAGTGGTTGCCGTGCCAGAGCAGCGCTTGCAAGACAAAAGGGATGAGTCCTATTTCGCTGCAGCAGCAGAATTGGAGTTTGGTGAGGTGTATGTCTCACCTATCAACTTGAACCGTGAATATGGGAAAATTGTTTTTCCTGCCCAACCTGTTTATCGCATCGCAATGCCGATATTCGGTCATGGTGGTGATCGTTTTGGCTTCTTGATCATGAATGTTGATGCCACTGAACTTATTCAACGTTTTGTCACAGAAACGGGGTTTATCAATGAGTTCTGGCTGGTTGATCAAACAGGCAGTTTTGTTTTTTCGACCAACAGTAAACTGAATTTTTCTGCGCAGTTGAACCCGTCTTGGACACTGACGAGTCTTTATGAGATCACTCCATTCGGTACCGAAGGCTTGGCCAGCATTGCCGAAAAATCGGGAGGACAAACTCAATGGTTAGCGGATAGGGAAGTGGTGTATACCGGTACGAGCCGAGATGAACATCTGTTCGTTTATAGCTTGTTGAACCAAACCGTTATCGATCAAAGGATCAACGCAAGGCATCGAGAAATTATTACCATGGGTGGTATTTCCGTCTCTATTCTCGCCATGATCACCTTGGTGTTCTATCGTTCCTATCGCGCCAGCACCAAGTTGAACAATGCCAGTTCAACTTTTCAAGCAATTGTTGATGGATCAGTGGATGCGCTCATCTGTATTGATGAAACTGGCTTAATCAAAACATGGAACCACGCTGCGGCGCAGCTTTTTGGCGTGCCGCAATCGTCGGTGCTCAACAAGCCAGTCTCTGAGTTTGTTAAGCTACACAACGCCGATTTACTCAAGCAACTGGCCGTCTCGAAAAACAAAGGTTCCGTGTTGGCGTTCAAAGATACTTTTGATGATAAAAGTGGCTATCTGAAACATTTGGATATCAGTTTGTCTCCCATCATCCATCGCTCATCGTCAATGGAATCGTTCGCGCTGAGGTTAAGAGATATTACTTCCGAAGTCCGTAGCGAAGAGTTGTTAAAGCAGAGCAACGCTCAGGTCAGAGAGCGTACGGAAGAGCTGAAACGACACAGCGAAGAGCTAGAAATTGCTCACAAACAAGCGATGGAGGCGAGCTTGGCGAAAAGTAATTTTATCTCCACCATCAGCCATGAAATGAGAACGCCGCTCAATGGCATAATGGGCACACTCAACTTAATTCAAAATGATCCGCTCACTTCCAGCCAGCAAAAATATCTTACTATGGCTGAACGTAGCGTCAGTACTTTAGCCGTACTGATAAACGATATTCTTGATTTGTCGAAAATCGAATCGGGTAAACTAGAAGTGCATAATCAAGAATTTTCACCGCGTGAGGAGGTTGAAAGTATTGTTCAGTCGATGTCGGTTAAAGCAATAGAGAAAGGGCTGGAGTTGATTATCGACACCACCAATATTCACCATTCTCGAGTCATTTCCGACCCTAATCGTCTCAAGCAAGTGATCAATAATTTGCTCAACAATGCGATCAAATTTACCAATGAAGGGGAAATTCGTGTCGTTGCGTCCACTAGCACGCTGGAACAGGGTAGCGTGCGGTTGAGTGTTGATATTTTTGATACTGGAATTGGCATTGCTCAGGAAAATCAGCACAAGCTCTTTCTGCCTTTCTCACAAGAATCGTCCGAGACAGCGACCAAGTTTGGCGGGACAGGCTTAGGGTTATCTATCTGTCGTCAGTTGTGCCAGTTAATGAATGGTGATATTGGCTTTGAGTCGATTCAAGGTAAGGGAAGTCATTTCTATTTCTATCTCGATATGCCGGAATCAGAATGCAACAGTGGTTCGTTGGCCGCAGAGTTGCAAGGTCAGCGCATTGGTTTATGCCTAAACAATGATTCGTTAAGCAAAGTTGTGGCGAAAATGATCCTGAGTTGGGGTGGGCAGGTATTTGAACCTAAGTTGCCTATTGCACAGTGGCTAAATGAGAAGTCGTTGGACGCGGTTATCTTTGAAGCCGAATCATGTCACTACAAAGCGTTAATCAAAGCGGCGAAAGAACACATATCATCCACCTCACATTCAGCACTTAAATGGGTTGAACTGAACGCTTCGACGCCGTTACCGCCGTATCAAATGGGAGGAGAACTTGCAGTGACTGTGGTGTCTAAACCGATTTTGAGCGAGGATTTATTAGCGGTATTAATAGGCTCAAATTCAACAGTAGAAGATGACAAAGAAGGGACAGAGAAACGTGTCGTTTCGTCGTGCCGGGTTGACTTGACGGGGATACGAGTGATGATTGTGGACGACAACGACATCAATCAGGAAGTGGCCAAAGGCTTTTTAGCTCCGCTTAATGCGCAGATCGATTGTGTCTCCAATGGTTTGGATGCGCTTAATTTGGTGATGGAGAAACATATTGAGGGTAAAGCTTACCACTGTATTTTGATGGATTGTCAGATGCCAGTGATGGACGGCTACGAGTGTGCTCGACAGCTGCGTTACAACTCTCAAAAATATGGCCACAGTAATGTGCCGATCATCGCGATGACGGCAAACGCCTTTTCTGGTGAAAAAGAAAAATGTTTGGCACACGGTATGAGTGATTACATCACCAAGCCAGTCGACTCGGAGAGGCTGGTGGAGAAAGTATCACGCTGGACGAAAAAATATCAGAAGCAACGAGGTGCAGAAGCATTGCAGATTCAACAAGAACCCGAGGCGACTTATAAAGGTTGGAAAAAAGATCAGGCTTTAAAGCGCATGGCAGGGAATCAGGCGCTGTTGGATAAAATCGTTACTATGTTCCAGGCCTCTTCGGTTGAATATATGGAAAAATTGGAATCTGAAATCTCCGCACGTAACATTCATGAAGTTACACAGTGGAGCCACAAGCTGAAAGGTTTATGCGGCGACATCGGCGCACAAGATCTTCGAGAAATGTTGGCTGAGATGGAAAAAGAAGCACGTAAACAAGAAGAGTGCGATATCACTCAGATTGAAACCACGTATCACCAAGCCAAGCAAGAGTATTCAAAATTGATGGAAGCGATAGCGAGTCCAGTATGACCAAAACATGCGACACCTTTTAATTTGTAATTTGTAATTTGTATTAGTGCCGCGTGTTCACATCACCGATGTTCTTTTCACAAGTGAATGCCAGAGCAGTTCAGCGTACTTGCTTTCACCTGCTAATTTACGTCTCTTAATCCCAATCTGTTTGATGGTAGATGTCGCTTCATTGAGTGAGCAGTGAACTATTAGAGGTTTGTGTTTAGGTTGCGAGGCAAGCTTCAAGATCTCTCGCTGCGTTACATCCCTGCGCTTGCCCAAAGAATGGCAGTGGAGCTAAGCGCCGACCTAGCGCAACGGTTCGAGCGTGCGGCAGAAGAGCTGTACTAAGTTCTTATATTGTGTACAAATGCTAGACTAGAACGTTTTTGATATCAGTTGCTTGAGTAGACCCAAGCGTTGACATCTGGTATTTTCGTCGAGCTGCTCTGCGCTTTACAAAATATTACAATTTGGTGTCATTTTTGTGTCAACCTTCGCAGGGCGGAAGTTTGCTTAAAACGGCTTAGGCTGTGGACTGGCAAGCAATCGGGCTCTAATGAATGTGCATTGGAGAGTGACTGTTGAATGAGTTGTAAACAGGCCTTATGCAAAACAGCAAGGAAAGCTTCAATGTCGCCGTGTCTGAGCAAGAAATCCGCAAAATGGATACGCTGCTGCAAAACATTGACACGGATATGGCGGTCTCTATGTCTTACGTACGCCGAGCTCAAGGTATCTCCTTCAAGCAGCTCGAGCAACGTTTCTCGGGTATCAATGGCTCAACGCTCAAGCGTTACATGCAGCAAAGTTATCCGTCGATGCGCCCCATTCATGTGGTGGCCGCGCTAACTTGGGTCATGATGGTGCCGATGACCAGCTTTTACTATGGCCTGAAAATGAAAGAGCAGTTTCGTGGCATGGATGACAAAGCCATTGAGGCGCTGCTCTGTATTGGCCGACTGCCCAGTGATCAGTTCAAGTTATATTTGGAGTTAGTGGCGAACTTAATGAATGAAGAGGACCGCGTGGCGTTTCTTCGCTTCAAAAGTGAGCTTGAATCGCAAACCGGTTTGCTGAGTAACTACAACGAGCTGCTTCCCCCTCCTGTGCTGGATATCCACGACTTTGCAATTGACTACTATCGCTCTGTGGCGATTACCGTAAAACGGTTTCGTTTGCAGCACAACATTCCACTGGAAACCATTGCGCGTGTACTGGGTATTTCAGAATATCAGTACCAAATTTTGGAAGATGTGAACAAGGTACGCGATTTCCCCGTAGCGATTGGCTTTAGAGTTAAGCTCGGTTTTCAATTGAGCTCACACGTTAACTTTACCAGCGAGATGCGACAGTTTCCTGAGTTCCATCAGTTGCGTCAGGTGCAGCATGTGCGCGATGCGTTGATTGTGGAAGCTTTGACCAAGGTTGAAAAGTCACGAAAAAATAGCGCCGTTGATATATTGATGAGTTTGTCAAAGATATACATATAAAATGTGATATTGATAAGGTGAGTGAAAATAATCAACCCAAATTGCACAGCGACTTGAGTTGATTATAAATGCATGAAAAATGAAAATACCCTAAGTTTTTACGTTAGGCTGGCGAATGTTTTTTGCAACGCAACAGATGAAGCGGCTTGGGCGATTAATATATCCGCGACTTTGTCTGGATGTTGTAAATGGACTAGATGGTCCGCATTTTTGATCACAATAAAGTGACTTCGATTGAGTTTGGCAGAAAATTCTTGCGCCACTTCTTTGGTGACATAAGGATCAAATTCACCGACACAAATAGTGCAGGGGATATTGATATTTTCAATATTTGCTGGCGTATGAACTAATAAGCGAACGGAGTTCTCAAAGAATACATCAATGCGTTCTTGCTCCATTTTGCTGACTTCTCGCTCTGTGGCACGAATGATGGCGCTGTTTCTGGGAATATCTGGATGCGTGATCGTCAATGAATGAGTAAAACTTTTGGCGAATGCCACTGGGCTCTCCATGGCGGCCGCAATCATTTTCTTGGTGGCAAAACGGCCAGAAGAGGGAATGCCGGGAACGCCGCCACAAATGGAGAGGCTGAGCACGTTCGGCCAAAGGTCGCACAGCTCCACCGCAACCGCAGTGGCGTAAGAGAATCCCATCACGTGGGCTTTATCTATGCCTAAATAGTGAATGAGGTCTTTGAGCATTTTTGCTTGTTCGCGAATGCTGATGGTTGAATCCAACGGCGTGGTGCGGCCTGTGCCCGGGACTTCAATCGTAATGCAGTTCAGCTGTGTGGCGAAGCGGGTCGAATAGGCATGTACGCTTTCGATATCTTGCAGAGCGCCAAGCAAAAAGATCGCAAATTGGTCGGAATGTTTGCTTGGATAAGCGCGGTAGCGGTATTGGCGGCCGTTCAATACGATTTTTTGGATTTCCATGTTGTTCTCCTTTGGGTTAAAGAAGAGCACAATATAAATGATTGAAAAATATATAAGAATTAACGTTAAAGTTAGGGTTAGGTGCATTAATGAAAAATGAAGAACTGGAGCAATACCTTTCTCAAGCAGATCAGTCAGTTAAAGATTTTATGGCTGAAGTGCTAGAAACATTGGGAAAAAAAATTAGTGAAGAAGAAGAGCCGTTGATAAGTTTGCAATATTTTGGTGCCAAACTGGAAATTAAACTGCTCTCCTTTGATGGTGTTTATGATTAATCTATTAATAATAAATGCCATTACTGATGGATATATAATAAAAATGCCAGCAATTGCTGGCATTTTTATTACTTATCGTCATTTGTCGGGCGTTTATGTTTAGGCACATAATTTAAGATTGAAATCGGTACCGGCTTTTTCGGCGTAAAACCGTCTATTTCGCGGCGCTGTAATAAATGCCCTAAACGGCTTTCAATCATGCATAAATTCTTAAAGTTATCTTTAGAAACGAAGGAGATCGCTTCGCCTTGTGCGTTGGCCCGCCCGGTTCGGCCAATGCGATGAACGTATTCGTCGGCTGGGAAAGGCAGATCGTAGTTGACCACTCGCGGTAGCGCTTCAATATCAATCCCGCGTGCCGCGACACCGGTTGCCACCAAGTATTTGATTTTACCTGCTTTGAAATCTTCCAGCAGTTGAGCGCGACTTGCTTGGCTGCGGCCACTGTGGAACGCTTCTGCGTGAATGCCGCGTTTTTCTAGCTGAGAAACCAACTTGGCCGCACCATGCTTGGTTTCAATGAAAATCAGTGTTTGATCCCACCGGTTTTGCTGAATTAGATGGCTCAAAAGTGCCGATTTTTGATCTTTGTCGACAGTAATAATCCACTGCTCAATGTTGGCTTTGGAGGCCTGCTTCGCCGCGATGCTAATCTCAAATGGGTTGTGGATCACGCTTTTCGCCAGATCACGCACTTTGTTCGACAAAGTGGCAGAAAACAGCAGATGCTGCATCGCCTCTGGCAAACGATCGAGGATCTTGTTGATGTCGTCGATAAAGCCCATATCCAGCATGCGGTCCGCTTCATCGAGAACTAAAATCTCCACTTCTTCAAAGTAAACCGCGCGTTGGCCGTAGAGATCGAGCAATCGTCCGGGCGTGGCTACCAGAATATCTACGCCTTCAATCAGCGCTTGTTTCTGCGCTTTCTCATCCACACCGCCATAGATAGCCAGTGAGCGTAACGCCAATGGTTGGCCGTACTGCTGAATTTTGTCATCGACCTGAATGGCGAGCTCGCGCGTTGGAACCAAAATCAGCGCGCGGACGCGTTTTTTCTTTTGCGTTTGCGCGCCATGCAGTTTGTGCAAAATCGGCAATACAAAACTGGCGGTTTTCCCTGTGCCCGTTTGCGCCGCGGCAATGACATCTCGTCCTTGCAAAATCACTGGGATCGCTTGGCTCTGGATATGGGTCGGTTTCTCGTAACCGAGCGCGCTGACCGCTTGTGCCAATGGTTGGCATAGGCCGAGTTGAGTAAATGACATGCGAATCCTCACTTAATGGGTATCAAAATCGCGTCACTTCTACTGGCGGGACGCAAAGCGCGGCATTCTATCATAGCCTTGGCAAAACTACAGACGGATATCCTGCCATTTTGTTTGAGCAAAATAGCGCAGCAGATGATCGATTAAGCCCCGCACCGCAGGCGAAAGGTGCTTGCGTGAAGGATAGAGTGCGTAGATCTCCATCACCTTAGGCTGCCACGAGGGGAGTATCACCTCAAGTTCGCCTTTTTCCACGGCACTTTGCGCCAGATAGGTCGGCTGCATCGCAATCCCCATACCGTGGCGCGCCGCGCTCAGTAGTGTGGTTGCCTCGTTCGCCGTGAGCGCGCAGGAGACTTCCACCGACTGATGATGGTTATCTTGGCTAAGATGCCAGATATGGCGCTCGAAGTTCTTGTAGCCAAGACAGCGATGATGAGCCAAATCGGTCGGATGTTGAATCGGACGACTACTGGCCAAATAGTCGGGTGAAGCGACTAAAATGGAATCGCAGCGGGCGATAGGGCGGCCAATCAGAGACGGATCGGGATTGGCTGCGATGCGGATCGCCAAATCGATCCGCTCGGCAATCAAGTCGCTGGCACGGTCTTGCACATCGATATCAATTTCAACCATCGGATGTTGCGTCATAAACTCTTTCACCGCAGGGATCAGCTGCGCAAAGCCAAACGACATACTGGTGGCGATGCGAATGCGCCCACCGAGCGCGCCATCGTTGCTGAGTTCATCCTGCAGCGCCGCCGCTTGCTCGACCCACGCTTGCAATAATGGCAAGCACTGCTCTCCCGCTGAGGTCAGGGCAACTTTACGGGTCGTGCGGTGCAAAAGACGCACACTTAACCACTCTTCAACCAGATCGACGTGGCGTGTCACCATAGGTCGCGACATATCCAACCGTTCGGCGCTGGCGGTAAAACTTTGCGTCACGGCAACGTCCAGCAGGACGCGTGCAGCAGTCAGTCTATCCATGATTTGCTCTTATTACGAAATAATGATGTTAATTATTGGCTATATATCTGAACAAGTACAGCCCGTAAACTGCGCTCATCCACTTAGCTCACCGCCAAGTGAGTGAAACAAGATTGAGCCAACCAATACGGGAATAGAGAATATGAAAACAGTTATGACTTTAACCGCAACTTTACTGATGTCTGCAGGCGTTATGGCCAAACCGCTTACCTTAGAGGTGTACAACGCCGATGGGAACAGCTTCCACGTTAACTCAACACTGGTTTATGGCGACACCGAAGCCATGGTGGTTGACACAGGTTTCACCAAAGCCGATGCGCTGCGCATTGCGGCTAAGGTGCTGGACTCTGGCAAAACGCTGAAAACCATTTTTATCAGCCAAGCGGACCCGGACTACTACTTTGGTGCCGAGGTGCTTAAGCAGCTCTTCCCACAAGCGGAAGTGGTCGCCACTCCCGCTGTGCGAGCAAAAATTGCTGAAAAACTGCAAGGAAAACTGGCCTTCTGGGGGCCAAAAATGGGCGCGAATGCGCCAGTGAATCCGCTATTGCCAACCGCTTATCAAGGTAAAACATTGAGCTTAGACGGCGAAACGATTGAAATTCGCGACAGCGAAGGAGAGTTGGCGCACCGTCCTTATCTGTGGATCCCGGCGAATCGCGCGATTCTTGGTAACGTTGCGGTGTATGGCAATGTACACCTGTGGATGGCAGACGCGCAGTCTAATCAAGAGCGTCACGCTTGGGCTGAGCAGTTGCAGCAGATGGCAGAGTTGAAACCACAAGTGGTGATCCCGGGTCACATGACGGCCAACACGGCGACCGACAGCAGCGCGATTCGTTTTTCACAAAGCTATTTAACTGCGTTTGACCACGCGAAAAGTAACAGCAAAGACAGCGCTATGCTGATCAAAACCATGCTGGCGAGCTACCCAGATGCAGGTTTGCCAATGGCGCTGGAGATTGGTGCGAAAGTGCATACAGGAGAGATGAAATGGTAAGAGTTCACTATATTTTTGACCCCATGTGTGGGTGGTGCTTCGGCGCCACCTCATTGATGGCTGAGCTGGCACACCACCCTGAGATTGAACTGGTTTTGCATCCGGGTGGCATGATGCAGCGTGCGCCGATCAGCGTCGATTTTCGTCAGCACATTTTGCAGGCCGATCAGCGCATCACAGCGCAAACGGGACAAGCATTTGGCGAGGCGTACTTAGAGCGGGTATCGAGTGGCGCGCCGCTGATTCTCGACTCTTACCAAACTGCGCAAGCGATCATCGCTGCTGAGCAGGTGGGGATTGCCGCTTTTGAGATGCTTAAAGCGATCCAAAAAGCGCACTACATTGATGGCAAACTGGTCGCCAGTGAAGAGACGCTGAGCGAGCTTGCGCTGCAGTTAGGCGCAGATCAAGACGTGTGGCAACAGGCAATGCAAGAGGCGAGCAGTAAGGTGGATAGCCAAGTCGCTAACACCCGCGGCCTAATGGAACAGTATGGTCAGGGCGGTTTTCCTTCCTTATTGGTCGAACAGCAAGGCCAAATGCGCAGGGTGCGCCCGAGCGATTTCTACGGGCAAAGTCAGCGTTGGAAATCCTTTTGGCAACAAGTGGTTAATCACTGACAATTCAAGCGCAACGGGTTATCCTCAGGCTCTTCTTATTGCTTAGAGGGTAACTTCCATGCGTTTTGAATCGGTCCATCAGGATGTGATTTCTTTTGAACGTTTTGTTTGGCGCTGCGCTCGCTATGCTTTGATCGCACTGCTGGTACTGCTCATCGGCCTTATGCCGGGCATCGGTGGCTTCGTCTGGATCACAGGTCTGTCTGTCGAGCAAGCGCTGCTCAACGCTTTGTCCATGGTTAGCGGTTTGGAAACTGCCTTATCCGGTGGCTGATTTGCTGGAATCCACGGCCACGCACCTCTTTTTGGCGCTTTATAGCCTGTTCATTGAAGGGGTATTTTTTGCCGCTTTAGCCACCTTATTTGCTCCGGCTATTCATCGTCTGTTTCACCGCCTGCATTGTGAACCCACAGAGTAACCTTAGGGAGACCAGCTCTCCCTTCATTTCCCTGATTGCCATTTAAATGGTGTTCCTCTTATTGGATTAAGCGTTTCTTAAGTTACCCAAGCTAATTTTGCTGACAGAACGAGCAAAAGGGGAACGCTTATGTACAGCAGATACCAGCCATCATCGATTCAGCTTGAAGTGATTGACCAGAAGCATGCGCGCTGGCCTGAGGCGACACACTTGGTTCAAGAGCGTTATCAACAAGCCTTCGATGCGCACTTACATCGCTTTATGCCCAGTTTTTTGGCCTTGCTCGACGATGGTGAGATGAAATCGGTGTGTGGCTATCGAGTGGCGAAGGATGAGCCGCTGTTTTTGGAACAGTATCTCGACGAGCCTGCGAACCAGATCCTCTCGCGCCGTTTCGCTTGCAATGTCACCCGTGACTCATTGATTGAGTTCGGTCAACTGGCCTCTTTTAGCCGAGGCTTATCGGGATTGCACTTTACCCTGATCGCCGACAAGCTGGTTGCTCTTGGATTTGAGTGGTGCATCTTTACCGCCACCGATCCGCTGCATGCCTTGATGAAACGCTTTGGTTTAGAGCCGACCATGATCGCCAGTGCCGATGCAAAGCGCATCCCCAACGCGACTCAGATCTATGGTAGTTACTATCAGCACTCGCCACGTATTCTCGCCGGCAATTTGCGCTTGGGTCTGGCCCATTTAAAGCAATTGGCGCAGCAACAAAAACAGGCATAGGAGGGAAGATGAACACGATTTTGACCGCGCTTGAACAGCGTGCCCTCACTAACCCCGAGCAGCTTGCCTTTATTGGTCACAATGCCAAAGGGCAAGCCATCTCACTGAGCTATTTTACCCTGTGGCAATCGGTGGTGGAAATCGCTGAACAATTTATCGCCCTGGATGTACAGCGCATTGCGCTTAGGGCAGAAAACAGCCTCGATTGGGTGGTCGTGGATCTTGCAGCGATGCTGGCCGATGTGGTGATTGTGCCCGTACCGATGTTTTTCTCCACTGAGCAGGTAGCGCATCTCCTATCTCAATCTTGCCCTGATTTGCTGATAGGTGATTGGTTTTTTGGCGCTGCGCAACGAATAGACGCGCTTGGCCAACTGCAACCAGCGGGTGAGCTAAGCAATCTGCCGATTTTCTCTCTCAGTAGCGCGCATTCGGCCAACTTGCTCAGGAGCACGCGCAAAATCACCTTTACTTCTGGCTCAACCGGAAACGCCGAAAGGGGTTTGTTTAAGTGATGACAACTTAGTGCGGGTCAGCGAAGCGATTGCCACCGAGCTTGGCAGCGAGTTTCATCAGCATTTGGTCGTGCTGCCGCTGTCCACCTTACTGGAAAACATAACTGGTGTTTACGTGCCGATTTTACTCGGTGTCACCTCATTGATTTATGCCGGACGTGAAGTGGGACTAAACGGCTCCAGCCAATTTTCTCCTCACGCTTTCGCTGCTGCACTTGCTCGCTTACAGCCCTCGAGTTTAGTGCTGACCCCCGCGCTACTGATGGCGCTGATCGCCGTGGTGCAGCAAGCGCCATCACTGGCGAGTTCACTGCAATGGGTGGCGGTCGGCGGCGCGCGGGTTGCTCCAGAGCTGATTGACAAAGCTCGCGAGCTCGGCATTCCCGCTTTCGAAGGTTACGGGTTGTCGGAGTGCGGCTCTGTGGTGAGTATGAACACTGCGACGCACAACAAGCCGGGCAGCTGCGGCAAGGTGCTTAGTCACTTGCAGATCAAAATCGCTGACGATGGCGAGCTGTGGGTCAAAGGCAATAGCGCGCTGGGCTATCTTGGTGAACCGTTTGAGGATGTTTGGCTGGCAACGGGCGACATCGCTACCATCGATGACGAAGGATTTCTCACTATTTCTGGCCGCAAAAAGAATCTGATCATCAGCAGTTTTGGTCGCAATATCTCCCCAGAGTGGATCGAAGCGCAAGCGCAAGTGTTTGCCCCCGGAGGTCAGTTTGTGGTTATCGGCGATGGGCAAGCCTATCTGACGGCGGTAGTGAGCCCCTATTTTGACGACATTGCCCAACGGGTCGAGGCGTTAAATCGCACTATGCCCGACTACGCTCGCATTGCGCAGTTGCTGGTGGTTGAGTGCAGTGCCCAGTGGCGCGACTGGCTGACGGCCAACGGCAGACCAAAACGTGTGTTGATTGAACACCAAACCGCCGCCGCCAGAGCGCAGTCAGACGCGGCGTTGATTCGCTGGCCACAAGATGCGCAGCCAGTGTAACGCTTTAAATCAGGCGAATTATTTCAAGGAGATAGACCATGACTTCTTTTTTCCAAACGTTACAAAATGAAACACGCAGTGCTCAGCAGAGCATGCTGCAAGCGCCGGTGTTTGCGGCCTGTGCCAATGGCGATATCTCGCTTGAGATGTACCAACGTTTTCTGACTCAGGCTTATCATCACGTTAAACACACCGTGCCGCTTCTTATGGCCTGTGGTGCGCGTCTAAGTGACGACTATGAATGGGTCCGCGATGCCATCGCCGAATACATCGACGAAGAAAAAGGCCATCAAGAGTGGATTTTAAATGATATCCACGCCAGTGGTGGCGACGCCGATGCGGTGCGCGCCAACCGCGCACAAGGCCGAGTGGGTACGCCGATTGAGCTGATGGTGGCTTATCTCTACCACCAAATTGACCGCCACAATCCACTCGCTCTGTTCGGTATGGTGTGGGTGTTGGAAGGCACTAGTGTGGGTGTCGGTGGCAACATTGCCCGTTTGGTGAAAACACAGCTTAATTTGCCTGCCGAGGCGATGACCTATCTCACCTCACACAGTGAACTGGATCAGCAGCACATCCGTTTTTTTGCTGCCTTGATGGATAAGATCACCGAGCCAACTGATCAGCAGGCGATCATTGAATCGGCCAAGATGGTGTTTCACCTCTATGGGCAAATGCTGTGTGAACTCTACCCAAGTCCACTTGGCAAAGTGGCTTAGGAGCGCTGTATGAAAATCGAAGACAGTCATATTCTGCTCACTGGCGCTTCTGGTGGCATTGGGCGTAGCATCGCCAAGCTATTAGCCGAAAAAGGGGCGCGCCTGACCTTAGTTGGGCGTGACGGTGACAAGCTAAACGCGCTGCGTCAGTCGCTGGCCAATGCTGAAAAGCACAAGCTGATCTGTGCCGATTTGAGTAGCGCAGAAGGGATGGCAGAGATCCGCCGCGCCGCGATGCAATGTATCCAGCAAGGCGAGCGGATTGACGCGCTCATCAACAATGCGGGCTCCAATCAGTTTCGTCTATTGGCGAAACGCAGTGCCGAATCGATAGAGAGTGAGATGGCGCTGAACCTGCTCACGCCGATCCACTTAACCCAATCGGCGCTCACTTGGCTGAACAAACCGGGGATCATTCTCAATATCGGTTCGACTTTTGGCTCGATAGGCTACCCCGGTTACGCTACCTACTGTGCTGCAAAATCAGGTTTATTACGCTTTAGTGAAGCGATGAACCGAGAGTTGGAAGGCACAGGCATCAAGGTGCTTTACCTCGCCCCGCGTGCCACTAATACCGAGCTTAATAGCGAGGCGGTTAAGCAGCTTAATCAGGCGCTTGGCAACCATAGTGATGAGCCGGAAGTGGTGGCACAGCACGTGCTGACAACCTTAGAGCGCGAACACAATATGCGTTGGATTGGTTGGCCGGAGCGGCTGTTTGTACGCATCAACCAGATCTTGCCGTTTTTGGTCTCGGGCGCGATTCGCAAGCAGCAATCGGTGATTCTTTCATTTCTTAATCGTTAATCTTTGTTTCTCAGGGAGAGGATGTCATGAACACTCAAATTTCTCTTTTGGTTTTGGCGGCGGCCTCGCTGACCGCTTCGATTCCCGCACACGCGATCACCCCGCTGGAAAAAATCCAAGCAGACTGGGCTCATTGCCAGTACCAAGTGACCGACAGCGATGAGCAAGAACGCTGTTTTGAAAATGTGATTGCACAAAATACTGTCGAAGTGAACATCGCCCCCAACAACGCGGAGCTAAAAGTCTGGCTTGCGATCAACAAATCGTCATTGGCGGGTGTGCGCGGCGGTTTAGGTGCTCTATCCTTAGTCAAGGAATCTAAAGCCTTGTTTGAAGAGGTGATTAAGCAAGCACCGCAAACACTGAACGGCTCGGCCTACACTAGCCTTGGCACACTCTATTACAAAGTGCCCGGCTGGCCGCTTGGTTTTGGCGATGATGACAAAGCCGAAGAGATGTTGAAGAAAGGGCTTGAAATTAACCCAAACGGCATTGACTCCAACTACTTTTATGCTGATTTTCTCGCCGAACAAGGCAAGAAAGCCGAAGCCAAGCAATATCTCGCGCGCGCGCAGCAAGCGCCCGCCAGAGCAAACCGCCCACTGGCCGATGAAGGGCGGCAAGGGGAAATCGCCCGTTTACTGGAGAAATTAAAATAATCTATGCGCTTATTACTGGTTGAAGACGATACACAATTAGGCGAATCCATGCTCGCGGCGCTCAGTCGGCATGGATACACGGTGGACTGGCTTGAGCGTGGTAGTGGTGTCACTACCGCGCTGAAAACCGAGCAGTTCACCGCCGTGATCCTCGATCTCACTTTGCCAGATATTGATGGCCTAGAAGTGCTGCGACAAATTCGCCGCGCTGGTTACACTTTGCCCGTGATGATCCTTACCGCACGCGATGACATCAGCGATCGAGTCAAAGGGCTTGATGGCGGAGCGGATGAGTACATCGGTAAACCATTCGCATTAGAAGAGTTGTTGGCGCGCCTTCGCCTCATCATTCGCCGTAGCAGTGGCAGTGCGGAAGAGCAGATTCAGGTCGGCGAACTGACGTTATCTCTCTCAAAACAAGAGATTTGTTGTCAGCAAACCCCACTGAAACTGACGCGTAATGAGTATAAGATTTTGGCCACCATGATGACCCAGACCGGGCGAGTATTGAGCAAAGAGCAGTTGCAGCAGGCGCTACATGGTTGGGACGAAGGCAGCAGCGACAATGCCATCGAAGTGCACATTCATAATTTACGCAAAAAGCTACCGGATAACGTAATCAAGAATGTCCGCGGTGTGGGGTATCTAATTGAAAAAGCATAAAGTTTTCTCGATTAAACGCCGTTTAACCCTTTCTGTTGTGCTACTAAGTTGCGCACTTATCCTTTTGTCTCTCTACTTCAGTTTTTCCGCTGCAAAACACGAGGTGGGTGAGGTTTATGACGCGCGGTTAGGGCAATCGGCCAAGTTACTTCTAATGGCGACCTCCGTATCTGCCGATGGCCTTGCTCAGCAAGAACAGCGTGAACATTTTGATGAGTGGATGGAGAATATTCAGCGCCTTTCTCATGCTCGGGATGATATCGCCACCGCTTTCGGTCATCCATATGAACAGAATATTCTCTTCCAATTCTATCGTGACGATGAGCTGATATTCAGTTCTGACTCGCAACAAGCTGCGCTGAGCCTTGGTCGTGGTCATCAAGGCTTTGGTGATGTTCAGACCGAAGGACATTTCTGGCGCATTTTTCAGCTCGCTCAACCGCACAGTCAGCGTGGCTATGAATACGTCTTAGTAGCGGAAAAGCAGCACATACGTGATGAAGCGATCAATGAAATTGCGCTCTCTACAGCGCTGCCACAGCTGGTGCTCATCCCTTGTTTAGTGCTGATGATGATTGTTCTCATCGATCGCAACTTCCGTCCGATCCACGAGCTAAAATCGGCCATCGCGGTGCGCAGCGTGCATAAACTTGATCGCATCTATGTGCGTGAACAAACCGCCGAATTGACCCCATTGGTGGAGACCTTAAATGAACTGCTCGAACAACTTGAGCAAGCGTGGCAGCGGGAAAAACGTTTTACGCGTATGGCGGCGCATGAACTCAAAACACCGCTGACGGTGCTGCGTTTAAATGCAGAGAAACGCCCTAAACAGCCAAAGCCCAGAAGAGTTAAAACATGACTTGGGCATGATCCTCAAAGGGATTGATCGTACCGACCGTTTGATTCACCAACTGCTGACTTTAGCCAAAGTCGAAAGCCTAGCTGAGCTTACAACTCAGCAAGTTGAGTTGTCGGCTTTGATTCGGCAAGTCATCGCCAATCTCGCGCCATTAGCCATCAAGCAGCAGCAACAGTTGAGCTTTGAGGGGGAGAAATATTGGCTGGAAGGGGACGAGATTCTGCTGGGGGTGCTGTTTAAGAATTTGATCGACAATGCGATTCGCTATTCTGGCACGGGGAGTGAAATTGAAGTGCAACTCACGGTGGATGCCCATGGCGCGCAAGTGACGGTGGCAGACAGTGGGCAAGCGATCAAAGAAGAGGTGCGCGAGAAAATGTTCGACAACTTTTATCGTGCCAACACGGAAAAAGGCGATGGCGCTGGCTTAGGAATGTCGATTTGTCGTGATATTGCCCAGCGTCATGAGGCTAGCGTAGAGCTTTTACCTAGAGAAGGTGAGCGGAATGTTTTTTGTGTGCGTTTTTCGTCCTCATGATGACGAATGCAGAGACAGAGCCGCAGTGAAATGCTGTTGAAGGGGCAGGGATAGAGGCTGATTTCCAAATGACTGCTTTGGCTGAAGGTTGCTATCAAAGATCAAGATTATCAAAGCTTAAGATTAAGCGAAGCGGAATAAAGCGGTTTTTAGTTAGGGTCTGTTGACCTTTCGAGATGATTTTTGCAGCAGTTTGTGGGTTCTTTGTGCAAGGCAGAGGCTTTGAATTGTAGGGGCCTACATGATAAGCCGATAACGCAGCAAAAAGGAGCCACAAACGCTGCCCGAAGGGTTCAGCTAAAAGCGTTTTACTCTTTGTTGAGAGGTGTTTTGCTTAGAATGACTAGGCTACAAACCTCTCGTCGCGATTAAAACGCTTTTATCTCGAACAAAATTTAACCGCAAAAGGTCAACAGACCCTAGAGCAGACAATGCCGTTTAATTTTCTGGTCGCAGCCAAAACGGATGTGCAAGATATCACTCTCTTTACATTCGTTGGCTAAAGAGAGTGAAAATTCTTAATTGGAAGCGGTTCAACGAGTTTTTTTCTGTCAGCGCCACAAGCTTAAATGCACGAACTAGAATTCGGCATCCACTTGAAAACGCATGCGCTCTTTGCGGTAAGGGTGGTCGAGCTCAAGCGACTCGGCGTGCAAGTGCAGTCGGTTGGCTTTCTCACCATACAAACCATCGCCCACCATCGGCATGTTCAAACCAAGGTGATGGGCACAATGAACGCGAAGTTGGTGAGTGCGCCCCGTTCTTGGGTAGAGGTAGAGCTTGCTGCGGCCATCGCGAATTTCAATCAACTGCCAATCAGTATGCGCGGGTTTACCGTGTTCAAAACAGACCAACTGACGCGGCCGGTCGTCTGGGTCGCCGCGCATGGGCAGAGTGATTTCCCCTTGGCTTTGCGACACTTCACCTTCCAATAGCGCCACATAACGCTTTTGCACGCCACGAGAGATAAACTGCTTTTGCAGGCTCTTGTTGGCACGGCGAGTGAGGGCAAATACCAACAGTCCTGAGGTCGCCATGTCTAAGCGGTGAATCACAAACGGCCCTTCCACGTCAGGGAATAGCGCTTGCAAACGGGTATAAGCGGAATCGCTAATGGTTTTTCCCGGTACCGATAACAGCCCAGACGGTTTGTTGACCACCACCATCGCCTCGTCTTGATAGACGATTTCCAGCGCTTTGTCTTCTGCCCAGTTTTCTTCCAGCGGGTTCGGATCCATGTTCAGCCCTTGCAGCATATGGCCCAAAATGGGCTGGCATTTGCTGTGGCATGATGGGTAAAACTTTTTGTGTTGGCGCACTTCCGATTTCGGTGACACGCCCCACCAAAATTCCGCCATTGCCAGTGGCTTCAAGTCGTGGGTAAAAGCGTATTGCAGCAGTTTTGGCGCGGCACATTCGCCAGAGCCTGCTGGTGGTACAGGGCTGGTGGTGGGGGCGAAAATCGCGTTGAGATCGCTCTGCTCCCCGCGCACATTGAGGAAGCGGTACTGAGCAAACAGCTTGTGTTGCAGCGCATTGGATAGGGTTTTGCGCTGCTCTTTGAGTGTGTCGAGTTGAGTGAGCAGCACTTGCAAACGTGCCTCTTCACTGGCGAGTTTTTCATCCCACTCCAGTTTGAGGTATTTGAGCACGTTTTTCTCAGCCACGCTTTGTTTGGCGAGATCATCCAACACCGCTTTGAGCGCATCGCCAGTGAGCGTTGCTTCCGCTTGCTCGCGCTGCTGTTTACGCTTAGCGCGCCCTGCAATCATGGTTTGGCGCTGCGCCTGTTTCTTGCGCTTGGTAGGTTTGGCGGTCTGCTTCAATTTGCTGGCGAAGCTGGATCAGTTCAGAGCTTTGCGATAACTGCTTTACTTGATGGTTGATGTCGGTGATTTCGGCAAACTCGCGGTGGAAAAAGCTCTCTTTGGTCAACATGTCAAACACCGGTGGGACAAATCCCGGCAACAGATTTTGCTCAGCCACTTTGCCCGAAAACGCGCTCAAAAAGCCGATTTCACCTTGTGGATTTTGTACCAGTAGCACGCCAAACATTTTGCCAATCGCGCTTTCATCGTCGCGGTTGAGCTGCCCGTTTAGTAAACCAAAGTTGTGTTGCCAATCTTGCTGAGTGAGCAAATGGTGTTGCAACTGCTCTGCCGCTAACACACACAGCGGATGGGGCGTGTAGTAAAACGGAAAAGTGAAGCGCTCTGGCAGGGAATAGCCGTCGATAGTCGCAGTGAATCGAGTAAAGCAAAGGTCCGGCGTGTGCATGAGAGTATCCGAGCAAGTCAAAAAAATCGAGCGAGGATTGTACCTATTTTACGCAGGATTGCACGGTGCAAAGGTACCCTGTTGTCACTCGTTGCAATGGATTAGGCAATTTTTTGGCGCAATCAAAAATCCATGAATATACTTTATGTGCATTTATGCATATTAGGGCAATAAGCCCATGCGGTATCGGGCACCACATAACAAAAGTAGATAAAGTAAAGGAAGCAAATATGGATTTTCAACGTTTGGCCGGGTTGCATTTAGAACGAAATCCGCGCTTATCGAACCGAGACATCAGCCATTTAGCAGCCGATGTGAACGCCGTGCGTTGTCTGACTCAGGCCGCGATCAACGTCGAGCTGTTTACTATTCCGTTGTACATGACCACCATGTACTCGATAGAAGGCATGCACTCGATTACAGGGAAAGGCAATGCGCTCTATCTTGGCCGTCGTTGGCCCGGCATCACGCCGACTCCCAACCCGCAAACCGCCAATCAGCAAGCGTGCAACTTGATTTTCAGTGTCTTTATCCAAGAGATGCTGCATTTGCAAATGGCGGCCAATATTCACAATGCGCTCAGCGCGAGCGTGGCAGGTAGCCAAGCGGCTGCGGCCGATTTCAACTCGCCACTGCTGGTGAATGAGAACAATGGCTGGATCTGCTACGGCCCAGACAAAACCGCCATTCCGCACATTTTGGATCTCACCGATCTCTCTGAAGCGCCCTATAACGCGGTGAAAGTTGCGCTGGGTGGCTTGGATGAAAACAGCATCAACCTATTTTTGTTGATTGAAGAGCCGTCGGATGTACTCGCTAGCCGCATCCAAGCTAGCAAGCGTACTAAGTATATTGCGACCAACGGCAAAGGCGTTGAGGGCAGTGTGCCGTTTGACCATTGGAGCGCGCAATCTACCGAAGCCGACCTGCCGCAGTTTGGCACCATTGCGACCATGTATGAATGTTTGGCCGCGTATTTGAATGTCACTTACAGTGACGGCAGCAGCCTGTTTAGCAAAATGTTTAATCCGGATTCGATTCAGCGCGACTTGTTCAACACCGAAGAGAGCGGCCACCCGCTGGCAGAGTTCCCACGCATGAAAACGGTGGTGGACGCTAAAGAGGCCAACCAAGCGAAAAGCCAGATCTTCCAGTTGATGAACGCGATTACCGATCAGGGCGAAGGCGCGACCATGAAAGTGGAAGCGCAAACCGTCTTGCCGGCTGGTTTGGTGGGGGCACCGGTTGACCCAAGCTACCAGCCTAACTTCCAAGCACTTCAAGCCGACTACAAGCAGTATGACGAACAGGGCAATGAGCTACCGATGTCTGGCGCAGCGCACGCTCGCTTCTTTGGTGGCGTGGTGGATCACTACGACCGTTTCCAGCAAGTGAAGGGGTTGTTGGAGTCGGGCGAGATCACCACCTGGGCCGATTGGCATGCCAACCCAGCCAATAAATGGCAGCCAGACGATCTGCAAACCGCAGAGTACCAACACAACCAATATGCAGGTGTGTTGCCTTCTGCTCAGGCGGTTTCCACGGCACTCAATAACCTCAAAGCAGGTGGCGACGCCAGCTGGCAAGAGATGAGTCATGTGGCTGCTGGTGCGATTGCAGGCATTACCACTGTGCTAAATAAATACTGGACAGACAAAGGCGTCGACTTCCCGTTCCCGTCAATGTCAGGTTCTGGCGATCGTGTCTCCATCTGCTGGGCGGTGTTTGGCCAAGCTCCGGATCTGTCGCTAGGAGAGTACCAGCGCATTCCTGAATCGCAGCGCGATTATCTCTATCACGCCTGCCAAGGGATGGCGCTGGAGCCCAACCCAAATGAAACGGGCAATAGCTGCGCGTCGAAAGAGATTTTCCACACATGTCGTGGCTCGAACAGTTGTAAAGCGGAAGGGGGTTGTGGTTTTGTGCAAAAAACCTCAGGTGGCGGCGCGGGATGTCGCAGTTTAAGTGCCACACCGAGCAATAAGAATGCGGTGCAAGCGGGTTGCGGTGCGCCGGAGCTCTACTCTCCGCCCGCCGATAACGCTTGCGGTGGCTTGGGCGGCTGCGCGGTGCCCATCTCAGCCTCACAGCTCTATCCCGATGGTGGCCTGATGCCCATTTACCAATTGCGCGCTGGACAGCATCCAGAACAGGTTTCCGGTGAAGGTGTGCAGTTTGCCACCGGTGATGCGGTGTATGACATCGCTTGGCAGGCGTACAGCAAAGCGCTGGCCGCTGAAGGAAAAACGGCGGGGGATAAGCCGCAACCTTCAGACCTACGTTTGGCCTTCCCACCATCAACGTAAGAAAAACAACAGCTTGCCTATTTGCAAGGCACGTCACTCTGTCTGCCCTTTGGCAGACAGAGTTGTTATGACTACACATTCAGTTGAAAGGATGCCAATGCGTTCCACGTCAGATCTGCCTAATTTCCCAGCATCGACACCGCCCCATTCTCATGCAGAGGACTCTCATGCACAGGACTCTCATGCCGAGCTTAGTGATTCCATGGGGTTTGGCGTCGGGCTTCGCTCTTGCCATTTTGCTTGGCTTGAGCAACACCTGCTACCAGAGCAAAGCGGCGTTGATTGGTTTGAAGCGATCAGCGAAAACTACCTTGACCACCATGGCTATGCGCGCCACTTACTCTTTAAGCTGCGCGAACACTATCCGATAGCCCTGCATGGCGTTTCGATGTCGATCGGCTCGAGCGATCCGCTGGATAAAGAGTACCTTAGTAAACTGCGGCTTTTGTGCCAAGAACTGGAGCCGAAGCTGGTCTCCGACCACCTTTGTTGGACAGGGATTCAAGGGATTAACAGCCACGATCTGTTGCCCATGCCGCTTACCGAAGAGAGCCTGATGCATGTCTGCGCGCGGGTACAGCAGGTACAAGAGTTTCTGCAACGGCCGCTGGTGATAGAAAACCCCAGCACCTATTTTGCTTTTCAGGAGAATCAGTTCCACGAGTGGGATTTCCTTGCGCAGTTGGTTAAGCGCAGTGGCTGCCGCTTGCTGTTGGACGTCAACAACGTCTATGTGAGCGCGAAAAACCTTGGTTTCTCCGCTTGTGACTACTTGGCGGGTATTCCGCTCGATGCGGTGGTGCAGTGTCATTTAGCCGGCCCGACCGATTGCGGAACCCATTTGATCGACACGCACGACAAGCCGGTGCCAACCGCTGTGTGGCAGCTCTACCAACAGATGATCGAACAGGCTGGTAGGCCGATTTCCACATTGCTCGAGTGGGATGCCAATATTCCGGATTTTCCCGAACTGGTCGGCGAAACTGAACCTTGCCAAAGCGGTATTGCAAGGGCAAATTCCACAACGCGAGCCGTTGAACCAAAGCGAGCATGCGCCGCTCTCGACGCCGATTGCCGATGCGCTTGGCCGCAAGCAGTTCGTCTCTGCGCAGGAGGTCGAATGAGCTCATCCAATCAGTTAGCCGCGCGTCAGCAGTGGTTGCTTGAGTCGATTCTACAAGGCCCCCAAGCCAGCCAAATGGCCAGCGAGTTTATTGTCGGCTCGGCGCAAATGTCAGCGGCAGCACGTCTGGCCATATATCAGAACGGCTATCGGCTGCGTCTGCTTGAATGCATGGCGGCGGAGTTTCCGGCATTGCAGCACTACCTCGGTGAACCGCTGTTTCGTTTATTCAGCTTAGGTTATCTGCAACAGCAGCCTTCCCGTCACTACAGTTTGTATCAATTGGGTGAGGGATTTGCTGATTTTCTCGCCGCAACGCGCCCGAGTGAAAAGAGCGTGCAGCCACAATGGGCTGCAGGGCTTAAGATTCCAGAGCAACTTGCGAGATTCGAGAGGGCGCGGGCAAATGCGCTCCGCGCTGCGGGTGCGCAGCCGCATAGCACGCCGGAGTTAGGTTGTCTGTTTCACTTTCCAGCGCTGGCCTTGCCTCAAAGCAGTACATTAGTCGAGCACGATTTTGCGCTGCATGACTATGTGCTTGCCGCTGACCGTCATGCATTGGCGCTTGAGCAAGGTCTGAGTTTTGAAAAGCCCGCCATGCCCGCAGCACAGCCAGAGTCTCTGTTGGTCTATCGCCATCAATTTCGCGTCAAAGTGGTCAAACTTGAAGCTTGGCAGGCCGATGTGCTGCGCGTATTAAGTGCCACGACGCACAGAGCGCAAAAGGGCAAAGCCATGCAAGCGGATTGGCAAACCTTGCTTGAGCACAACCGACTCGCTGAAAGCGAACTGCTGATGAAACTCAACCTGTGGCTGCCACAGGCTTTAAAAGAAAATCAGCTTACGCTTGCCGAATAACGCTGTTTGAAAGCGCAGGCAAGGCGCTTCTCCGGTATGAAACGGTGAAAAACGTACGCAGCGCGTCCCAAGGGATTAATCCAACTGAGGCGAGATTGCCTTGGGGAGGTTTCGATTAAAAATGCTGAGCAAGGCAGGGCTATCTTGGCGCTGTTTCGGGAAGAGTAAGTAGTTGCTGTTGGTGAGAAAAGGCACCGGATGGTGGGTGATCCGCTGCCTTAAGTGAGGGATCTCTTTATTAATCAGATAGTAGCCTATGTGTTTCTCTTCGGGGACAATTTCAACGCGCCCTTTGGCTAACTTTTCTAGGTTTTTGGCCGCCAAGCCATCACGTTCCATGTAGAGAACGCCACTCTCAATCAGCGCATCCATCTCCTGCCCATAGCTGTATGCAATCACACCACCCAGTTTGTACGGGGCCAGATCGCTAAGGGATTGCCACTCAAAAGGTTTTGCACTGGGGTAGAAAAAGACAAACTCTTCTTGGCTCACCGGCTGGCTATAGTAAAAATCGTTCTCCCGCTCCACACTGTGCATCCAAATCGCCGTCGCATGGTAAAGCCCCCTCTGTGTTTCGGCGTACGCTCTTGCCCAAGGGAGAAAATGGAACTGAACTTGATAGCCTTCAGCCGCGAAGGCGGTTGAGATGATTTCGGCAACAAAACCATAATTTTTTAAATCACTGCCGATAAAAGGGGGCCATTCGCCCGAAGCGATATGGATGACGTTATCTGCGCTGGCGCTGCTTTTTTCGATACGCTTTTCTGTAGCGTAAACCTTGACTCCCCAACTGCACAGAGCAAGTAAGCATAGGCCCCACTGAATGTGTTTAAAAAAGGCAGACTTCAACAGCGGGACTCCTTTGTCGTCATTGCGTCATGACTTGATGATGGGCGCAGACGATACCGACTGTCAATTTATCGAACAATTATCCATGAGAAGAGTCGCGCCTTGGCCATCCACAAAGGCGCAAGTTGTGACGGGCGCTGCATGTCATACAAGTAACACCCGTTTCTCATCGCTTTGTCACAATCGGTCACTAGCTTGTTCGGATCTGTGAACAATAAGGAAGTTTCAAATGTTTATCTCCCATTTTCGTCTGGGTGCGCTGGCGCTCATCTTGGCCAGTTCTTCTTTTGCCAGTTCCGCCGACTCGTTCAAACGTATCGCCAGTTTCCCGGTGGCTGACAATGTGCCCCATGGTATGGACAGCAAAAAGCCGACTTCGGCAGAGATCATCACCGCCACAGAAGATGGCAATACACTGATTTATTCCGACAGCCCGCTCGGCGGGATCGGTTTTATTGACATCAAGCAGCCCCATATGCCTCAAGCCGCCGGGTTTCTCTCGCTGCATGGCGAACCCACCTCGGTCGCCGCGTATGATAAATGGGTGTTGGCGGCAGTGAACACGTCGAAAAGCTATACCCAACCTTCGGGATATCTGGCGATTGTGTCGGCGACTGGGCGCAAAATTGTCGATAAATGCGAACTGGGCGGCCAACCTGACTCTGTGGCCGTCTCTAAAGATGGTCGCTACATCGCGGTGGCGATAGAAAACGAGCGCGATGAGAGCCTTAATGGCGGAGAAACTGCCGCAGTTACCAGCGGGTTTTCTGGTGATCATTGCAGCGCAAAAAGGCAAAGCAGACTGTTCCACAGCCAGACGCGTGACTTTGACTGGATTGGCGCAGATCGCCCCCGACGATCCTGAGCCGGAGTTCGTTGCATTCAATACCGCCAATCAAATTGCGCTGACTTTGCAGGAAAACAACCACATTGTGGTTGTCGATGCCGCCAGTGCGAAAGTGGTCAATCACTTCTCGGCAGGTCGTGTGGACTTGCAGCAGATTGATGTGAAAAAAGATGGCGTGCTGCTGTTTACTGGCGAGCAGAAAGGCGTTTTGCGCGAACCGGATGCGGTGAAATGGCTCGATAATGAACGTCTGGTGATCGCCAATGAAGGTGACTATCACGGCGGCGCACGGGGTTTTACCATTTTCAGTAAGCAAGGAGAGATGCTGTTTGAAAGTGGCGCGTCATTTGAGCATCAGATCGTGCGTGCCGGGCACTATCCAGAAAAACGTTCGGGCAAAAAAGGAGCAGAACCGGAAGGGCTGGAAGTCGCTACTTTCAACGGTCAGCAGTACATTTTTGTTTTGTCGGAGCGAGGCTCGGCGGTCGGCGTGTATCAAGATCATCGGGCGAATCCGCGCTGGATGCAACTGCTGCCCTCGGGCATTGCGCCAGAATCGGCGGTTGCCATTCCCCAGCGTAATTTGCTGGCAACCGCCAACGAAGCCGATCTCATTGCTGAAGGCGGTGCACGTTCTCATGTGATGATTTATCAGCTGAGTTCAGGTGAGCCGACCTATCCGCAAATCGTCTCGGAGAATGACAAACGCGGCGCGCCGATTGGTTGGGGGGCGCTTTCTGGCCTTGCTAGCGACGGCAAAACGCCCGGCAAATTGTATGCAGTGAATGACAGCTTTTATTCTTCACAGCCGACGATTTTCACTATCGACGCAAGCAAAACGCCTGCGGTAATTAAGGGCGCTCTTACGGTCACCCGCGACGGCAAAGCGGCGAAAAAGCTGGATCTGGAAGGTATTACGACCGATGGCAAAGGCGGCTTTTGGCTTGCCTCGGAAGGCAACGTCGCCAAAGAGGTGCCGCACGCGCTTTATCATGTCAACGCCAAAGGCGAAATCCAACAAACGGTTGAATTTCCACAAGAGTTATTGCAATACGAAACTCGCTTTGGCGCAGAAGGGGTGACGTTAGTCGATGATACTTTGTGGGTTGCGGTGCAAAGACCGTGGAAAGATGACCCAAGTGATCGGGTCAAATTGCTCGCATACCACATTCCGTCGGATACGTGGCGCGCGGTGCACTACCCGCTTGAACAGACAGAAAAAGGTTGGGTCGGTTTGTCGGAGATCACCGCATTCCAAGGCAATCTCTACCTGTTGGAGCGCGACAATCAACTGGGCAAATCAGCCAAAATCAAACGCTTGTACAAAGTCTCGCTTAAGCAAATCTCGCCTGTCGCGCTTGGGCAAACCTTGCCTGTGGTGCAAAAAGAGCTGGCGTATGATTTCTTGCCAGAACTTAAGGCAGGCAATGGGTATGTGGTCGATAAAATTGAAGGTTTCACCATCGACCCGCAAGGCCGTGGCTACGCGGTGACCGATAACGACGGCGTAGATGACAGTAGCGGCGAAACCTTGTTCTTCAAACTCAAACTGGATTTTCTTGATCGTTAGCGCTGTTTCCCCCGGTTTTCGGCGTGAAAGCCGGGGGTGTTTCGCTTAAGTTACGCGTGTTTTAAACAATCCCACAGTAATTTGTAGCGCTTTTGTAACCAATTCTCTACCATCAAGACATCGTTCCCTATCGAGTTTGTTCCATGCTGGCGCAGTTTTTCGTTTTCCAAGTTGACCCGCACACGCTCATCACAGGCACTTATGATCCCGCTTTGGTGCTGCTTTCCGTCTTTCTGTCCTGCATGGCTTCCTTTTTTGCACTGCGTTTGGCGGCAGCAGCGCGGCATATTGTGATTAAAAAATACCGCTTGTTGGCGCTCTCTTCCGGCGCTTTTATTATGGCGGGCGGGATTTGGAGTATGCACTTTGTCGGCATGCTGGCGTTTGAAATGTCGCACCCGATGGCTTACGACCCGTGGATCACCGCGCTCTCTTTTTTGCCGGCGGTGATCGCCAGCTACATTGTGCTGCATTCGTTAAGTACCGAAGTGGCCAGCTTATCGGTAACGCTGCGCAATGGCATCATCGTAGGCGCGGGGATTGGCACGATGCACTACGTCGGTATGGCCGCCATGCGCATGGACGTGATTTTGCGCTACGACCCTTACTGGTTTGCCTTGTCGATTCTAGTCGCGGTGGGGTTGGCGTTTATTGCTCTCTCAACTCGCAGTACGCTGAAGAAAAAATTTCCGACAATGCGCTCGTTGCACGTCACCTTGGTCGGCTCGGTCATCATGGGCGGGGCGATTTCCGGCATGCACTATACAGGAATGGAGGCGGCGCGTTTTATTCAAGACGTGCAATGCGTGGTGCCGACCATCACCGAGCAAGATAACCAGCAATTGGCGCTGGTGGTGGCGATTTTCACTTTGCTTATCTCCACGTTGGCCGTCAATGTCAGCTCGCAGTTGCGCTATCGCCAGTTACTTAGCGAGAAAACCGCCGGAGAAGCGCGGCTGCAAGCGATCCTAGATACCGCCACCGATGGCGTGATCACGATTAACGCCAAAGGCGAAATTCAGGCTGTGAATGATGCCGTGAGTCAGATTTTTGGCTGGCAAGAGCCTGAGCTAATTGGGCGCAATGTGTCAATGCTGATGCCTGCCCCAAATCAAGCGCAGCACGATTCCTATCTCGCGCGCTATTTGCAAACCGGTGAAGCCAAGATCATTGGTGCCCCACGCGAGGTGGAGGCCAAACATCGCGATGGTGGTCTCATTCCCGTACGTTTAGGTGTCGGGCAGGTCAATTTGGAAAGTGGGGAAACCCTGTTTGTTGGTTTTGTAGCCGATATTTCCGAGCGCAAAGCGATGGAAGAGAAGCTGCGCGAGAGTGAAGCGCGCCTCAGATCGCTGATGCAAAACATTCCCGGCGCGTCGTTTCGTCGCCTGCTTGATAGCCAATGCACACCGATTTTCCTCAGCGACGGCATCGTGGATCTGTGCGGTTACACTGCGCAAGATTTTCTCTCAGGCAAACAACGTTTTGCCGATTGTATCGTTGCCGAAGACAGAGATAAGGTGTGCTCCTCGATAGCCGCCTCTCTTGATGATCGCGAAACCTACGAGGTGGAATATCGCCTCATTCACCGTGATGGTCATACCGTATGGGTGTTGGAAAATGGCATGATCGTGCGCGACGAAAACGGCCAAATTTTGTGGAGCGATGGTGTGACGGTGGATATTTCCAGCCGCAAAGCGATGGAGGAAGAACTGGTCGAGGCGCGGCAACGAGCCGAACAAGCGGCGGAAAGTAAAGCCTCGTTCTTGGCGAACATGAGCCATGAAATCCGCACGCCGATGAACGCGATTATTGGTTTTACCGATATTCTGCTCGACTCGGAAATCTGCGGTGAAAGCCGCCGTCATTTGCAAACCATCAGCCAGTCGTCGCGCTCTTTGCTGCATCTGCTCAACGACATTTTAGACAGCGCCAAGCTAGAGAAAAACAAACTGGAGATAGAACCCATCCCGTTCAAGCTCTCTTCTTGCGTCGATACGGTGATCTCCACCCTGTGGCTCAGCGCCAAAAGTAAAGGGATAGAGCTGGATTTGCAGCTGGATGCGCAACTGCCGGATGTGGTGTTCGGCGCGGAAGATCGTATCCGGCAGGTGCTGATGAATCTGGTTGGCAATGGCATCAAATTTACCGAAAAAGGCAAAGTCTCGTTGCTTGTCGAGGCGCTAAGTGCCAAACCCGATTGGGTGCGCTTTAGTGTGCAAGATACTGGCATCGGCATTGAAGCGGATCGGCTAAGCGCAATTTTTGAGCCTTTCACTCAAGCCGATGCGTCGATGAGTCGCCGCTTTGGTGGTACCGGGCTGGGTACCTCGATTTCCAAACAGTTGGTGGAGCTGATGGGTGGTGAGATCCACGCCAACAGCGAAGTGGGTGTCGGCAGCTGTTTTTATCTCGATTTACCGCTACCCGCCAGTGAACTGAGTGTGGCAGGCGGAGTGATGGAAGTAGTGATGCTGCCGCCATTGCGGATATTGGTGTGTGACGACATTGAACAAAACGTCAATTTGTTGAAGATTTTGCTTGAACGTCAAGGGCATACGATCTTCATCGCTCGCGATGGTTTGCAAGCGATCGAGCAGTATCAAACTCAAGAGCTTGACGTGATTCTGATGGATATTCAGATGCCCAATCTGGATGGTTTGGCCGCCAGCCGCGAGATACGCCGTCTGAGTGAAACCTTACCTAGAACACGGGTACCGATCGTTGCCTTGACGGCGAGCGTATTAGTGGAAGATCGCCTTGAAGCCAAACAGGCGGGCATGGATGGTTTTGCCAACAAGCCAGTGGAGATGGGCCAACTAACACGAGAAATTGCCCGAGTGTTAAAGCTTGATCCAGAGGTGTACAACGCATCGCTCAACGAGGGTGATGAGTTGGCAAATTCGCCCGACTATCAGGTTATCCATTATGGTAAAGCGATCAAGTTGTGGGGCGATGAGCAATTGTACGCGCAGGAGCTCGGCAAGTTGGTGGCGAAAAACCGTGATATTTCAAGCAAGTTGGCGCAATTGCTCGACAAAAATCACTGGAATGAACTGGCTGAGCGTGCCCATGCGATGAAAGGGATCACAGGCAACTTGGCGTTGATGCCACTGTTTTACGCCTTTACCCAACTGGAAAAATCCGCCGATGGTCATCGGCCTGCACAAGCAGAAAAATCGCTGGCGGAGATCTCTCAATATTGGGCGCAGTTGATGGTCGAGCTCGACATGCTGCAACAGCGTGCTACTCGTCACGTCAGCCAATCACAACCGCTTGATGTCAGCGAAGAAGAGATACTGGCTTTGTTGAATCAATGGCTGAAAGCGACCCGAGCGGGTGAACTGCGTGATGATCTGGCTGCTCAGTTACCGCAAGTGGCGCCAGATAAGATTAAAAAAATGATCGTCGATGCGCTTAACGCGATGGACGAATTTGATTTTAAAGCGGCGGCTGGGTTCATTCAGTCGGCGATTGACGCTCTGCAATCTTAAGGAAACGTTATGTCTTTGCTTGCTAAACCTACACCACGCATCCTTATCGTTGATGATGAGCCAGCAAACCTTAAGGTTATGCGTCAGGTGTTGCAGGAAAACTACCGCTTGTCGTTTGCCCGCTCAGGACAAGATGCGCTGGCGCTGCTGGAGCAAGAAAAAGTCGATCTGATTCTGCTCGACATCATGATGCCGGAAATGACCGGATTTGACGTATGTCAGCGGCTGAAATCCAACCCTAAAACCGCAGCGATTCCGGTCATTTTTGTCACTGCGCTGCGTGATTCCATTGATGAAGAAACGGGTTTTGCCCTTGGCGGGGTCGATTACATTACCAAACCGATTGTGCCCGCGATTGTGCGTGCGCGCGTGAAAACTCACCTTTCGCTGGTCAACATTGACGCTTTACGTGAGGTACAAATTGATTTGATCCAACGTCTTGGTCGCGCGGCTGAATACAAGGACAACGAAACAGGGATGCACGTGCAGCGCATGAGCCACTACTCGAAAATCCTTGCCATGGCGGCCGGCATCGATGAAGAACGTGCTGACGAGTTGCGTATGGCGGCAACCATGCATGACATTGGAAAAATTGCTATTCCCGACAATATCTTACTTAAACCCGGAAAGTTGGATGAGCGAGAGTTTAGCCACATGAAAAAGCACGCGGAAATTGGCGCGAGCATTTTAGCCGAGCCACGCTCCGCGTTGGTGGCGCTGGCGCGCAGTATCGCCATTACTCACCATGAAAAATGGGACGGCTCAGGTTACCCGAATGGATTGGCGGGTGAAGCTATTCCACTGGAAGGGCGTATTGCGGCGATAACGGATGTGTTTGATGCTTTAACCAGCGAGCGACCTTACAAAAAAGCGTGGCCGATTGAAGAGGCGATCGAGTTTGTTCAGGCGCAATCGGGCAAACATTTTGACCCGCAGCTGGTGAGGTTGTTTATCGAGCAACTGCCTAAAATTCTTGAGATTAAAGAGAAATTTAAAGAAGAGAGCTTTCAACGCTAATATCAAAATGGCAGCCCAACAGGGCTGCTTGTCTCACTCTGTCAATGATTCCAGTGCTTGGAGCGCCGCGTGCGCTTTCTCGTGTGGGACAAAAATATGATCATGGTAATAACCGGCGATCACATTGGCGCTGATGCCATGTTTGGCGAGCTGGCTCGCAAACGCCGCCGTCAAGCCAACCGCTTGCAAACTGGAATGCACCGTTAACGTAATCAGGCGAAAGATGCCATCAAATGTCAGGCCGCCAAGCTCGGCTTTGTCGCGTGGCACAACCAAGGTCAGCCCTTCTTGCTCACGAAAAGTCGCTATCGGCTCTAGGTGCAAATGGTTGGCTAATGGGCCATCGACGCAGCAGAAAACGTACTCACCGTCGAGCAGTTTGGGTGACATGGATTTTAGCAGTAGGTCTAAATCGGTAATCGCGCTCATAACAACTCCTTGTAAAGTAGCTTGGCCGCAAGCTTACGCGGCGATTTGGCTGAAGTACACCGCATGATATTAATCCATGATTAGCTGCGCTTATACGCTTTGCCGGCACTGGTGAATCAGTGTTATCAAGGTGTCGAGCTGCGCTTTGGCGTCATCCTGCAAGGGATAGCCCGCGTTGATGCGCAGACAGTCTTGATACAAATCCAACGTGGTGAAGAGTTGCCCTAAACGTATATCTAACCGCTGCTCTTGTGCCTGTTTCGCAAAGGCATCTGCATCAATGCCGGGTATCTGAAGCCAGATAACCATGCCGCCTTGCGGTTGGCTGATTTTCACCTCAGCGGGTAGATGGGCGCTGAGATACTGAAGGTATTCTCGCTTTAGCTGCGCCAATTTCTGCCGCCGCTTTTTGACCTGACGAGCGTAGTGCCCCGAGGCGATATAGTCGGCGACGGCAAGCTGCATGGGGGTTGCTACGCCGTAGCTGCTGACCGAAAAGCGGCGTTGATAGGTCTCAAGATAGCGCCCGGGCAGGCACCACCCCAACCGATAACCGGGGGAGAGGCTTTTCGACACCGATCCGCACCACAGCACATAGCCATCGGTGTCGTAACATTTTGCCGGTAGCGGCGTTGTTTCTTCGTGGCTCAACTCCAGATACACGTCGTCTTCAATCACTGGGATCTGGTATTGGTTGGCCAACTTTGCCAAGGCCTGTTTCTGTTTGACCGACATAGTGATGCCCTGCGGATTCATGTGCGAGGTGCAGAAGATCGCTGCGGTGACCACGCCTTGCTGGAAATGGCTCTCCAACTGAGCGAGATCAATTCCGTCATCCAGTGAGGGAATTTCGACGATGTTGCGTGACATCTCGCCAAGGAGCTGCAAAATGCCGTTAAAACAGGGGGAACTGATGGCGATGGCATCCCCCGGCTGTGTGCAAGCTTCCAACGCGGTTTTGATTGCCGACATGCATCCTGATGTCACTACAACCTCGTTAGGAGAAAAATGCAGACCGAGCGGCGTAAAGTGATCGCTCAGCGCGGTGCGTAGTGAAAGCTCGCCACGGCTGTCTGGATAGCGATTGAGTCTGTCCCCCATGCGCTTGACCGCACGACGAAAACTGCGTTCCAGTTCAATCACATCCGCCGCTTCACTGTGCGTGCTGGAAACCCCAAGCGGCCCATTAAAGGCGACAGGCAACTGGTGATTGGGTTTCGCTGCAGAGATTTGGCTGACAAACTGCGTCCATTCTGGGGTGGCGTGAGAAACCACACTGGCTGAAACAAAATAGCCCGCTTGCGGCCGGGCGTGAATTCGCCCTTGGGATTCCAGCTCCTGATAACAACTGATAGCGGTCGACAGACTCACCGCTTGCTGTTTGGCAAGTTGGCGCAGTGACGGTAGGCGGCTGCCGGGTTTGCGTCGGCCTTGTTCAATGTCGCTAACAAACTGCTGTGCCAGTTCTTGATAACGGCTCATCTTGCGCCCCCTTTAAATTGTACTGGTTTTAATTGTAAAAATTGTATCTGTATCCCTTTGCTTGCTCAAGCCATACTCCGTCTGTCGATGATTGGCGTAGAAGGGAGAGAGTATGAAAAGAGAAGATCTGCTGTTGGCGGTTGCGGTGATGGCGATATGGGGTTTTAACTTCTCAATGATCAAGTTAGGGGTGAGCGAAGTGCATCCGCTGCTGGCGACGGCGGCCCGTTTTGCCTTGGCCGTGTTTCCGGCGATATTTTTTATCGCGCGGCCCAAAGTCGCTTGGCGCTATTTGGCGGCGTATGGATTAGTGTTTGGTGTGGGCATCTGGGGCATGGCCTCTTGGTCGATCACCGCTGGCTTGTCGTCGGGAATGTCCTCGATCTTGCTCTCGACCAACGTGCTGTTTGGCATGCTGATGGGGCTGGTGGTGTTCAAAGAGCGTTTGTCGCGTCGCAAATTACTCGGCGCGGGCTGCGCACTGGTGGCGCTACTGATTTTGGTGTTTGCCACCCAAGGCAATATTACGCTCAGCGGCTTGGTGCTGATTTTAACCGCTGCGATGAGTTGGACCGTGATGGGCGTGATCGTCAAAGCGTCGAAAACCACCCAAGCCTTTGCCTTTAACGTGTGGGGAATGTTGTTTGCTCCGCTGCCACTGGTGCTGTTTGCGCTGGCGCTACACGGGCCAAATATCCTGTGGCAAGCGGCGGAAAAATGGAGCACGTTCACTACCATAGCGGTGGTGTTTCAGGCCTATCCTACGACGTTGTTCGGCTATTGGGTATGGAACAAAATGCTGATTAAGTATCCGTTAAGTACCGCTGCACCCCTGACGCTGTTAGTGCCGATCTTTGCGTTAGTTAGTGGTTTCTTTATGTTTGCAGAAACCCTGACACTGGCACAGATCATCGCTTGCGCGCTGTTTTTGCTTGGCATTGGTTTGATTGTTAAACCAGCCAAACCCAAGCTGTCGCTTGCTCAAGCAGAGGTGCTGGTACGCTAGTCGCCTCGAAAAGTAGTGGATAAAATAGCGGTATCAGCGTCGAGGCAGGATGGTTTTTGTCTAAAGACTTCTTATGCTAGGATTTCTTCGCATCCATCATCAGAGAATCCTATGCTGACCGCTTTAGCGATTAACAATTACCGTTCCATTCTTGATCTGGTCATCCCGCTTGGGCCGCTGAATGTGATCAAAGGGGCGAACGGGACGGGCAAATCCAACCTCTACAAAGCATTGCGCTTACTGGCTGAAACGGCGCAAGGCGGTGTGGTTTCTGCCTTGGCAGCCGAGGGCGGCTTAGACTCCACCTTTTGGGCTGGCCCGGAAAAAATCACAGCGGCCATGCGGCGTGGTGATCAACCCGTTGAGCAGAACGTGCGGCAAGAGGTGAAGCGTCTGAGGCTCGGTTTTTCGACCGAGCACTTTAGCTACGCCATCTCGCTTGGATTGCCAACGCCGACGATCTCCATGTTTGGTCGCGATCCTGAGGTAAAGCGTGAGTGCATCTGGAACGGGCCTGTCTATCGTCCGGCGAGCGCCTTGATTGACCGCACAGGTGCGATGATCAAGTCACGTGAGGGTCGAAGCTGGCAGGTCGTTTCACAGCATATTGCGACTTACCACAGCATGTTCGATCAAATCGCCGATCCCATGGTCACGCCTGAAGCGTTTACTTTACGTGAAATCATTCGAGGGTGGCGTTTTTACGACCACTTTCGCACCGATAAGGATGCGCCAGCACGTCAGCCCCAATTAGGTACAAGAACGCCAGTGCTGCACCATGATGGGCGAGATCTTGCTGCCGCATTGCAGACCATCATTGAAATTGGGGACAAAGAGACGCTGTTTAAAGCGATTGATTACGCTTTTCCCGGTGCGACCATTCGTATTCTCAACCACAGTGATGGCCGCTTTTCGTTGGAGTTTAAGCAGCATGGGCTTTTGCGACCACTAAGCGGAGCAGAACTGTCTGATGGCACTTTGCGTTACTTGCTGTGGGTCGCTGCGTTATTGACGCCCCGTCCACCGAGTCTGATGGTGCTCAATGAGCCAGAAACTAGCCTGCATCCTGATCTGCTGCCCGCTTTAGCGCGGCTGATCCTTCACGCCAGTGCCCATACTCAAGTGTGGGTCGTGTCGCACGCGCCCCGATTAATCGCCGCGCTGCAAGCTCACCCAGAATGCAACGCTATCGAGTTAGATAAAGATTTTGCTCAGACTGTGGTGCCGAGTATGGATATTCTTTCTACCCCTAATTGGCGATGGCCGGATATGGGGTAGGAGCGAGTGCTATTTGACTAACAACGAAACGCGCACGTTTTAAGAAGAAAAAATTGCCTGGGTCGAACCATTGAGTTTGATCGTTTATAGGTTGATAGTTACACTGACGATGTCAGATATCCTAATAGGGCAAGTTCATGAAGCAGGAAAAAGCAGAAGCGAACAATTCTCAGACTACACGTAAGTTTGTGCCTAAAGCTGAAAATTTTAAGGTGAGCACCTCTTATGAAGGTCTTACGGCAAGTGGTAAGCCCCAATCCCTAGAGGCGCTAAAACGTCAGTATGCGAGATAAATACGGGGTTGCCCAAGATCACTATTGCTACCCTGATTCCACTACACTGATAAATTTACTGAATATTCGTGACAGTGAAGAACTGGATGAGGCAGAAGTCGCCTTTTCTGAATATCGCTATAACGAGTATTTAAGTCAGGTTTCGGTTCTTGATGATTTTGACATAAAGCACTTCAAGTTCCTTCACCGAGTCCTTTTTCAAGATGTTTATCAATGGGCAGGAGAGTTGCGTGACGTCGATATCAGCAAAGGAAGTACGCGTTTTTGTCACTGCGCTTATATTGAAAGAGAGCTTATTCGCCAGCTAAAACGTATTCCCCAACTTGTTGAATGCCCAGACAGAAGGGCGTTTATTCAACTCACTACCGATATTTTTTGTGAAATTAATGTCATCCATCCTTTTCGAGAAGGGAATGGTAGGGCAACCCGCTTTTTCTTTGAAGAACTGGTGTTTGTCGCTGGATATGAACTTAGTTGGCCTGAGATTTCAAAGCAAAAGTGGGTTGAAGCTAACATACAAGGATATGTTGGCAACTTATCTCTTCTAGAATCAATTTTTGACCAAGCCATTCGTTAGATACTGTTTTTCAAGCTCGTTCTAATTCCCGCTAATACTTGGGTTAAAGGCGACTGCGCATTTCTGCGCTATCGCCTAAGTTTGTCTGGTCTAGGGCAAATCAAACACCAATGCGGTGACGGTTTCACTGCCTGAACTGCGCAGTTCAATCGCGGTTTGATCCACCACTTTGGCGCCATCCCCCGGCTGAAGTGTGGTGCTATCAAGCGATAGCGAGCCACTAACCAGATGCACATACACCTTGCGTTTGGCTTGCACTGCTAAGCTAAATGACTCACCGGATGCTAAGATCAGCTGTGATAAGGTTGCGTCTTGCTTAATGTGCAGTGTGCCTTCTCGGCCATCAGGTGTGGCGATGGGCGTCAGTCCCGGCTCACGACCAAAATCTTTCTGCTGATAGCCGGGCTGTCCGCCGAGGCTGTTGGGCTCAATCCAGATTTGCAGAAAACGCAAATCATCTGCTTTGGAAGCGTTGAACTCACTGTGGTAGATGCCTTTGCCTGCCGACATCAGCTGGAATTCACCCGCTGGCAATGTTTGTACGTTGCCCTCGCTGTCTTTGTGCGCAATGGTGCCGCTGAGCACGTAGCTGATGATTTCCATGTCGCGATGACCGTGGGTCTCAAACCCAGCCCCAGGGATCACCTTGTCATCATTGATCACACGCAGTGCGGAAAAGCCCATGTGCTGTGGATCGTAGTAACTACCAAACGAGAAAGTGTGTTTACTGTCGAGCCAGCCAAAGTTGGCGCGCCCGCGCTCTTGTGCTTGTCTTACGCTGATCATGATGTCTCCTGAGATCTCTGTGAGAGTGGATTATTTCCCAGCCAGTTTCTGGCTAAGAATGCTATCTAGGCCCAGTTTACCAGCGCCCGAAAAAGCCAGTGATACGCTTGCAGCCAGCAGAGCCAAACCAAATTCGTACCCGTTGTTGGCCATAAACAAGCCATTCTCAAGGTGTACAGAGACAATCGCCACCAGCATGGTAAAGGCAAGCGCAAATGCAGCAGGGCGAGTCAGCAAGCCAAGTAAAATGGCCAATCCGCCGAAAAACTCGGCACTACCTGCTAGGCCAGCCATCAACATGCCAGGGCCAAGGCCGATGGAATCCATCCACTGTCCGGTTTCCTGCAAGGCCATAACCGCCAAACCAACCAAACAGTTTCTGCGCGCCGTGAGCCATAAAAATGATGCCGATTGGCAAACGAAGTGCCAGGGCGCCGTAACCTGCTTTCGATTCAGCTAAGCTTTTTATTAGTGATTTCATCTTCATATCCTCAATAATTTTTAATGTCTTTTTGTTTTGAGAGAGGCTTTATCTCTCAAGCGTTGAAGCAAGTTTAGAAGGAAACGTCGCTTACGAAAATTACTAGTTAGCGATTAAGACATTCAATTATTTCGAATGAGTTTGGTGAGGTTTAAGGGGGGCGATCACTGCTGATTTGTAATGGATAGCCGCGTTTCGTTTATCTTCGAGCAGGTGGTTGAGCGAATATTCATCGCCTACGCCCTTGATTGGCGAACTTGTGATAGGGGTTAAATTTTAGGGCGTAGTGGCGGTGAATGATGTCCGTTGCCACAGAGTTTTTTACCATGCACGGTGAACAAAACTATTCTAACAACGGACTGAACGATGAAACTCAATGCCATTACCCTGACTTTATTGCTCAGCTCGGCCGCCGCGGTCGCTGAGCCCAATCTGACCATTTCAACCACCACCAACAGCCGTGATTTTCCACTCAGCGCCGAGCAGCCGTTGGTGGTTCCGCTTGTCAAAGATACCTACACCCTAAAAGTGACCGGACTTGAGGGGAACTGCCAAGCGCAGGACGACCAGCGCATCAAGTTTAACCAACCGATTTCGCTAAACTGCGGCAAAGCCACCGAATTACCGCTGAAAATCCTCTTTAGCGGCGATTACTCTTTTGCTTTTGATGCAAGCGCGAACACCTTGACCTTTAAGCGAGAACCGAAAAAGGTCGCCAAAAGCGAGTTTAAGCGCCCCGTGCCGCAAGTTGAATGTGAAGTGTACGCTGGCGGGGAAGTAAGTGTGAACCTTGGCGACACCTTTGCCGACGGCACTGAACTGCGCGACGCGTACAGCGGCCAAACCGTGACGGTAAAAAACGGCGCTGTGTCGCTCACCCCTGCGGCGGGCTCTGGCGGTCTGCTGCTGCTTGAGCCAGTGACCCCGGCCAAGTCAGATACTGGTTTTGATTACCGCAACGCCAACATCTACTTTGTTATGGTTGATCGCTTCCACAACGCCGACCCGAGTAACGACAACAGCTACGGGCGTAAAAAAGATGGCAAAGAGGAAGTGGGGACGTTTCATGGCGGCGATTTGAAAGGTGTGATTGCAAAGCTTGACTACATTCAAAGCCTTGGCACGGATGCGATTTGGCTTTCGCCGATTGTCGAGCAAGTGCATGGCTTTGTTGGCGGCGGTGACAGCGGTTCGTTTCCTTTTTATGCGTATCACGGTTACTGGACGCGGGATTTCACCAAAATTGACCAGAACTTTGGCAATGACGCCGACCTAAAAACCTTGGTCGATGAAGCGCACAAACGCGGCATCAAAGTCTTACTTGATGCGGTGATCAACCATTCCGGCTATTCGACCTTGGCTGACTTACAGTTTGATGGCTTGAACGTTATCAAACCCGAGGGTCAACTGCCGCCCAAATGGGCAGATTGGCAGCCACAAGCAGGCCAGAACTGGCACAGCTACCATCAAGCGATTGATTACCAAAGCCAGAACTGGCGGCAATGGTGGGGGCCAGATTGGGTGAGAACGGGGCTGCCCGGCTATCAGGCTCCGGGCAGCAGCGACATCACCATGTCGTTGGCCGGTCTACCCGATTTCATCACTGAATCGACCCAAGCCGTGACGCCGCCCGCTTGGCTGCTCAACAATCCCGGTACGCGTGTGGTGGCAAGAGAGAACTACAGCGTGGCCGATTATCTGATTGAATGGCAAAGCGATTGGGTGAAACGTTTCGGTATCGACGGTTATCGCGTTGATACAGTGAAGCACGTTGAAGGCGAGGTGTGGCAACGGTTGAAAAAAGCCGGCAGCGAACGCCTTGAAGAGTGGCGTAAAGCCAACGGAAAAACCGGTGAGCCCTTCTGGATGATGGGCGAAGTCTGGGGGCATTCGGCGTATCGCAGCCCCTATTTTGATGATGGCTTTGATGCTTTGATCAACTTCGACATGCAGAAAAAACTGGATAAAGGCGCGGCCTGTTTTAGCCAAATGGCCGACACCTATCAGGATTACGCTAATACCATCGTCAAAGAGAAAGATTTTAATCCGGTCAGTTACATGTCTTCTCACGACACTGAGCTGTTTTTCAGCCGCTTCAAAGACTATGCGATGCAGCGTAACGCCGCCAATGCATTGCTGCTGAGCCCCGGCGCGGTTCAGGTTTATTACGGCGATGAGATCGGCCGCAACATTGGCCCGTATGCCGACGATTTCCATCAGGGAACGCGCTCAGATATGGTCTGGACGCTCAATGACGATCAGCAAGGCTTGTTGAAACACTGGCAGACCGTCGCCAAATTCAGACAAGCTCACCCGGCGATTGGCGCTGGCGTACATCAGGTGATAGAGCAAGAGGGTGCGTATGTTTTTTCTCGCACCCAAGGCGATGACAAGGTGGTGGTCGCCTTTGTCGGCCGAACGGAGAAATAGTCAGCATCGACCTCACCCATACCATCCCTCGACAAAGTTCGAGGGATTTTTTTAACTTTTTCCTGTATTACCCGTCGCAAGCAGATGAGCTTGATTGCAACCGAGACAAACAGAAACAGCAAAAACGGGTCAAGATCACAGCGAAAAAGATCTCGACCGCCAGCGTTTAACTCGGCATAATGCATTAAAACTACTTACGTGATTTTAAGTTTATGACGCAAGAAGAGCGCTTGATTCACTTACAAATGCTGATTAAGCAGCAGGGGAAAATGACCCTGACTGATATCTGTGACCAATTTGGCGTATCGCGTGATTCCGCGCGGCGCGATCTGGTGAAGCTCACTCAGATGCCGGGCATTCAGCGCATTCGAGGCGGTGCGATGCTGGCGCCGGTATCGCCGAAAAGCGAGCCGTTCTCGGCCAAAACCGTCAGCGCGAGTAAGCACGCATTGGCGCAGTACGCGGCATCCATGGTGGATGCGCAGGATTACATTGTGCTCGATACCAGCACCACGTTGGCGCTGGTCCCCGGTTATCTGGCGGCGCCTGCGACTATCGTGACTAACTCAGTCAACACGCTGGCTCAGGTTGAAGAGGGCTCTTCGCATTCGGTGCATCTGCTGGGCGGTCATTTCGATCCGTACAGCCGCGCTATTTTAGGCGCGCAGGCTGAACAGCAAATGGCTGGCTATCATGTCAACAAGGCGTTTATTGGCGTGTGTGCGCTGTCTGAGCGTGGCCTGACAACCAATTGTGAACAAGAAGCGTCGATGAAACGCGCGATGATGGCCCAAGCGCAGCAGATCATTTTGGTGTGCGAACAGCACAAAATGGGCACCGAGAATTTCCATCACGTGTGTGATGTGGCGGCGATCGACATGGTGATCACCGACGCGCCAACCGCGCCAGCACTGCAAGAATTATTTGACCGTCACGACATTCAGTGTGTTGTGGCGACCGCACCAGAAGGACAGTTTTGATATGACTTACGCTCCGGTAAAAACCGCTGTGATTGGCTACGGCTATTCGGCGAAAACCTTTCACTTGCCTTTCATCAACGCGCTGCCTGAGCTGACGCTGAGTGCGATCAGTTCCAGCCAACAAGCCGCAGTCGCGGCCGATTGGCCGAGCGCGCAATGGTTTGGCGATGCGAATGACCTGCTGGACAACAGCGATGCTGAGCTGGTGATCATCACCGCGCCGAACGATGTGCATTACCCGTTGGCCAAACGCGCGCTGCAAAATGGCAAGCACGTGATCGTTGAAAAGCCGTTCGTGACCCGCATTGAAGATGGCGAAGAACTGATTGCGTTGGCGGCGGAAAAAGGCCTAACGCTGAGCGTGTTTCATAACCGTCGTTGGGATGGCGATTTTCTCACCCTGCAAAAGCTGATGGCACAAGGGCGTTTGGGCGATATCAAACTGTTTGAATCCCACTTCGACCGCTACCGTCCACAAATTCGTCAGCGCTGGCGTGAACTGGCGCAAGATGGCGGCGGTATTTTGTTTGATTTGGCGCCGCACCTGCTAGACCAAGCGCTGGCGCTGTTTGGTTTGCCACAGGCGATCAATGCGCAGTGCCGCATGATGCGCCCGGGCGCGACCACCATTGATTACTACAACCTGATCCTGCACTACCCAAATCACTTGGTGCACCTGCATTCGAACCTCTACAGCCCAGAGCCGAATCTGCGCTACAAAGTGCTGGGCAGTCTGGCGAAGTATGAGAAATACGGCCTCGATCCGCAGGAAAGCTACCTCAAAGAAGGCAAGCAGCCGGACAGCCCGCAGTGGTCGCAGGAAGAGGCTTCGCTGTATGGTCAGCTGCACAGCGAAGCGGGATCAGAAACCATTGCGACCGAAACTGGGCGGCTATCAGCTCTATTTCAAAGGCGTAGCGGATGCGATTCGTCTCGGCACGGCCAATCCGGTGCCGCCTGAGCAGGCGTTGCAAAACATCGCGCTGATTGAAATGGCACTGGAGAGCAGCAAAACGGGCCAAACGTTGCAGGTTAACTTATGAGCCTGACACTGGTTGAGATTGCGCAGCAAGAAGAGGCGCTGCAACTGAGCCATTTTAACCACGATGTGGCGTGGCAACTGGGCTGCGCGCTCAAACAGATGGCAGAAAGCCAGCAAGTCGCGGTGGCGATTGAAGTGTATGGTTTTGGCCAGACGCTGTTCCAATACGCCATGCCGGGCACGTGTGCGGATCATCTCGATTGGATGCGCCGCAAACGCAATTCGGTGCTGCGATATGGCCGCAGTTCTTACTATCTGTCGCTGTACAACGCGCAGAAACAGCGCGAATTTGAGACGCAGCCGCACATTGATGCTGCGGAATATTGCGCTCATGGCGGCTCGTTTCCGATTCGTATTGCCGGATCTGGATTGGTGGGGGCGGTGACGGTTTCTGGTTTGCCTTCTTTGCACGATCACAATTTGGTCACGCAGGCACTTGCTCAGGTGATGGCTGAGAGCGAAAAATGAGAAAAGCCCGTGCTGGGCTTTTCTTAGTTTGGCGTTATTCACAAGGTTTTGATGCTTTGTTTACAGTGTAAATTTAGCTCAGTTTGATAAGCGAAAACTGTTTCTTACCGCGTTGCAGCAGGTAGTAGCGATCGAACAGCGCAAAGCTCTGGCTCAAATTGGCGTCGGCCATTTTTTCCCCGTTGACGCGAATGGCGCCATTGGCCAACCATTCGCGCGCCTGACGTTTGGAGCTGGCGAGTTGCGAAGCGATCAGCAGTTCAACCACATCATCTGCGGTGCTGACGGTGGTGCACGGCAGCCCATCCAACTCCAGTTGCGCCAGTTCATCCAGGCTGAGCTGTGCAACTGCGCCGCTGAACAGGGCGTCACTGATGCGTTGCGCGCTCGCTAAGCCCGCTTCGCCATGCACAAATGCAGTGATGTTCTCGGCCAGAATTTGCTGCGCTTGCGGTTTGCCGCTTCGCGCGGCATCTTCGGCTTCAATGCGTGCAATCTCGTCCACCGACAGGAAGGTGTAGTAACGCAGAAAACGGTATACATCGGCATCGTCGGTGTTCAACCAGAACTGGTAGAACGCGTAGGGCGAGGTCTTGCTCGCGTCCAGCCAAACGGCGCCCCCTTCGGTTTTGCCAAATTTGCTGCCGTCGGATTTGGTGACGAGTGGCAGCGTTAAACCATGCACGGTTTCATTGTTCAGGCGACGGGTGAGGTCGATGCCGCTGACGATGTTGCCCCATTGATCGTTACCGCCAATTTGCAGGCGACACTGATGTTCGCGGTTCAAATGGGCAAAGTCGAACGATTGCAGCAACGAGTAGCTGAATTCGGTGAACGAAATGCCTTGGTCCGGGCGAGCCAGGCGCTGTTTCACCGATTCGCGGTTGATCATCGCATTGACCGAAAAGTGTTTGCCGATGTCGCGGAAGAAGTCGATCACATTCACTTGGCCCGTCCAATCGGCGTTATTGACACACCGCAGTGGCTGGGTGAGATGCGGCGTCATGGTGCGCGTGATCTGCTGGCGTAAATCGTCCACCCATTGCTGCACGGTCTGCGCTGAGTTGAGTGTGCGTTCGGTGGCTTTAAAGCTTGGATCGCCAATCATGCCCGTTGCGCCGCCAATCAGCGCAATGGCTTGGTGCCCCGCATCCTGAAAACGTTTGAGCATCAACAGCGGCACCAAGTGACCGATGTGCAGGCTGCCTGCGGTTGGATCAAAGCCGCAGTACAGGGTTTGCGGTTCTGAGAAACAGGGCGGTGAGTTCATCAAGCGATGTGCTTTGCGCGATCAGGCCGCGCGCGGTTAAATCTTCAAATAGGGTTTGGGAATTCATACAGCCTCCAAGATGTCTTGCAGGCAGAGTAACGGATAGTGAGCCGAGTCGGCGATGTCCCTAAAGGGATAATCGCGGTGATTGTCTCAAGCGCGTGGTGAATGGTTGGGCGCGCCAATCAGGTGATTTAAAAACAGCTGAAACAGTTCACTGAGTGAGGCGACATGGAGCTGCGCGTAGATGCGCTTGCGATGATTTTTGACCGTGCCGTGTGTGATGCTCAGCTTCGTCGCGATCTCTTGCGAATCCAGCCCTTGCACCAGTAAGGCGGTAATTTGCTGCTCGCGTGGGCTCAGCAGTTGGGTGCCAAAGCTGGCCAGCGCGCGTTCCACCCAGCGGCGCATGTCGGACGTGTGGTTGGTCTCGCTCTCCAGCGCGTTGTCATCGCTGTGAGCCAGCAGCAGCGCATTGGCGCTCCAATGTTGGCGGCAGAGCGGCGCCAGCGTGTGGAATCGGCTTTTAAGCGCTTGTCGGTCCTGCGCGGAAAAACGGCGCCCGGCAGAAAGGTGGCCAAGGTAGAGCAAAATCCAGCGCTCACTGTCGAGTTGCACTGCCAGGCTCATTTCATCCTGCCAGCCAGTTTGCGGATAAAACTGCTGCTGGTAATGGTGTTGCTGATAACTGTGCGGCGCACCGCTCATTTCGCTGAGATGAAACACGCCTTCTTGCTGCGTATCGGCCACTAAACGATAGAACGGATCGTGCTGATATGACTCCGTCAGGTAGCGTTGAAACAGCAGTTCGCGGTTATCCGGAATCGAATCGTAGAGATAAATCGGGTGTTTGTTGTGGCGATAGCCGAGCATCACCGCGCAGTCAAAATCGACAATTTCGCGCAGCAGCGCCACATAGCGCGACGTAAAGGCGGGCGTATTGAGCGCGATAATCGCATCACCTAAGGCGTGATATTCTAACAGACTGATTTGCATAACCCTAACCGAGCGAAAAGCACAGCCGACAGTATGCCGACTCTGCTGAGTTTGGTCGAGCTTCCGTTGGCTTTACTGGCATGGAAGCTCAATTAAGTGGCGGCATTTTTAGTTGAGTTTGCTGCATTTCACTTAGGCCACCACCATTGTGCACATTGGTGAAACCCTGTTTCACCAGCGCTTGCATGGCGATGGACGAGCGGTTGCCGCTGCGACAATAGACCACCATCGGCTGGTTTTTATCAATCGCGCGAAAGCCGGTGGCAACCTCGCTAAGAGGGATATTACGCGCCTGTTCGAGATGCCCACTGGCGAACTCTTCGGCAGTGCGCACATCGATCAGCAGCGCGCCGCTTTCTACCATTTCCCATGCAATTTCTGCGCGCTCAGAGGCAAGAAGTGGCCCGCAAGGTGTGAGAAGCAATAACGTTAGGCAAGCCGATTTCCAGTTAAGTTTTGACATGCTGTTCTCCAGTTTCGCGTTGTCATCGTAACGAATAGATGAAGGTTCAAGGCTAACAAACAAACTCACTTTCGAGCTTTGTCAGCAGTTGTTGACTGAGCAAAGGGTGTGGTTTAGCGGCAACTGCTAACACAATATCCACCTTAGGTAGGGGTGGCATATCGGCCAATATTTGCACTCTATTACCAGCGCTGAGACGCCCCATGGCGCCAATCGCTAAACCCTGCTCGACCAAAGCGCGCTGCGCCGAGGCGGTATTGCAACATGCCAAAAGGTGAAAAGCGATACCGCGCTTGGTCAAGCCATCAATCGCAGCCGCATGATATTTGCAGTCGGTTTGAAACAGCGCCAGAGTAAGCGGCGTGTGCAGATCGGCTTGATAGTGCGGCGATGCGATCCACACGCCCTGATCGGAAGTAAGCCAATAGCCTTCCTCACTATCAGGCGCGCGGGTAAGAATCGCGCAGTCCAGCTCGCCCGCGTCTAATTGGCGACGCAAATCGACACTGGGCAAGCTGTAAATCTGTATCGAGCAGGTGGGTTGTAACTGTTGCAGCTTGGCCACTAACGTCGGCAGCACGGTTTGATTGTAATCTTCCGGGCAGCCGAGGCGCAGCGGTCGTTTATCCTGAAAATGCTGCAGTTGAGACAAGGATTCATCATGCTGCGTCACCAGATTGCGCGCATGAGTGGTGAGGCGCACTCCGGCATCGCTAAGGACCAAATAGCGCCCCTCTTTGATAAACAGCGAAGCACCAATCTCTTCCTCCAATTTGCGCATTTGCGCACTGAAAGCCGACTGTGTACGGCTGATCTGTTTTGCCGCCCGGGTAAAACTGCCCGTTTCGACAAAAGCAAGAAAACTGCGTAAAGCTTCAATGTCCATTGTTTGCCTCATCCATCGTAATTTTGAATAGGTTATATAAAAACTATCCGTTAGTCGCGCAGAAAAACTTGCCCTATTGTTTTGCTATATCAACCGAAAAAGGAATGACAATGAAGCTCTACATAGGAAATCAAAACTACTCTAGTTGGTCACTACGCGCATGGTTGGGGTTTGCTCAAAACGGACTGGAGGTCGAAATTGAAAAGCTCAAGTTATTTACCCCTGAGTTTTACCAAACATTACAGGGGGTTACGCCCACAGGGAAAGTGCCTGCTTTAGTAGATGGTGAGCGAGTGGTGTGGGATTCCTTGGCGATTTTGGAGTACCTCAACGAAGTGAAATTAGGCGGGAAAGCGTGGCCTAGCGATGTGCGAGAAAGAGCCAAAGCGCGCGCCATCGCTTGTGAAATGCATTCAGGGTTTAGCGCATTACGCAATGAGTTACCAATGAACTGCCGCGCGAGGCGTAAAGTGGCACTTTCTGAACAGGCACGTCTCGATGTCGCCCGTATTGATACGATTTGGAGTGAACAGATGACGCAGTACCCGCAGCAATGGCTGTTTGGCGCTTGGTCGATTGCCGATGCTATGTACGCTCCGGTGGTTTTGCGTTTTATCACTTACCAGATCCCGCTGTCAGAGCAAGCCGCGCTCTATCGAGACAAAGTACTGCAAAGCGCCGCTATGCAGCGTTGGTTGGCAGAAGCCGCTCAAGAGAGCGATATTGTTAGCGAAGACGAAGCGGGCGAAGAGGTCGCTATCTAACCGGTTCTCATCTTGTCGCTGAGATTGGTATACCTTAGCGACAAGGTTTCTCACCTTTATTATGATTTCTGTCAAAAAGTAACCAAAAACCCCTGAAGCCGGCATCGTATCGCTTATAGTTAATTTATCCGCGATCGTGGTCGTACGTTATCCATCCAAAGGGGGCGAGACAATGGTGGCACAATCTTTGCGAATCCGTCTTGTCCTGTATGAGCGTGTCTCAATGGCTGGAGGATCGTATGGATAAATGGGCTTTGCAACAAGGGCGTTCTTTAGCGCTGAGTTTGGTGGTCATGGTGATCTTGACCACATCATTGGTCATCGCCAGCTATGCTTTTCATACCTATCAACATCGCACTGAGATGCTTGAAGAGGAGATTTTGGGTCAAGCTCAGGAGAGTGCAGAGCGGCTAAGCCGTGCGATTGCTCTCGATCTGCAAGCTGGTCATCTCGTTGATTACTTGCTCTTGGCACAAACAGAAATGAGTACCGCGAATCATAAAGCGCTGCTCGCCATCTTACTGGAAGCTTCTCGGTTAGAATCCGCCTCTGAACCGCCTTTCTCTGCCGTCGGTTTGATTAAAATGCCAACGGGTGAAGTGCGTGAGTTTATACCTAGCCAAGATGATCCCTTGCTCGCTTCTTCGCTATTTTTCCAGCAGCGAGACATTAGAAGCGCAGAGGGTGCTTTGCTCGGTCATGTCAAAGTGTATGGCAGTGGTGAAGAATTACAGCAGGAAAAAAGAAATCTATTGCTGAACTCGTTACTCACGGCCCTTGGCTTGCTGCTGATGCAAACCGTACTCTCAGCCACCCTAATCCAATGGATTTTGACCCGACCGCTACAAAGAATAACCAATACCTTAGTGGAGCGAGATGCCGATGGCTTACCCACGGCAAAAGTTCACTCCTCTTCTTATACCGAACTTTCCGTATTGACCGACACCGTCAACGAGATGTTAGACGTGATTTGCAAAACGCGAGATAACCTGCGCGCGCAAACTGAACGGCTGGAAAACGTGATCGAAGGGACCGATGCTGGCACTTGGTATTGGAATATTCAAACGGGCAAGACGGAGTTCAACCCGCGCTGGGCAGAAATTATTGGTTATCAGTTGCATGAGTTAGAACCCGTTTCTATTCAAACTTGGTTTGCTCTCCTCCACCCCGAGGATGTCAAAAAATCAGAGAAAAAGTTGCAAGCGCATTTTGCTGGTGAGCAGGAATACTACCAGTGTGAGGTGCGGATGCGTCACCGCGATGGACATTGGGTATGGGTAATGGATCGGGGCAAAGTGGCGCTGTGGGATGAAAGTGGTAAGCCGCTAGAGATGTTTGGCACTCACATTGACATCAGTGAAGATAAAGCGCGAGAAACAGCAGCTCGCACTCGCCGCTGATGTGTACAAATATGTTCACGAGGGAATTTTGATTGCCAATAGCCGCGGTTTGATCGTGGATGTCAATCGGGCGTTTAGCCAAATTACAGGTTATAGCCGAGAAGAGGTGATTGGTCAGTCGCCGAAAATGCTCAAATCCGGTATTCACGATCGAGCGTTTTATCACAGCATCTGGAGAACATTACATCTCGAAGGATGTTGGCGCGGAGAGATCTGGAACAAACGTAAAAACGGCGAAATCTATCCTGAATTACTGACCATTAGCCGGGTCAGCGATCCGGTCGAGGATGTTCGCTATGTCGCGCTGTTTTCTGATATTTCCGCACTCAAAGAGCACGAATACCAACTAGAAAAGATCGCCCATTATGACGCCTTAACCAAACTTCCTAACCGTCTTTTGCTGCAAGAGCGTCTAAATGCGTCGATGCTGAATGCGAAAAAATATGGCCGTGCCATTGCACTGCTGTTTATTGATTTAGATGGCTTTAAAGACGTGAACGACCAATATGGACACTCCGCGGGGGATGAAGTGCTGTGCATCATGGCACAGAGGATGAAAACCATTACTCGAGAAGAAGACACTTTAGCGCGTTTTGGTGGCGATGAGTTTATTGTGATTCTGTCGGATATTGATGATAAACATCGCACGACTCAGATCGTAGCCCGTTTACTCAGCTCTATCGCGAAGCCGCTGCATGTCTCAGAGTATGAAATGAGTTTGTCGGCCAGTATTGGCATCAGTCTCTATCCAGAAAATCGTGATATCAGCGCAGACACACTCATACAGCAAGCCGATCAAGCCATGTATCAAGCCAAACTGGCGGGGAAAAATGGCTACTACTTTTTTGCTCCTGCTTGTGACAATTTATAGAGATATACAGATCTTGAAGACAAGCAGATTATTCCCTAGAACTGTCACATTTGACGTTAAACAATCTGGAGTCTCAGGTTGACTATCGGCCTGTGGTCAATATACAAGACGAGCGTTTTTAAGTTTGTTTCTCCGATCCTAGAAAAAGGACGGAAAAAGCGAGGCAGTGGGTAAAAAAACAGAAGAAGCGTCTAATTATCACTTTTTATTATAAAGTTATGATTTTATTTAATTTTATTTTTTATAAAAGTGTAGGGTAACATCAAGGTCCCACTTCTAGCTGCGAGCTTTAAGATGTTAAAACGCATCATGTTACTCGGTTTTTGCTTTTTCCCTCTGATGACCCAAGCCGAACAGCAGGTTTACCCTATGGGGGGGATCTATTACGACACACTGTTTAAAGCCAATGTGATTGCCGGAATGAGCTACCGTTTGGATGCCGAAGCGCAAACGAGCCAACGCAGTGGCCTTTACGGGGATCTCTTGCTTGCATCTGACACTTATCTTATCTCTGCTGGGATAGGAGAATTTCAGCCAATTGGCAACTCGCGTTTGGGTCTTTCTCTAGGTCAAAAAGACCAGCATTTTCTCTACGGTGTCACGGCAGTCTATAGCGGTATGGGCTTGAGCATGAAGTTCGGCATTTATGATCGGAAAGAACATGACGTCCAAGTTATGTTTGGCTTTGGTATCGCTATTTGAACGTTATCTAACAACAACCCTTGTTACCGCGCACAGAATTAACTCAACATCCCCAAACTCTTAAGTTTGCGATAAATGGTGTTGCGGCTTATGCCAAGCAAACGCGAGGTTTTGCTGATGTTGCCTTGTGTCGCTTGGTAGGTTTTCAGCAAAGATTCATCGACGGTCGATTTAATGTCTTTGACTGCCGTTTCTACCTCATACGGAGGTTGCGGTTGGCCCAGTTTGCCAGCAAGGTGATTCGGCAGATGGCTGAGGGTCAGCACCGTTTCACCTTGTGCCATTAGCGCGGACACTTTAAGCAGGCTATCGAGCTCACGTAAATTGCCCGGCCAGTGGTAACCGAGCAACAGCGCCATCAGATGAGGACAAATTGATTGATCGCTCTCGGCATACCGACGGTGAATTTGCTCTATCAGAGTTTGTTTGTCGCTGCGCTGTTGCAAGCGCGGCAGCTCGATGACAAGGCCATTGAGGCGGTAGTAGAGATCTTGACGAAACTCGCCTTGCGCGACTAACTGCTCGAGATTTTTGTGCGTTGCAGCAATGATCTGTGTATCTACTTGCACACTTTGGTTTGAGCCGATCGGCAGAACAGTTTTATCTTGCAGTACGTGCAGCAATCGGCTTTGTGCCGCTAAAGGCAGATCGGCAATCTCATCTAAAAACAAAATCCCTTTGTCGGCTTGGCGCACTTTACCCAGATAGCCTTTGTTGCTCGCTCCAGTAAAAGCGCCTGCCTGATAGCCAAACAGCTCCGATTCAATCAGATCTTTCGGTAGCGCCCCGCAGTTAACCGCCACCAAAGGCCCGTTTTTGCGCGCGCTGTTTTTGTGCAGTGCTTTAACGAACTCATTTTTACCCACCCCAGTTTCTCCGAGGATCAGTAAACGGATATCTTTGTCGATGACGCGATTCGCTTGTTGCCAGCAATGCTCGACTCTGCTGTCGCCAAAGTGAAGATCGTTTGAGGCGCAAATCGCGCGGCGGCGCTTTTTCTCGCCTAGGGTTTGGGTGGCGAACACCAGCGAATGCTGGGATGAACGTTGGTGTAAAATGTTCTCCAGCGGCTGGCCGATCACCTTGTCTCGCGCTAACAACTGCTTGGCCACTTGGTTGTGCGCCAAAATTGTTCCTGCTTCATCGGCGATGATCACGCCTTGCCAGCCGCTGTGCAACAGGGAGGTTTCGCAGGCTAAGTCGACCCGAATATGACTATCTGGGATCTGGTTCAGCAGCTGATTTTCTACCTGCTGCACCATGTTTTGCACCAGCACTTGGGTAGAAAAATCATGTTTTTGCTCTTCGCTGGTGATGTCCAAAATACCTATCAATTGCCCATTGTGATCAAAAACAGGGCTGGCAGAACAACTGATAAAGCGGTGATGCTGTATAAAATGTTGATCGCCAATCACCGAGATGGGTTTGGCTTCGATTAAGGCAGTGCCAATCGCGTTGGTGCCTTTGAGTTTTTCCTGCCAGCAGGCTCCGGAACTTAGGGCGATTTCGGTCAGTCTTTCACGAAATTTCGGTTGTCCCCAACTGCCGATAATCACCCCTTCTGCATCGGTGAGAATCAAACGGCTGTCACTGTGCGCAAACAACTGGTTAAACAAGGGCAACGCATATTGACTGACGCTGTCAATCAGTACGCTGTTTTGCTGGCGACGATCTTTGAGCAGTGCAGCCGTTAAACGCACATCTTCTGGGCGTCGGCGCTGCTTTAGGCCGGCCTGTTCACTGCGATTCCAAGAACTGGAAAGCCAATTGGGGTTAGTAACCTGTTGAAGTTGCATGACTGTACCATTTTGTCACAGTGAGAGTGTGCCATTTTGTAGCACTTGAACACTGGTGAACACACCATACTTCTGCTCAATCTGAACTCACCCAAGTTGTTATCGTTTGGTAATCATAGTTTTACATTTGTTTAACAACAAGCCTGTTGTTGTTGGCCTGTGACTTGCGTTGTTAAGTTGGACAACAGTGCGTTTCGACACTGTCAACACTGAACGAGAAACAAAAGGACGAGTTATGATCTATGCACAACCAGGCAGTGAAAATGCCATCGTTAGCTTCAAATCTCACTATGACAATTACATTGGCGGAGAGTGGGTGAAACCAGTCGGCGGTGACTATTTCGACAACATTTCTCCGGTCAACGGTCAGGCGTATTGCAAAGTCGCTCGCTCAGGAGAAGCGGACATCAATCTCGCGCTGGATGCCGCGCACAATGTCAGAGCGCAGTGGGCGAAAACCAGTGTCACGGAGCGCTCCAATATCTTGCTGAAAATCGCTGATCGCATTGAAGCGCATCTGGAAGAGCTGGCGGTGGCCGAAACGTGGGAAAATGGTAAGCCTGTACGCGAAACATTAGCAGCAGATTTACCGCTGGTGGTTGACCACTTCCGCTATTTTGCTGGTTGTATCCGCGCGCAGGAAGGCAGCGCGGCGGAGCTTGATGCTAATACCGCGAGCTATCACTTCCCTGAACCGATTGGTGTGGTCGGACAGATCATTCCGTGGAACTTCCCGATGCTGATGGCGGCGTGGAAACTGGCACCCGCGCTGGCGGCAGGCTGTTGTGTGGTTCTGAAGCCGGCAGAGCAGACACCAACGTCGATCTTAGTTCTGATGGAAAAAATTGGCGATTTGATCCCGGCGGGTGTTATCAATGTGGTCAACGGCTTTGGTACTGAAGCCGGTCAAGCGCTCGCGACCAGCAACCGCATTGCCAAATTAGCCTTTACTGGCTCAACGCAAGTGGGCAACCACATTTTGCGCTGTGCGGCTGATAACCTAATTCCATCTACGGTTGAGCTGGGCGGTAAGTCACCGAACATCTATTTCCCAGACGTGTTTGACCATGAAGATGAGTATCTGAACAAGTGTATTGAAGGCACTTTGCTGGCGTTTTTCAACCAAGGTGAAGTGTGTACCTGTCCGTCACGCGTGCTGGTGCATGAATCCATCTACGACAAGTTTATTGCCAAAGTGGCCGAGCGGGCGAAAACCATCAAGCAAGGCAACCCGCTGGATACCGATTGCCAAGTGGGCGCGCAAGCCTCGCAAGAGCAGTTTGACAAGATCCTCAGCTATCTTGAAATCGGTCGTCAGGAAGGCGCAAAAGTGATCTTCGGCGGTGAAATCGCCCAGCAAGAAAGTGCGTTGTCGCAAGGCTACTACATTCAGCCGACCTTACTGCAAGGCCACAACAAAATGCGCGTATTCCAAGAGGAGATCTTTGGCCCGGTGATTGCGGTGACCACTTTTAAAGATGAAGCAGAGGCCTTGGCGATCGCTAACGATACCGAATATGGTCTCGGCGCTGGAGTGTGGACGCGTGACCAGAAACCTCGCTTATCGCATGGGACGTAATATCGAAGCGGGGCGGATCTGGATCAACTGCTATCACGCCTATCCTGCCCATGCGGCATTTGGCGGCTACAAGAAATCGGGCATTGGCCGTGAAACGCACAAAATGATGCTCAATCACTATCAAAACACTAAAAACTTGCTGATTAGCTACGACATCAACCCCCTGGGTTTCTTCTAAGTTCCCACCATCTTGCTACGTTTAAGCCCTGAAACTTCAGGGCTTTTTTCATGGCTTCACGAGATGCATCTCACCTATCTGGTGCAAGTTCTGCAACTTAAAGGCGCATTCGCACGCAAATAGTGCAAAAAATAAATTCATCAAATCAAAAGCTTAAGTTTCATTCACTGACCTTTGGCCAAAATGCCAGTTGGGTTTTTGGGAGCGAGTTCAAATTTCAGAATATCGTCTGGTTTTCTTATTTCTGCAACCATTATGGAATAAGGGTTGCACAGCCTTGTGAATAAAAATGATAAATGGTGGATTATCTATGCATTTGACGTCGGAAGAACAACGCTGGCTGCCTTGGCTGGGGAAAACAGGCAAATTGGCGATGGGTAAAGCGTGCTTTATTAATCGCAATCGCACGCACGCTTTGGAGCAAACTTTTGAAAATATTGCCAATACACGGGTGCAAATTTTAACTACTTGGGCGAACAATCAATGGGCATTTTTGCAAGATGCCGCGCTCTACCTCTCCTCCAAAGCGCCCGATGAATATCGCGAAACGCTGCAAAGGTTGCTCAAACGGGGCACGGATTTTTCCGAACTGTTTATTGTAGAGCCCAGTGGCGCCATAGTGGAATCGACTTACTCTGGGCAAAAAACGCGTCAAGTCGCAGTCAAAGCGGCGCTAAAAAACGGCTTGCAACAACCGTTTCTGCACGGTCCGTATGTTGATAAAGTCACTCTGGCGATAGGCGCGTCAAGTTCCACTTTTCACGACCAAGTGACCCTGATGTTTTATCAACCGCTGCGCCAAGAGGGCAAGTTGCTTGGCTGTCTCTGCGGACGAGTGCCGAACGATGTGATTGGCGATTTAATTCAGCGCGAAGCCGGGCACATTTACAGCGAATCGGGCGATAACTACCTGTTTATGGTGCAGTCAAACTTTGACCCAGCGATAGCTCCTGGCGTAGCGCTCTCGCGCTCGCGCTTTGAAGATAACCGTTTTTCGCATGGGGAAAATTTGAAATCTGGTGTGCATACTCAGTGGGGCGTGGTCAAAGTACAGCATCATACCGAATTTGAGATTGTGTTTAATGATCCGAAAACGGGCAAGCTGCATCCCGGTGTGCGTGAAACCATCAAAAATGGCGCCAATTTGTATGTGCAGTACCCCGGCTACTCGGATTACCGGCACATCCCGGTGATTGGTAAAGGGGTGACTTTCTCCATGCCTGGTTCTGTGGATAGGTGGGGCATGATGTGTGAAGCGGATCTGGAAGAGGTGTATCGCCATCGCTCTGTGGCGCAAAAACTGAATCAGCAGTTTGCATTGAGCATTTTTGCCCCGATGCTGCTGCCATTTGCAGTCAGCTCTTTTTACCCGCTGAGCGAGTGGCAACTGCTGCTGTTTTCACTGTTGATGGGCGCTGTGGCGGTAACGCTGTTTTATTTTCTCACCGCGAAGCCACTGGCGAGGCATCTTGCTAGCATGACGCAGGTGATGCAAGTTTTGGCTGAGGGGGATGGCAACTTGACTCGCCGTCTTGATGCCAGTCGTTTTAAAGCCGATGAAACGGGCGATCTTGGCCGTTGGACCAACAGTTTTATCGACAGTTTGCAGGGGATGGTCAAAGAGCTGGTGTTTGCCAGCAAAGAGGTGCAGAGCGTATCGCAGTCGATGTTTCGTCGCAGCCAGATCTTGCTGTCCAGTAGCGACTCGACCGCTACATCGCTCACCGACATGCTGACATTAGCGGGGATTCAAAGCCAAGAGATTGCGGGGGCCAACGATACGGCCATCGAGATGAATGGCTTGATGCGGGACGCGGTGCACGCCGCGCAGCAGGAGTATCACAATGCTGCGCAAAGTGCCGAGCAGATAAAAACCATTGTCCAGTCCTCAGCGCAGACGGTGGAAGAAGTAAATCGCGAAATGCAAAAAATCGGCGGTATTGTCGATCTCATCACTGAGATCACTTCGCAAACCAATCTCTTAGCTCTGAATGCGGCGATTGAGGCTGCGCGCGCAGGTGAGCATGGGCGAGGGTTCTCGGTGGTTGCCGACGAGGTGCGCGTCTTAGCTAACAAAACCTCGCAGGCGGCCAATAACATCGGCGAGCTGATGAAGGCGCTGCACAGCCAGTCGGAACTGGCGGTCAGCTATATGCAAGAGGGCATTGCCAATGTAGAAAGTAACACGCAGGTGGTCGACCAATCGGCACAAAGTGAGCGCTTGCAAACCTCTGTTAGTGGCCTTTTTAAACGGATCCAAGAGATCGCTCGCAACAGTGAAGAACACCGCCAAACCGCCGACGCCACCTCTCACACCGTGGTGGCGTTGCAAGAAGCTTCTGGCCAGTTAGCGCGTCGAACGGCGTTGATGCAAAACTCATTGCAACGTTTGGATCAATTGGTCGGTCGCTTTGATGTTGGCAAAGCCTCTTAACCAAGTGTCTTAACAAATGTCTTAAAAAAGGGGAGACACGCAGTGTGCCTCCCTTTCGTTAGTGCATTACTGCGTGGTTAGTAACTGAGTGGTTAGTAAGTGACCACTAGGTCTATACATATTGATTTTCTGAGCTATTAAACGAGAACATGCGGATTTCGTCTCGCGCTTGCCACCCCAATTTTAGGTAGAAATCCTGCGCCGAGAGGTTGTTACTCAGAACGAAAAGGTGGGTTTTGGCGATGCCTTGCTGCGCGAGGGCTTCGGTTGCGCTTTGCACCAAACGCTGACCAATATTTTGCCCGCGATAGTGCAGATCGACGGCCAAATGTTGTAAGTAACCACGGCGGCCATCGGTGCCAATCAGCACGGCGCCAACTATGTCTTGCCCGCCAATCGGTTGTCCGTCAATCGCAACGAAGCTTAGCCCGGGGTTTTTGGCTAAATAGGCGGCGATGCTCGCACGGGAGTCGGCGTCTTTGAGCGATAAGTTTTCTGTTTGTCCCCACAGCGTCATCACTGAGTCGTAGTCTGAAATGTCCATTTGACGAATTGTAATCACATCTTCTCCATTGCCTTCGGCAGCATTTGTTTTAGTGCGCTTTTCGCCGATATCATGCGGCCAATTCACTCATAAAGACAAGCAGCAATTGTTTGCCACTGGACAAGATGGCTCCCACTGAGCCATCTTGTCCGTCCGCAGCTAGTTGGCGTTGGCTTGCAAGCTTAAGCCGCTAAAAGCGGAATAGCCGTTGAGCATGATGTGGTAGGTACCCGGTGTGGCGCTAGGGAATGTGCATGTTTCACTATTCCCATTGCGATACGGGCGACAATCCCAGTTTTGCAGTGTCGGCTCTGAGCCAAATTTGACGTACAGATCCGCATCGCCGCTCCCACCCCAGCTTGTGATCTGCAGATTCTGTGACTGCGTCAGTTCAAAGGTATAGTGAAGCTGAGTGCTGCGCGAACCAGCAAGGTTGTTGACCGGCACGCCATTTTTCAGCACATTTCCGGGTTGCGGAGTTGAGTCTGCATTGGCCATCTCAATCGCGTAGGCTAAGCCCAGCTTAGTAAATTTCTCCGCGTGTGCGCCTTCAGCATCGGAGTTTTGCAGTGTGTCCCGGCCCGTGTGAATATTGGGGTTTGAGTCATTGAACTTAGATTCAAATGGCATCGCGGCGGAAAAGCCCGCATTGTGCCATGAAGCGTGATCCGAACAGGCGTAGCCGCAGCGATCATAGCCGTAAGTGAGTGATGGTAAATATTCATCAATCAAGTTGGCAAGAAACTGCGTGAGGTTACTGTCGGTGTAATCGGTGATAAACACAATGTCTTGCGCAGATCCTTGATAATTGGTCATATCCAGCTGCAACGCTGAGACGACTTTCTTACCTTGCGCTTGATAACGGTTCGCGATGTCTTGTGAACCGCGCAGCCCAACCTCTTCGGCGGCATACGCCATAAAGGCGATAGAGCGTTTGGGCTGGAAGTTGTTTTGTGTCAGCACGCGGATCACCTCGGTCACGGAGGCGATACCGGAGGCGTCATCGTCCGCGCCCGGGGCAATGCTCTGCTCGTTGGTGCGTGAGCCGATGGTAGAGTCGAGATGACCACCGATGACGATCCACTCGTCCGGTTTTTCACTACCAGTAATGGTCAACACCACCGATTTTTGGTTGTAACCGCTGTGGGCAATTTGCTCAACATTCGCACCGGGTAGACCTGATGAGAGTGAGCGCCATTGACTCGCGATCCAGTCAGACGCTTGTGCGCCAGAGGTTGTGGTGTAAAAACGGTTGTTGAAACTGGCGAGTGAGCTGATGACGGTAGTGATTTGACTGGCATCGACTTGCGGTAACCATGCGTTCACGGTGGCCTGCTGGGAAATATCAGGAATAGCGAAACTGGCAAGGGTTTGCGGCATCACGCTTGCTGCCATGGCACTTTGTGCTGATGCGTGCACCATATATCCCCCACAGCGATGATGCTCTTCGTGCATGTCATGGGAGAGCGCCGCGAGCTGGCTGCTGTCGACTTGCCCGACCCAAACCTCGCTGCTGCTCGCCAGCGTATTGGGTAAAATGGGCATTGCCCCAGAGCGAGTAACGGTCTGCACTGCATCCGAGCCGATCGAAATCCAGATTTTCTCTTCCTCGGCGTATGCATGTGCAACGCTGCCTGCCAAGACCATAGCCAATAACGTTTTGTTGTATTTCATTATCTCCTCCTGAGATATTTATAAAATCAACAAAATTTAGAACAGAAATTCGTTTTATGTTAATTATTTGTTATTGCCATGCTTGTCATGATTTATTGGCAGAAAATTATCAATAACGGCGGGAATGAGTAGCAGCGCTTGAACAGCTTAGGTGGAAAGATTTTCTGCTAAAGGCTCAGCAGAGAAGCGCTTTCTCTGCTGATAAGGTGCTGAATAAGCTAGGTTTTACGCTTTGGCCACTTGTTGTGGTTTCGCTCTACGACGCGTAGAGGAAGGATTACCGTTATTTGGCTTGCCATTGCTTGGTCTGCCAGCGTTTGCTTTAGGCTTTCCTTGCTGATTGTTTGTGGCGGCTTTACCGTTTTGTTTTGCGCGCGGATTCCCTTTGTTTTCTTGGCCAGATTTTGGCTGGCTAAACTGACGTTTCGGCTTTTTCTGTCCGTTATCGGCAGAATTTGCTGGGCGACGCTCACCGCCTTCAGCGTTTGTTTGTGGCTTCTTCGGTTTTTTCGGCTTTTTCGCTTTGATTGGGCGAGTATCGAGTTTGGACTCTGGCACTTCGTTGCTCGGTTTGAAGCCTTCCAGCTCATGACGAGGCAAGAGCTCTTGGATCAAACGCTCAATTGCGAACAGTTCAGGAGCTTCCAAGGCGCAGACCAGTGAGATGGCTTTGCCTGTTTCTCCAGCTCGGCCTGTACGGCCAATGCGGTGCACATAGTCTTCTGCCACTTTCGGCAGCTCAAAGTTAACCACTTGTGGCAACTGAGGAATGTCGATACCACGAGCGGCGATATCCGTCGCTACCAGTACACGAATGTCACCCGATTTAAAATCCGCCAGCGCTTTGGTTCGCGCGCCTTGGCTCTTATTACCGTGGATCGCTGCCGCTGAAATGTGGTTGTCATTGAGGAAAGCGGCAAGACGGTTTGCGCCGTGTTTGGTGCGGGTAAATACCAGCACTTGCTGCCAGTTACCGTCTTGGATCAGTTTCGCCAACATGGCTGGCTTTTTCTTCACATCGGATGGGTAAATGCACTGCTCAACGGTGCGAGCGGTCGAGTTGGCTGGGCTAACCGAGAGCTCCACCGGATTGTTTACCAGCCCTTTGGCGAGCGCGCGGATCTCTTCTGAGAAGGTGGCCGAAAACAGCAAGTTCTGACGTTTTGCCGGCAAAATCTCTAGAATTTTACGAATATCGCGGATAAAACCCATGTCGAGCATGCGGTCCGCTTCATCCAGTACCAACACTTCTAACTGATCAAACTTCACCGCGTTCTGCTGGTAAAGATCCATCAGGCGCCCTGGAGTCGCGACCAACACGTCAGCGCCTTTACGCAGGCGCAGCATTTGCGGGTTGATTTTTACCCCACCAAACACCACTGCACTGCTCAGTGGCAGGTGACGGCTGTACATAAATACGTTCTCTTGCACTTGCGCCGCGAGTTCACGCGTTGGCGTTAGGATCAAGGCGCGAACTTGGTTACTACGTACTCGCGGGCCATTGGACAATCTTTCAAGGATCGGCAGAGTAAAGCCTGCGGTTTTCCCCGTACCTGTCTGCGCGGCGGCCATCACGTCCTTGCCTTGTAAAATCGCAGGAATTGCCTGCATTTGAATTGGCGATGGCGTGTCGTAGCCTTTCTCCTGAATAGCTTTAAGGATTGGTGCAGACAGACCTAACGAGGTAAAACCCATATGTGATTCTCAATATAAATAGTAGGAAGCGTCGCCCATTTTTCAGGCGGCGAAAAGTGCGACATTCTGAGGCTTTTACCCGTCTACTTCAACCGATAATTGTCTCTTTTCAATTCAAGTGCAGAGTCGTGGCTTTTGTGAAGCACTTCTCGCTTTTGCTCATCAAGGCCTATTTCCTCTTTACCTCAACTTAACTTGGGGTTTTAGCCTGCATCTAGGGTTTAAAAAACAAGGAGATGATGATGAGAAGCTATGTTGAACACGCCAACATGTCGGTGGTGGATGCACAAAAAACCATTCACTTTTTGACCAGTGCGATCCCGAGTGGCGGATAAGAGGTCAAGGAAAAATAGATAACTGGTTTGGCCGACCAATTGAGTGGTTTCACGTTGGCGATGAACAGAGCTATATCGCGGTTAACAGTGGTGGTGAAGGGCAGGCGAGCAACTGGAAAGCACATTTCACTGGTGTAAAACACGTTGGCATCGTGGTGCCGGATGTCGACAAGGTGGTTGAGCGACTGGAGCAAGCGGGCTACGCAATTGATCACTGGGGCGGCGATCACCCGCATCGCAAGAGCGTCTATTTTCTTGAAGGGAATGGTTTTCAGTTTGAGTTTATCGAATATCTCAGCGCTGACACGCACTTACGCAATGATTACACGCAATAACGTTAGGCTGCCCATCTCACGGCGTAACTCTGCTCTTTGAATGAGCGCGCCAGCAGAAGGCTAGGTTACAAGGCAAGGAAAAAAGAGGCGAGTAATGAAAACCTACAATGTGTTCTATTCGGTCAAGCAAGGCGTGAGTAGTGAGCAGGTGAGTAAACTGACTGATGAATTTATCGCCCAGTTACGCACTCATGAGTTGGTTGAATCGGCTGCGAGTTCTCGCATCGTCAACAAAGGCAATTTTCCAGAAATGCCGGACTTTCATTTGGCGGTGAACTTTAAAGATCAAGCGCAAATGGATGCGTCGTTTCACACCATTCGGCTATCTTTAATGACAACTTATCCGCATGCCGACTTGATGCGTTCAGTGGCGGATTTTAAAGTGACGTTTAGCGAGTCGGTGGGCGATTAACTCTTAACAAAAAATGAGGATGCTATGCAAAAGCGGAATCCAATTGAACTGCAAGCGCTCGATCACCTTGTACTGCGCGTGAGCAATTTACCGCGCATGCTGCACTTTTACTGCGAGGTGCTTGGCTGCCAAGTGGAACGTGAATTGGCAGAATTTGGCTTAACGCAACTTCGCGCGGGCAGTGCCTTGATTGATCTGGTGACCATTGAGGGCAAACTTGGTCAACAAGGTGGCCGTGCGCCGGGCAAAGAAGGGCGAAATATGGAGCATTTCTGTTTGCAAATTACTCCAGCGGATGAAGAGCAACTGCTGGAGTATTTTGCTTCACATCAAGTGCCCGTGGACGAGTTTGTTGAACGTTACGGTGCACAAGGCTTTGGCCGTTCTGTGTATATTCGCGATCCAGAAGGCAATACGGTGGAGCTGAAACCGCAGGTGCGTTAAAACGTTGAAAACGAAAAGAGCAGCGTGTGGGCTGCTCTATGTTTCGCAAAGGCGGCACTTTAGTCAGCTTGGCTTGGTGCTCGCCACCATGGGTGGATAGGTTGTGGCGCACCGATCACATTTCTCTGGCCAATTTCCGGGCTGATCATGCTAACCCCTTTATCTTGGCTAATCTGCCACGCTTGCTCCATCGGCTCATACCAGTCATGCATTGACAGATCAAACGTGCTGTTGTGGATTGGCAGCATCACCTTGCCTTTGAGATCCAAATGCGCCTGCACGCTTTGCTCGGGGAACATGTGAATCTTCGACCAAAGCGAGTTGTAGGCTCCGGTTTCAATCATGGTGAGATCAAATGGGCCATATTTTTCACCAATCGCTTTAAAACCGTCGAAGTAGCCAGAGTCGCCGCTAAAGTACAGGCTTTGTGAGCGGGAAACGGATCACCCAACTGCCCCACAAGGTAGAGTTGCCGTCACCCAAACCACGTCCAGAAAAATGCTGAGTGGGGGTAAAAACATACTCTATGCCATTCACCACTTTGCTCTCCCACCAATTGAACTCGACGATTTTCTCTTTGGCGATCCCCCATTCTTGTAAAAGCACACCCACTTTGAGTGGAACGAGAAACAGCGCCACTTTGTCGGCAAGTTGTTTGACGGATGCTTTGTCGAGGTGATCGTAGTGATCATGGCTGATCAGGACCACATCGATCTCAGGCAAGCCCTCCAATGAAATCGGGGTAGGGTGAAAACGTTTTGGTCCGAAAAATTGCACTGGCGAGGCTCGTTCACTGAATACTGGGTCGGTCATGATCAACTGGTTATCCAGTTTAAGGATTAGGCTTGAATGGCCTAAGCGGTAGAAGACATCTTCCCGCTCTTCAACAAGTTGCGTTGCGGTGATGGCGTGCACAGGCAAAGCAAAGCTCGGGGTTGGAGCGGCGCGTTTAGTCGTGAAATAGGCTTTAATGATTTCAAATAGATCAGAGCCCCCGTCAAAGTTTGGGTCGCTGTTACGAAACGTTTTTGGGTAGGCCGCTTTTTCTGCCTCAGCAGTGGTACAGGCGGTGAAGAGAGAACTCATAGCGATGGCTCCTAAAACGGTCAAAAAAGTGTTTTTGAAAAGTCGTTTGTGCATGGTGTTTTCATCATCCTTCTCACAGCCCAAGCGAGTAATTTAATGTAAACTAGTCGGTGTAGTTTACAAATCGCGAGTGAAAAGTAAACTACTTAGTGTAAAATAAACCGAGAATTTTAATCTTCAGGTTGCAACGCAATGATGGACAAGAAAAAAACACGTAGTGAAGAGAAACGTGATGCAATTATGTGCGCGGCGAAACAGGCGTTTCTCGAATTTGGCGTGCAAAACACCAGCATGGACAAGTTGGCCGCGCTAGCGGGAGTGTCGAAAAGAACCGTTTACAATCACTTTGCTTCAAAAGAAGCGCTGGTGATGGAGCTGTTGTCTGTGTTGTGGAAAAGCGCAATCAGTGAAGATGAGCTGGTGGCGCTCAATAAGCTGCCATTGCAGCAGCAACTGGTGATGTTATTGTGCCAAGAGATCAACGTAATTGCGCAGCCCGGCTATTTGGACATGGCGAAAGTGGCGTTAGGCCATTTTTTGTTTAAGCCAGAAGAGTGGCAAGCGCAAACCAAGGGGATGTCGAAGCAAGACACCGCGCTCTACTCTTGGCTGGAAGATCAACATAAAAAAGGGCGCTTGAAACTGGAGAATGTCGCACTGGCACGTACCCAGTTGCACAGTCTGATTAAAGGCAGCGCCTTTTGGCCACAGTTGATTGGTAGCGCAGAGCCACTGACCCAAGAGCAGGGCGAAACGTTGGCGCGGCAAACGGCAGAGCTGTTTCTAAGCCATTACGCTACTGCTCCAAGTCATCACTCTACCGATCCAAGTTATCACGCTACCACTCAAAGCAACGTTTAATTCGCGTTACCGATTTTCTGGCAGATCGCCTCTGCCAGTTGGTGGCTGGCGATATTGCGCTCGATGACCGCATCTGGCACTCGGCCTTGTTCAATCACGCCAATCCAATCCTCGATCATGTTAGCAAAGCCTTTGCTGGCAAGCATCGGCGTCCAGTCGGCGAGGTTAAGCGTACTTTGTTGCCCTTGTTGCCACAGGGTACCTTGGACAAAAGAGTCAAATGCCACGGCGCGGTTTTGATAGCTCGCGCTGACTCGTTCGCAAGTGATGCCAAACTGGCGGTTCATTGAGGCGTGCAGCAGCGTTTCGCCACTTTGCCACTGCACATCGACTCTGGCGAGCTTACCATCGGCCATTTGATGGGTGAGGTAGACATCGCGCAAATCCGCTTTGGCGTTGAGATTAACGCTATCGAGCGGGTGAATGAAATCGTCAAAAAGGAAAGTGCGAACATCACCGGTTAAGTTGAGGCGATGCTTTTCCCAGCGTAGAGAGCGCAGCTCTCCACTCTCGCCATGTGCTAATTCTGGTACATGCTGGTTAAACAGCGGGATATGGCGGCGATTGAATCCGACATATAAGGGCTGTTGCTGGCGAATAGCCAGTTTCGTACAGCGCTTCGACCTCTCTGGCATTATCAGCCAAGGGTTTATCGACAAATGTGGCGATGCCGTGTTGAAGGAAAAACGCGGCGATCTCGTAGTGAATCTGCGTGGCCGCGTGGATCATCACCGCATCCACCTTCATCTCCAGCAGTTGGCGATAATCCTGACACACTTCAGTCACGCGATACTGCTGTGCTAACTGCGCTAAGGTTTGCGCGTTGCGGGTGCAAAACACCAGTTCAATCCCAGCTCTTTGGCAAATCACAGGTAGGTAAGCTTTCTGCGCGATGTCGCCCAGCCCAATGATGGCTATTTTCATGTTTTCCTCAGTGCTATTCAGCGATTGATGCTTCTATCGGTAAGGTGAGCAACGTAATGAATCGGTTGGCATTCGGTCAACTCTTCTCTACCAAGCTTGTGCAGCGAATCGCTTTGTTTATCGCTAAGGTTGAATTTGATAGCGCTCTGCCAAGCGTTTTTTCTCACGGTAGTCAGCCAGCAATTCGGCTTGTGAACGGTCTGCGTTTTGGTAAAACAGCGCACCTTGCTTTTTGAGTAAGGGATAGTTTGTTTGCAGCTCAGCAAGGACAAATTCAATTCTTTCTAGGGTGAGCGCGGTGCAGGATTGCCCATGCAAATCGTCCTCAATGTCGAGAACATGTGAGCGAAACGCATCAAGTTGAAACTGTGTTTGTAAGTGCATTTCGTCGCTAAGGGAACGCTGCCAAGTGTCGATGATCTCGGCAAAATGTTGGCATACAAACGTGTCGGCTTGCTGGTCTTTCAGCCATTGCAGTTTGTGAGTGTAGCTGCGTAGCCCCTCGCTTTTCACTTGGCGGTAAAGAGCCAACGCTGCTGATTTCCCTATGCCTTGCTTAAGCAGCCAGCCAAAAAAGAAGCGCGTTTCAAAACGCTCGACAGCATGGAACAAAGGGTCGGCAAGGCCGTTACTGTTGAACTCGCTTCGCGGATCGAAACGGTACATATAGCCAAAATCAAACAGCCACAATTTACCTTGCTTATCAACCAGTAGGTTGCCACTGCACAGGTCCCACTCCATCAAACCTTGCTCTTCACAGGCGTTGAGGGTAGCAAAAAGCTGGGCGAGCAGATCTTGGTTGAGAGACATAATGTGCCCGCCTTCGATCCAAGGGGAGACAATGATGCCCAGACGATAGTCGGCGTAAAGCGTCGGCACGATGTGCGCAAAGCGTCTTGCTTGCTGAGCATCGTTTTTCAGTTGGGTAAAATCCGCTCTGCGCTGCACTTCATTAAGAAAGGAGTACTGACCATCGAGGTTGGCCACTTTGGCTTGGGGACGACGTTTTTTCAGGTTGTACTCCAACCCATCAATGCGCAAACGAAAAATTTCCGCCGTGAGGCCAGAGCAAATCACCTCGACCACATACGGGGAGTCGCTGGTGAGTGTGGCAAGCGTGTGTGGCGGTAGCGGGCAGTGCTGCGCTGAACCGACGATGAGGTTTTTTCCGCTGCTCTCGAATGTAAGTTGCTGCTGCTGTCTTAAGTTCATGCTCTCTCCTCATTGATGAATGACCAATTAAACGGCAAGTCTGGTTGAAAAACATCCTACCGAGCGCGGCGCATCAAGGTGGAGGGGGAATGTTGAGACGGGTAAATAAGGGCGTAGAAGGGTGCAAAATGAGAAAAACCAGCCCCAAAGTGGGGCTGGACAGGTTCAGTCGAGGGATTTTTTAAACCTGAAAGACGCGAGAATCAGGCCAAATAGGGTGAAACCAATCATCCATATGGTGTCGCGCCACAGGTCGAATAAATCCGCGCCGCGCAGCACAATGCCGCGGATCATGCGCATAAAGTGGGTAGCGGGCAGCACCTCGGCAATCCATTGCGCCGCGACGGGCATCCCCTCGTAGGGGAACATAAAGCCTGAGAGCAAAATCGAGGGCAACAGGATAAACACTGTCATCTGCATGGCTTGTAACTGGGTGGTGGCGATGGTGGAGATCACCAAACCGAGCGTCAAGCTGGCGGAAATAAACAGCAGTGTCCCGAGTAAGATCTGGCTGATCGCGCCATTAATAGGCACACCGAAAATAAAGTGACCCAAACCCAAAATAATGAACACCTGAATCAGGCCGACAAAAATATACGGCACAATTTTCGCCACCATCAGCTCAAATGAGCGCACAGGCGTGGTGATGAGCAGCTCCAAATTGCCTCGTTCGCGCTCACGCACAATCGCCGCGCTGGTGAACAAAATCATCGTCATGGTGAGGATCACGCCAAGCAAACCCGGCACAATGTTGACCGCAGAGCGGCGACTCGGGTTGTAATAAAGCGCCACTTCAAAGGTTTTCTGCACTTTGGGCCTGAGTTCAAAATCAAAGTCGGTCAACGGCATATTTTGCAAACCAAGGATCGCCGAGCTGATCATGGTATCGGAGCCATCGACAATCCACTGCCCGAGTTTCGCGCCCCTGCGCCATACGTTGCGTCAGATCGGGCGGCAAAATCAACGCCGCGCGTACAATACCGTCTTGAATCGCCTGCTCAGCTTGCTCTGCGGTGGCGTAGTGCTGGGTAATGCTCACCACTTGTGTCACCCTGACCGATTGGGTCAGGAGGCGTCCTGCCGTACTTTCGCTTTGATCGACCACCGCCACGGGAATATCGCGAATATCGGTGTTGATCGCATAACCAAAGAGCAGCAACTGGATGAGCGGGATCATCACCACCATGCCAAAGGTGATGCGATCACGCGATAACTGACGCAGCTCTTTAACCACAATCGCTTTCATGCGAAACAGCGCGTTCATTGGCGACCCTCCCCAGTGACCGAAACAAACACATCTTCCAAACTGGGTCGAGCCAGGTTCATTTCCGCTTGTTGCAGATGAGGAAATTGGCTTTTCAACCACGCAATTGGATCGGGTACGCTCTGGTCAATCAGCACCCGCAAACGAATACCGATCTGAGCGGCGGAGCGCACTTGCGGCAGTGGCAACAGGGTTTCTTTTAGGGCGCGTAACTGATTTGCTTTTACCTCAACAATCTTGACTCCCATTTGCGCCATCAGCTCCTCAGGCGCCCCATCAGCGCGGATCAGGCCCGCTTCCATAATCGCTAAACGGTGGCAGCGTTCGGCTTCGTCCATGTAGTGAGTGGTCACCAAAATGGTGGTGCCTTGATCGGAGAGATCGAACAACTGCTCCCAAAAATCGCGGCGATTTTCTGGGTCAACCGCCGAAGTCGGTTCATCCAAAAACAGCAGCTCTGGTTTGTGCATGGTGGCCGCTGCCAGAGAAAGACGCTGTTTCTGTCCGCCGCTCATACCAGAAACCCGCTGTTTGCGGCGCTGATCCAGCCCATAGGTGGCGAGCTGCTCGTCCACGCGCCGCTTGAGCGCTTTACGATCCATACCGAAGATCTGCCCGATAAATTGCAGGTTCTCTTGCACGGTTAAGTCGTCGTACAGGGAGAACTTCTGCGTCATGTAGCCAATTTTAAGTCGCAGTTGTTCCGATTGACGCGGTATCTGCAATCCGAGCACATCCACCTTACCTTCGGTTGGGCTCAGTAGTCCGGTCAGTACGCGGATGGTGGTCGATTTACCACAGCCGTTTGGCCCGAGAAAACCGTAAATGCTGCCCTTGGGAACGTTAAGCGTGATGTTATCGATGGCGGTAAACTCGCCAAATTTCTTCACTACATTTTCGGCTTGAATCGCGTAATCGCCGCGGTTGATTTGATTCATGCTCAGTCTCCCAAATCGATCTGCGCGGGCACGCCGGAAGGGAGTGATTGGGCAGTCGCGTCGAGATCCACCTCGGCGAGATACATCAAACGCGAACGCTCCTCTTCTGTCAGAGCAAAGTAGGGGGTGAATGACGGCTCGTCAGATACCCAACGCACGTTGCCACTGAGTGGGTTGTCCACACCATCGACATGCACCGTGACCTGCTTACCGGGCACAAAATCGACGCGATATTTAGCGGGTACGTAGACGCGCGCATAAGGAATGCGGTTGGCCTGAATCACCGCGACCATGCCATTGACAGGAAACGCGCTCACCCAAGTTATACGGAAGATTATCGAGAATGCCGTCACGGGTAGCGATGATGGTCAGCTCGGCCAATTTTTGCTCTTGCAGCACGACATCGGCATCGGCAACCGCCAGTTGCGCTTTGGCTTGCTCAATGTCTTCCGGACGTGCACCCGAGGTCAATTTGCTGAACTCTTCGTTGGCCGAGTCGAGTTCAGCCCTAGCGGAATCACGCGCGGCGAGAGCGGTGTCTTTCTCGGATTGACTGATGAGTTTTTTCGCCACCAGCTCAGATTTGCGCTTGTAAGTTTTCTGCGCTTCGATCAACTGCGCTTCGGCTCGTGCCACCCGCGCTTGCGCCGCAGCGATGTCTTCAGGGCGCTCGCCGTTAGTCAGCTTGAGTAAAGAAGCCTGCGCTTTGGCTTTTTCGGCCAGCGCACGCGCTAGCATGGCTTGCTGATTTTTGCTGTCCAAACGGACCAGAACATCGCCTTGTGCTACTGCGCTGCCTTCTTTAACGGGCAACTCTCGAATGATTTCATTGGCGGTGGCGGTAAAGGTCACCCTATCGCGCTCAAGCGTGCCGAGTGCTTGGGGTTTGGAATCGCTGGTGCAAGCGGTCAGGGCGGTTAAAACCAGTGTTGCAAATAGCAGATGTCTCATTGTTTTGTCCTGGTTAATTCTGCAGTGATGATTTATTCACAGTGTAGCCTCGCCGAGTGAAAGAGCGGTAGCGGCATAATTCTGCAAATATTACGCAAGTGATGAATTTGCGTGACTAACACCTTGAGTATAGTAACTCACTGATTAAGCGTTATTTCTTGCACATGGAACGGGATCAAGATCGCGCGAAGTACTCTGTGCAAAGGCGAGGGTGGTGAGCAAACACTTTCTGGAACATGGGTATTTGCTAAAAGGAAGTTGCATGAAAAGTGGCACAATTAGAGGCTTGTTTTGATTGAATTTAGACTCACCTCAAAGTAATTCTGCCCTTTAAAACGGATTGCCTTGCTATATTGCGTGGCAGGTATGGGTTGCAGAGAAAATGAAGGAATAACAATGATTAAACGCACATGCGTTTTGACGACCGCAATGTTGTTGGTGGGTTGTGGTGGTGGTGGAAGCGCGACGCCAAGCGAGCAAGGTTCTGCTAATAATGGCAACTGCGGCAATATGCCAGACATGGCATGTACCTATCCCGTAGAAAAATTAACCACCAAAGTGACTTTTTCGCATAGTTCATCCTCTCTAGAGGACGTCTATTCGCTGTATATCCGAATGGAGGGGAATAACGGACAGACGTCAACGCCGATTCAAATTCTCAATGATCACAAGTTTGAATTGACTATCGGAGGTGTCTCTTTTCCGCTCGAAGCAGGTAACGGTGGAGAGGTGCTAACCGCTCATAACTTGCCGATAAACGGGCAGATTTATGAGCTGTACTGGTATAAAGGTGACGATTTGATCGAAAGAAACGCTGTGCAATCGCTGGCTGAGCCAGTCAAAGTTAATTTGTACACAGATGCTTCTGACAATGCGCAAATTGAGATCATCAATTGGCAGCCGGACAATTATCAATACCGTGTTGACCTGTTTAATTTGTCTTGCGACAACCTGCTTGGGGAAAAACAAACCTATGTTCCCAAAGGAACGGGGTATTTTTCTCTTGAAGATCCGGTGACTTTTATCTCTTTTTCCGACAAATATGGCGTAAGTTATCAGCAAATGGTCGAAGATAACCAGAGTTGTGAATTTATGGTTAATGTTGAGGCTGAAAAGAATCTGACGCCAATCGATGCAGTGAATAAGTTGAGCTTTAGTAGCTACTCCCACACAACTGAAAGCAAAAAACTGTTCTAAGCGTGTTGGCTTAGCGCCGCTGACCCGACATTTCGCTCATTAACGTCCAGTGTATGCCACTGGACGTTATGTTTCTGGGGCTTAATCTCCCAGCGGCTGCCTCTCTTCACCGCCTCGGTGGGAATCTAACGCTACTTTCAAGCGACGCAATTTATCCCGTGAGCGGCGTTTGTTTTTTACCGCCAGTGCCATGGCGAGTACATCGATCAAAGCCAGCATTGCGTAGCGGGACGCAGAGGGTTTGTAAATAAAATCGGTCTCATGGTGCTGGATGGGCAGCAGCAAATCGGCTTTCTGTGCCAAAGGGGTTTGCGGCGGACAAATGACGATGACTTTTAGCCCATACTCGCGCGCCAGTTGCGCACTTTCCAGCAGATCTGGTGTGTAGCCAGACGCCGACAGCATCAGCATCACATCGCTGCGCTCTGCGGTTGCCGCGACCATGCGCGTTAGCAAACCATCGTGATAGGCCACCACGGCAAAACCAAGGCGAAATAACCGATGTTGCAGCTCTTGCGCGGCGATGGTTGAGCCGCCGCCCATGCCGACACTGATGATCTGCCGCGCGCTATTGAGCCACTCTACCGCTTGGTCGATCGCTTGTTCGTCGATCAAGCGACGGTTTTGCTCCAACGTCTGTTTGATCGATTGGTAAACCATCTGATAACTGCTCGGCTCGGGAGATTCGAGAATAAATCGCTGGCCGATGGTTAAAGATTGGGCCAGTTTGATTTTCATCTCACGCACATTCTTACAGCCAATCGCCTTGGCAAAACGGGTCACGCTCGCGTCACTTACTTGTGCGCTTTGGGCAATTTCGCTAATGCTGGCATTGGCGGCGGCGCTGACCTCATCCATCACCCATTGGGCGACTTTTTTCTCCGCATCACGCAGAGTGCTGAAACGTTCGTTGATTTGCGAAAGGATGTCGACATCTAAGTTCACAAGAATATCCTGTACTGCGGTGGTGGGAGGAAACTAGAAACGGGTTTCTAGCCACTGCGTCACGTGATAATGCTCATCTCGCAGGGCCAGAGCGCGCCATTTATCGAACGTCAGGCATGGGTGTGAGGTGGAAAACACCAAAATGTCCCCCACATCCAGCGAGCAGTCAGCGGGAATTTCGACAAAGGTGTGCTGGTCCATAATCGCTACCGCTTGGCTGTGCTGTGTCAGGGCGAGCGGCTCGCCATCGCGAAATGCCAGTTGTAACGTCGGTAGCCCGGCGTCGAAAGCCACGTCACGTTTGCCCATACCGACCAGAAGGCGCGTCGGCTCAGGGCGAGAAATCACGTGCGCCCAGATTTCCAGCGCGGAGATGAGATCGCCGTTCAACTCACACGCCGCGCCCTGATGCTGTTTGGCGCGCGCCATCACTTGTTGCTGCGCCATTTGGTAAATTCCGGTGTCATGGGTAACGTAGCAGCCGGGGCGGATCACCGTCTCAATGCCACCCAGTTCGGCGAAGGCTTTTGCTACCACGTCATACCACGCCGAGCCTGCGCCTGTGAGCAGGGGTTTCGCTGGCAGCAGCCCGGCGGTTTGCAACTGGCGCGTTAGCTCACAGGCGGTGTGGATGAATGTGCGGATTTCGCTTTCGGCATTGTCGCCGTGGATCACCCCTTCATAGACTTCAATGCCCGCCAGTTTCAGGTTCGGCTGCCTAGCAATGTGTGTTGCTAAGGCGTGCACTTGTTGCGGTGTGCGGCACCCGCAGCGACCGCCCGCCACGCCGTATTCGATCAAGACGTTGAGCGTCAGTTGCTGCGCTGCGAAAAACTCCGCCAACGCATCGACGTTGCGTGTTGAATCCACGCAGCAGTAAAACTCAATCGGTTGTTCACTAAGCAGCTTGGCGATGATCGCCATATTGCCTTTGCCCACCAGTTGATTCGCCATGATGACCCGCTTGGCACCCGCGATAACCGCCACTTGCGCTTGAGCAGGGCTGGCCACGGTGATGCCCCAAGCGCCATGCTGCAGTTGTTGGCGAAACAGTTCCGGCGTCATCGAGGTTTTACCATGGGGAGCGAGTTTGACTTGATGACGATCGGCAAAGTCTTGCATCCAACGCAAGTTGTTTTCCAGCGCGCTGTGGTTTAACACGGCGGCTGGCAGGCTGATCTCGTCATGAGCGAGAGAAGGGAGATGAGTATGAAGTGCTTGCCCTTTTTCACCTTCGGCAGGGAAATTGTCTGCGTGCTTCTGATAGTTTTTATCAGATAAGTCCTTTATTTTGCTCATAATCTCCCGGTCCTAACATAATTTAATTGATTGAAAAGTAATACTTATTTTTGATAATGCTAAGCCTCGTGATAGAAACTATCAAACTTTGCTCAATGCTTTGCGGGAGACATCACTGATTCGAAATAGCCAAGCTTTAAGATCACTTCCTCTTATTTTGGCATGGACGCAAACCCGCATGCAGTTCGACACCCTCATCAAACAGGCCGAGATTTACGACGGCACAGGCGCGACGCCATTTATTGCCGACGTCGCGATAAAGCAAGATCGCATAGTTCAGCTTGGACAGCTCGCAAACGCGTCGGCGCAGCAAGTGATTGACGGGCAAGGTCTAGCACTAGCGCCCGGATTTATCGATGTGCACACTCATGACGACACCAACGTGATCCGTTTTCCGCACTGTTTGGCCAAAATTAGCCAAGGCGTCACCACTGTGATTGTGGGCAACTGCGGCATCAGCGCCAGCCCTGCGGTGCTGAGCGGAGAACCGCCGGATCCAATGAATCTGCTTGGTGAACAGAGCGATTTCGTTTATCCCACATTTGCTCACTATGCCGCGGCGGTCGAGCAGGCTAAACCGGCAGTGAATGTTGCGGCACTGGTTGGTCATACCACGCTGCGCAACAACCTGATGGACCACTTGCAGCGCCCAGCCACGCAAGCGGAAATCGAGCAGATGCGCGCGGCACTGGCAGAAGCGATGGAGCAGGGGGCGCTCGGGCTCAGCTCGGGTCTGGCGTACGCCAGTGCCAAGCAAGCCACCGCCGAAGAGGTGGTGCAACTGGCTAAGGTGTTGGCCGATTATCAAGGTGTTTACACCACGCATATGCGCAGCGAGTTTGCCGAGATCCTCACCGCGATGGACGAAGCGTTTGCGACGGGCAGACAAGCGCGGGTGCCTGTGGTGATCTCTCATTTGAAATGTGCGGGCGCGGGAAACTGGGGACGCAGTGTGCAAGTGTTGGAGCGAATGGAGAGCGCAGCAGCCCAGCAAGAGGTCAGTTGCGATTGCTACCCATACTCGGCCAGCTCCTCAACCTTAGATTTAGCGCAAGTGAATGATGAGATTGATATTTTTATTACATGGTCAAAAGGATTGCCACAGCAGGCGGGCAAAACCCTAAAACAGATCGCCGCCGATTTACAGCTACCGCTGGTGCAGGCCGCAAAAGCACTGCTGCCTGCGGGCGCCGTCTATCACTGCATGGCAGAGCAAGATGTTCAACGAGTGCTCAAATACCCGTTAACTATGGTGGGGTCCGATGGTTTACCCAACGATCCGCATCCCCACCCGCGTTTGTGGGGCGCTTTTCCCCGAGTGCTTGGACACTACTGTCGTGAGGAGAAACTCTTCTCCCTTGCCGAGGCAATTTATAAGATGACCGGAATGTCGGCGCAGCGTTTCAAACTGGCGGAGCGCGGCGTGATTCGGCTGGGCGCTTTTGCCGACTTGGTGCTGTTTAACCCGAGTACCATCAAAGATACCGCAACCTTTGCCAACCCAATTTCAACCGCGCAAGGCATTGAAGCGGTGTTTGTCAACGGGCAGCTCTCTTATCAAGCTGGCGAAGTAGCGCCGACTCGAGCAGGTCGGTTTCTCTATCGAAGTCAATTTAAACCAGAAACCGTGTGAATCGCCGCTGGGCAGACAACGGGTTTCTCTAACAAAAGGACAATAACAATGACGATAAAACGATACGGCGTAGAAGGTGGCGTAGGAACGGGTGGACAGCATTTGCCCTTTGCCCGTGCCACAGAAGCGGGTGGCTTTTTGTATGTTTCGGGGCAAACCCCGATGAGAGAGGGTGAAGTTGTCGAAGGCGGGATCGTCGAGCAATCGCGTCTCGCGCTGCAAAACTGTGTCGATATCATGCACGAGGCCGGTTACACGCTGGAAGATGTGGTGCATGTGAAAGTGATCCTCACCGATGCGCGCTATTTTCAGTCGTTCAATAAAGTGTTCAGCGAATTCTTCGCCGCTCATCCACCGGCGCGCATCTGTATGGTGTGTGATTTGGTGGTGGATGTAAAAGTGGAAGTGGACGTCACCTGTTACCGAGCGGATCGCGTATGAGCGCCAGCAAGCTTAAGGTTGCCTTTTTCGGCGAATGCATGATTGAACTGAGCGGCCAGCCGCTCAAACAAGGTTTTGGTGGCGACACGCTCAACAGTGCGCTCTATCTCGCTCGCCTGTGCCAAGATAGCCCGATAGCGGTTTATTACGCGACAGGGTTGGGAGACGATGACCTGTCGCAGCAACTGCTCGTGGCTTGGAAAGCTGAAGGCATTGACACCTCGCTGGTGACGCGCCATGCAGGGCGGCTGCCCGGACTGTACCTAGTGAGCAATGATGCCTCTGGTGAGCGCCGCTTCCACTATTGGCGTGATAGCGCCGCAGCGAAATTTTATTTTTCCGACGCGCAGCTAAGCCCGCTGGAGCGTGCATTGCAAGCAGGGGAACTCGATTGGCTTTACTTGAGTGGTATCAGCCTTGCGATTTTGCCTGACGCAGACAAAGCGCGGCTGATTGACAAGTTGCGCGCTTTCTCGTTGGCGGGCGGCAAAGTGGCGTTTGATAACAATTTTCGTCCCCAGCTTTGGTCGGCGCAACAGGCGCGGCACTGGTATGGTGAGCTGCTGCCTTGGGTCGATCTCGCTTTCATCACGCAAGAAGATGACGAGCAAATATGGGGGCAAGAGCAGCCTTTGTATGAGCGATACCAACAGTGGAACTGCGCTGAGGTGGTTGTCAAACGTGGTGCGCAGCCCTGCCAGTTGCTTGTGCGTCAGCAGGGTGAAGTGCGATCGCTGAGTGTTGAGGCTGAAAAAGTCGCTCATGTAGTTGATACCTGCGCCGCGGGTGACGCATTCGCTGCTGGCTATCTGGCTGGGCGACTCTCTGGGAGTGGGCCACAAGCATCGGCTGAGCTTGCTCACCGTTTGGCCGCACTGGTTATTCAGCATTCAGGCGCAATCATTCCGGCCCAGAGTATGCGTCATCTACAGCTTGAGTCAGGCGGGGTTTAGGCGCTGCTCACGCAGAGTTCTATTTCTTATCTAAGGAGGCAGCATGGCGGCCAACCGTGAACTTAATCTAATGCCCTATCCGCAGCAAGTGCAGCTCCTTTCTGGACGAATTGCTATCGATGCTGACTTCAGCGTGCTGCTTAAAGGTTACCGATGCAAAACGGTGATGAAAAAACTCAAAGGTACATTGGAGCGTCTCTATCGGCAAACGGGCGTGCCGATGTTGCACTGGCAAGCCTCGTCGCAGCAAAGCGCGACGTTAGTGGTGGATATCGCTAGTGCGCCGCCAAGCGACGTGCCGAATTTGGGTTGGGACGAGTCTTATCATTTGCACGCAACAGAGGGGCAAGTGGTGATCCGCGCGCCGCAGCCGGTGGGAGCTTTGCATGCGCTGGAAACCTTTTTACAATTGATTGAATGCGACGCTCTGGGCTATTACCTCCCAGCGCTGTCTATCACGGATGCGCCGAGATTTGGCTGGCGCGGCGTTTCCTATGACACGGCCCGTCGCTACATTGATCTGCCCGTTATTTTGCGCCAACTCGATGCGATGGCCGCCGCCAAACTCAACGTATTCCACTGGCACTTTTGGGACGATCAAGGCATTCGCATTCAGTTCGAAAGCTACCCCAAACTGTGGCAGCAAAGTGCTGATGGTGATGTGTACAGCAAAGCCGAGGTGTCGCAAGTGATCGAATATGCTCGCGCGCTGGGGATACGGGTGATACCGGAGATCTCCTTGCCCGGCCACGCCTCTGCGGTGGCGCATGCCTATCCGCATCTGATGTCTGGCCCCAGCGGGCAAACCTACCCACAGCAACGTGGATGGGGCGTGTTTGCGCCACTGATGGACCCAACCAATCCTGAGCTGTTGAGCTTTCTGGCGAGCATTTTTCACGAAGTGGTGGCGCTTTTCCCCGACCAGTACGTGCATATTGGTGGGGACGAACCTGAGTACCAACAGTGGCGCGACAATCCACGCATTCAGCGTTTTATCCAAGAGCATCAGCTCGATGGTGAACGCGGTTTGCAGTCCTACCTCAATACCCAAGTAGAGAGTATGCTGGCGGCGCATGGACGTAAAATCATCGGCTGGGACGAAGTGTGGCACCAAGATCTGCCGACCTCGGTGGTCATCCAAAGCTGGCAAGGGCACGACAGCATCGGCCGCGCCGCTAAGCAGGGTTATCAAGGGATTTTATCCACCGGCTACTATCTTGATCAGCCGCAGCCCACCAGTTACCACTATCGCAATGATCCCATGCCGCAAGGTTTAGCAGTGGATGATCAGTTGACGGCAAACGACAAGTTTGTCTGTTACACATGGCATAAGCCGCGGCCTAAAGGTGAGGCGCTAAGTGGCAATCTGATCATCATTGAAAGTGCACAAGGGCAGGTACGCGCTTTTAGCGACTACCACGGCCGATCTCGTCAGGCAGTCACCGTGTTGGAATACCTTCCCGGCGTGCGTTTTCGCGGTCATCTCGACACCTTCATGTCCTACACGGAATTCCACTACCAGTTTGCTGGCGAGCAGCTTGCTAACGGCAGTTATCAACGGATTGGTAATGTGCGTTATCCCGTTACTGGCGTGTTAAGTGCCAGCAGCGATTGGCCGCAAAACACACTGCCAGAGGCAAAGGGCGGCTACCCTGCTGAACTGGATGAAAAGGAGCGCACGTTGATCCTCGGTGGTGAAATCACCATCTGGGGAGAAACTGGTCGACTCAATGACGATCGAATCGCGCTTGTGGCCGCGCAGTTTCGCTATCGCAGAACGTTTTTGGTCGAGTGTTGAGCTGCGCGATGAGCAGAGCATGTATCGCCGTATGCAGGTTATTGATACTTGGTCGCAGCTTTCGCTCGGTTTGCGCCATCATGCCGACGCGCAACTGGGCTTAATGCGGCTGGCGATGGGCTTTGACAGTACGCCGCTGGCGGTGCTCGCCCAGTACACAGAGCCTGGGCAATACTACGCAAGGCATTGGCAAAAGTGGCAGGCAACGCCGACTTGTGGCGAACGTTACAATCAATATGAGCGGCTTAACCGTTTTGTTGATGCGTTGGCGGTAGAAAGCCTTGCCGTCTATCAGATGGAACAACTGCTCCGCGACATGGATTTTGGCCAGAGAGCAGAGTGCCAAGTGATTCTCGCCTCATTAACCAGCCAATATCAGACGGCGAAATGGGCCGCCACGCAGTCGCTTGAACTGCTGGCACGAAGCGCCTCTGGGGCGCAAAGTGTACCACTGGCACAAGCGACCACTGAGGTGGCTGATTTGGCCTTGATCTTATTGGAGAAATTTTCCGAGAACGTCACAATAAGTGCAGAGCAATACCACGCTTACCAAGCCGTGTTGAACGAAAAAGCTGTGCTATTTGATGAGGCGATTGTGGCGCTTGTCAGGCCAACGGAGCAACTGCTTCACAAATTTGCGCACTGATTAGCAAAAGCCGTTGCCGCCTGCGCCGACAGGCGGCAAGGTAGAGAGATAACGAGAAGCGATGGAAGCATAAATCCTAATGACGACAGGCAATTTACATTTTTATCTTGGCACTTATACCGATCAACCCAGCATCAGCGAAGGCGTCGCACAACTGGAATTAAATAGCGAAACGGGTGAGTTGATCCCGTTCAATGAGTTGGCGGTGTTAGCCAATCCCTCTTATCTCACCCAAACTGCACGCGGTTTATACACGTTCAGTGAAGTGGCGCAGTCGCAAGCACCGCAACTGGTATGGCTTGGCTGTCACGATACGGCGCAAATTGAGATCGCAGGCGATTACCCGTGTCATCTCGATATTGACGGTGAGCAGCAGTTTTGTGCGGTGGCCAATTACGGCTCTGGCAACACTTCGATCTTCAAGTTGGATGAAACCGGCAAGCCGATTGGCAAACTGACAGAGCTGTTTGTTGATGGCAGTGGGCCCAATCAGGCGAGACAAACCGCGCCGCATGCGCATCAGGCTACCTTCTTGCGTCACAGCCCGTATTTGCTGGTGGTCGATCTGGGCGCGGATCGTCTCAATATTTTTGCCATCGATAGACAAAATGAGACCTTCCGCCTGCATCAATCTCTCTCATTGCCGCCGGGTTGCGGCCCGCGTCATCTGGTATTGACACAAGCGGAAGATCGCCTTTACCTAGTTGCAGAGCTTTTTGAAACCTTGATGGTGGTTGAGCGCCGCGGAGAGCAGTGGCATCTCTGCTCGCAGCAACCGTTGCTCCCGGGCGAAAGCAACGGCGAAGCCGCCTCGGCGATTCGCTTGTCCCCAGATGAGCGCTTTCTTTATGTCTCGTGTCGCAGGCAAAATAAAATCGCCATTTTTGCACTCAGCCATGCCCAGCCTGAATGGATTGGCGTTGTTGATACTGGCGGCCAGTTTCCGCGCGATTTTGTGCTGTCGCGTGACGGTAAATGGTTGCTGGTTGCCAATCAGCACTCGCACAATGTGGTCAGTTTTCGCCGCGACAGGCAAACGGGGTTACTGAGCCCAAGTGGGTTTAGTTGCCAAGTGGGTAGCCCGGTCTGTTTACTGGAACATCAAGGGGCGTGTTAACGCCTCTTGGCTGGAAAGCCTGATGATAACTTGAGATACTTCTGCGCTTGGTTTGAAGTCAAAGAGAAAATAAGCATGACAATTCATCGCATTAACCCCGGCAATCGCTGGTCAGATATTACCGTTTTTAACGGCATCGCTCATTTTGTTGAAGTGGCGGACAGTGATACTTCGGCAGATATGAAAGGCCAAGTGGAACAGATTTTGTCTCAGGCAGAAGGGCAGCTGGCGAAGATTGGTAGCGATCGCTCTCGCGTTTCTTTCGGTGACCATCTACGTGACCGATTTCGCCCATTTCGATGCATTAAACCAAGTGTGGGACAACTGGTTCCCGCAAGGTTGCGCGCCGAGCCGTGCGTGTGTTAAAGCCGAACTGGCCGATCCGAATTATTTGGTTGAGATGGCGTTTGTCGCCGCTGCGGGTGCAGAGTTTCAATAGCCGTAGACAGTATGTAGACGTCATCATTCACAAAGGGGCAGTTCGCCCCTTTGTTGTTCGTGTTTGTTGCTAATGTTGCTCACTGAGCTGCGCCAATACGTCAGTCAGCGAAGGGCAGATGTGGTGGCCAAAGCCTTTCACTTCGGCGCAAGGTTCAACCAAATCGGGGATTTGGTAGGTGATCATCTGCGCTGCCACCGCCGCGCGTACGCCGTTGTTTGAATCTTCAAAAGCCAGACAGTGCTCTGGTGCGATCTTGAGTCGGCTGGCGGCGAGTAAGTAGATTTCTGGGTCGGGCTTGCCGTGGCTTACTTCGCACCCGGTGGTGATGCTGTCGAAGTAGTGATCCAGCCCGGCGAGCTTGAGTTTGATTGACGCGACCTCTTTTTGCGTCGAGGTGGCCACCGCCGTTGGGATTTGCTGAGCTTTTAGCCACTGTAACAGCTCGATCACGCCAGCTTTGACCGGAATAGCCTCATGAAATACCACTTGGTTGTAACGCTGACGCCACTCGGCGTGCAGGCGGTCGAGGTCATCCCCATACGCTTCGCGCAGCACCGCTTCAATGCCCGCGGTATTACGGCCAATCACCGAGAGGTAAGTCTCTTTGTAAAAAGGTAGGTTTTGCGCATGACAGGCTTGTTCGAAAACCTGCATACAGACACGTTCGGTGTCGAGTAGAAGTCCATCCATATCGAAGATGGCGGCAGCAAAGTTCATAGTTACAGCTTGTTTTTGTCTCAATAGGTTGGCGCCATTCTGACATAAAGCGGCGCAATTGGGGAAGGGATATGGTCGCGAGCGCGGTTTTTCAGTTATCATGTGCGGCGCGAAATCGATAACAAGTTGATTGAAACTGATAACAACGTCATTGGGGAGAAAGAATGGAAGTCAAAACAGTTGCCTTTATTGGATTGGGAGTCATGGGCTACCCAATGGCAGGTTATTTGAGCAAAGCGGGCTACCAAACACGGGTTTACAACCGTACATTTGCCAAAGCAGAAAAATGGGCCCAGCAGCATCAAGGGCAAGCGTTTGAAACCCCACGTGAGGCCGCGCTTGGTTGTGATGTGGTGTTTGTTTGTGTCGGCAATGATGACGATGTACGCAGCGTGGTATACGGTGAAAATGGCGTACTGGCTGGGCTAAAAGCGGGCGCGACCTTGGTTGATCACACCACGACCTCCGCTGAGCTGGCGATTGAGCTGGCCGCCGCATGTCAAAAAGTGGCGGTGAATTTCATTGATGCACCTGTCTCTGGCGGTCAAGCTGGCGCTGAAAATGGCGTGCTAACCATCATGTGTGGTGGTGATGCCGACGTGTTTGCTAACGTCTCGCCAGTGATGGATGTCTACGCCAAACAGATCACTTTGCTGGGTGAAAATGGCCAAGGACAACGCTGCAAAATGGTGAACCAGATTTGTATCGCTGGCGTGCTGCAAGGGCTGAGTGAAGCGCTGCTGCTGGCACAAAAATCGGGCCTAGATATCGAGCAGGTTGTCAACACGCTAAAACACGGCGCGGCTGGTTCTTGGCAGATGGAAAATCGCGCCCAGACCATGGCACAAGGCAAGTTTGATTTTGGTTTTGCCATCGATTGGATGCGCAAAGATCTCGGCTTCTGTCTGCAAGAAGCGGAAACGCGTTGGTTTAACGCTGCCACTGACTGAGCAAGTCGACGCTCAGTACGCCAAGCTGCAGCAGCAAGGGTTAGGACGAATGGATACCTCAGTGCTGATTAAAGCAGTGGCAAAAGAGTAAAAATAATCCTCAGCCGAAAACCTTGATTTTCGGCTGAGTTTCCTATTGGCAGGCGTGTTTGTGTAGGCCATAAATGGCATGATCCAGCACTCTATCTTGTACCTTCTCATTGCGAGTGATGATGCCTTCGAGCGTCATACCAAGGCGCTCCGCCACCGCCCGGCTGGCAAGGTTCTCTTTCGCTGCTTGCAATTGCACTTTCTCTAAACCTAGCGTGTCAAACGCATGCTTAATCAGCGTCTGCGCCGCACGCGTGACGATGCCTTTGCCTTTATGCGATTCAGCCAGCCAATAGCCGATACAAGTGCGGCCAAGTTCCAGATTAATTTCATGCAGGCCAATATTGCCGACCAGATCGCCATGGTAAAAAATCGCGCAAGTGAGTGATTTGCCATCGGCGTAATCGTGTAGCGAACGGTGCACAAACAGGCGAAAATCTTGCTCTGATGAGCAGAAGTCAGGCCACGCAAGCCATTGAGAGAGGTAGGCTTTATGTTCTGCCACCAACTCCACGTACAAAGGGGCAAAAGATTCTTGCACCAAAGCCAACTCAATCTCGTTATCGACGTTTAAAGTAAACATAGCAGGTCCATCAGGTAGGTGTATTTCTATAATAGATATCTATTATTTAATTTTATCAATAAGTTATTTCTTGTTTGATCACTAAGACCACTCTAAGCCATGAAACGCTATTTCACGCTGTTCGTCCACTCTACCTGCCTAAGTTGAGCAGAAATAGTCAGGAAAGAAATAGATACAGCTGGCCAACAGGCTTACCGTTTCTGCTGCGCTGCTTATACCGAGTTCGCTATTCTCCTTTGAGTGACATGATTAATTTTGGGATAGCGTCCAGCGTCACAATGTGGTCGACCGCACCCAATTTGACCGCTTCTTTGGGCATGCCATAGACCACACAACTGCTCTCATCTTGCGCTATAGTGAGCGCGCCTGCCTCGTGCATCTCTTTCATTCCCTGCGCGCCATCGTCGCCCATGCCCGTCATGATGATGCCCGTTGCATTGGCTCCGGCCGCGTTGGCCACCGAGCGAAACAGCACATTGACCGAAGGGCGATGACGACTGACGAGAGGGCCGTCTTTGAGTTCCACCCGATACTGAGCGCCACTGCGCCTAAGCAGCAGATGTTTGCCACCATTGGCGATCAGCACCAACCCCGGCAACACGCGATCATTATTTTCTGCTTCTTTCACGTTCACTCTGCACAATTGATTGAGCCTTTGAGCAAAAGAGGCGGTGAACTGTTCTGGCATATGTTGTACGACAACGATGCCCGGCGCGCTGGGGTCAAGCTGTTTGAGTACCACCTCTAATGCTTGCGTGCCCCCCGTTGAGGTGCCGATGGCAATGACTCGGTCGGTCGTCTCTGCCATGGGTTTGGCTTTGTTGCTGGACAGGATGACATCGGCACTCAGTTTCGGCGCGCTTTTAAATGGTGTGAGAGGCTGCGGAGAGTGCGGTTTTTTCGCGGTGGACTGAATTTGCAGTTTGTTGAGGTTGGCGGCGGCTGCTCCTTTGATGGCTTGAATCATGGCGATTTTACTTTCTTGCAAAAAGGACTTTAAACCCGCTTTCGGCTTGGTGATTATATCGACCGCACCGGCTGCCATCGCCTCCATGGTCACTTGTGCGCCAACGCCAGCTAATGTTGAGCAGATCACTACGGCCGTTGGCCTTTCTGCCATCAGTTTTTTTAGGAAGGTAATGCCATCCATACGAGGCATTTCGATATCGAGAATGACCACATCGGGCCATTGTTGCTGCATTTTTTTCATGGCGAAAATCGGGTCGGAGGCGGAACCGATCACTTCAATATTCGACTCGCCATGCAGTTGTTCGGTTAACACTTGCCTCACCACGGCTGAATCATCGACGATTAATACTTTGATGCTCATAGGTTGTTCCTTTTTACTGCCAGCATTATTGATTACCAGAACTGGATTGGGCGTGATTTTTGTTGTGATTGCTGTAATAAGAAGTCTCTTTCTTGCTTGGCGAGCGCATGTTGATTTTGTTGACCAACACGTTTGACATAGACGCTGAAGTTATCGTCTGGAGTGAAATAAACGACTCTTGCATGCGCTCCGCCGAAACTGGACGCAACCAGCGGGATTTTCTCCTGTTTAAGAAACTCAATGACAAATTGGCTATTGAGCTGGCCAATGGTAAACGGCAGAACCTCTTTTCCTTTGCTATCGAGCAAGTTACAACCGCCAAACGCTTTTGCTTGCAAATGTTTACGTTCAGCACCTTTCTTTAACATGGCGTTGATTAGCAGCTCCATGGCGTGAATGCCATAACGGCCAGCCTGTGAGAAGAGCAGTGGATCCCGCCGCTGGCTTTGGGTGTTTGCCAGCAGAAAATGGTTCATCCCCATCACATGATGGACAGGGTCCCACAGACAAGTCGCGACACAAGAGCCCAAAATGGTAGAAAATATCGGCTTTTTGTGGCACGCGTGATATTCCCCCGGACCTAACATTATGTGAGTTCTGCCTCGGTGAACCGATGAGCGCATAGCGTTACTCACATTGCTTGCGATAAATCGAGGAGCGGATCAATTTGGCTTGATGATCTAAACCATTCAGTGACTCAGAATGACCAATAAAAAGCAGCCCATTGGGTTTCAACTGCTGTAAGAGTTTTTGGATCACCTTCTGTTTGGTATCGCGGTTGAAGTAAATCATTACATTACGCAAGAAGATCGCATCAAATAGCCCTAAGTTGGGCAAAGGTTCGATGAGATTGACTTGGTGGAAGGTGCAGCGGGAACGCAAAAAGCGTTCAACCAGAAAGTAACCTTCTTGCTGCCGAATGCCCTTAAGACAGTATTGGCGCAGATAATAGTCACTCATTGAACCACGGCGAGAGAGCGGATAAACCGCTTTTTGGCAATGGTCGAGCATGCGCTGACTGACATCGGACCCCACCACTTCCCACGTTTTATGCGGCAATGCTTCGGCCAGCGTCATGGCAAGCGTATACACCTCTTCTCCTGATGAACAGGCCGCGCTCCAAATGCGAAATGTTCCGCTTGGCCGAGATTCTTTAAGATGTTGCCGCAAAAATTCAAAGTGATTCGGTTCGCGGAAAAAATAAGTTTCGTTGGTGGTGAGAAGATCCACCATCACTTGCATTTCGCTAGGGTATTGCTGCGTGTTTCGCACTAACTGATAGTACTGTTCGAAGGTACTTAGATGATAGTGGCGCAGCCTTTTGGATAAACGTCCAGAGACCAACACTTTCTTTTCGTCAGCCATCGATATTCCCGCTTTGCGGAAGATCAACTCTCTGAAGCGGCCAAACTCATCATCGGTAATGGGACGAAAACTCTCCAGCACCTTTGGCCGCTGTGTTTTTGGCTGCGCGACGTTCATTACGAATGCACCACTTCAGGTAGGTGTTCCACTGAGGTTTGATGTTGCGATATCTCCTCTAAAGTGAGAACACGGTTAATGTTTAACAGGGTAATAAAGTCGTCGTCATATCTCGCCATATAGTGAATGTACTCGTTGGCAATGTCTGTCCCAAACTCAGGAGGGGATTGCAGCTGTTGGTCGGCAATATCGAGAATTTCACGCACGTTATCGACCAACATTCCGACCAGACAATGCTCTTCGTTGTGCTCGGTTTCGACGAAAACGATACAACTGCGTTTACTCATCTTGGCTGGTGTGCCGAGTAGGCGAAACGGTAAATCCACCACAGGCACGACATTTCCTCGTAGGTTGATGACGCCCCGAATCTCTTGCGAGGTCATCGGTACTCGCGTCATTTCGGCGAGTTCGATGATCTCTTTTACATCAAGAATCGAAATGGCCATCACTTGATGATCAACGGAAAACGTCAGATATTGACGGCTGTGACCGTCAATATCGCGAACGTCTTTTCCCTGAGCAGTCAGTTGCTTCATGGCGTCTCCTAAAATCGTTCAAAATCCCTTTCATCAAAACCGGTCGCAGCCGCATAGCTCAATGAAGGTTGCGGCTTCGGCGTATGGGAGGAAGCCGATTTTTTAGCCGACGAGGATGTCGTAGGCGGCGGCGACACGCTGTCGCTTGCCACGTTTAATCTAAAGAAGGCGACCGCTTGTTGCAGTGCTTCGGCCTGTGCACTCAGTTCCTCTGCCGTTGCCGCGAGTTCTTCAGATGAGGCGGCACTTTGTTGCGTGGTTTGGTCTAATTGCGACATGGCACTGTTAATTTGTGCTACTCCACTGGATTGTTCATCAGAAGCGGCGGCAATTTCTTGTACTAAATCAGCCGTTTTACTGATGCTGGGTACGATCTCTTCCAGCAGTTTGCCAGCTTCTTCGGCAATTGAGACGTTGTTGGTCGCTAACTGGTTGATTTCTTGGGCGGTCACTCGGCTGTTTTCAGCCAGTTTGCGCACTTCGGCAGCCACGACAGTAAACCCTTTACCATGTTCACCCGCTCTTGCGGCCTCTATCGCGGCGTTGAGGGATAACAGGTTGGTTTTATACGCTATGTCTTCAATCAAACTGATTTTGCTGGCGATCTCTTTCATCGCTTGCACGGTGCGGCCAACTGCTTTGCCGCCTTTCTCTGCTTCGCCAGAGGCTTTGGTCGCCATACCATCTGTCACTCGCGCGTTTTCGGCATTTTGCTGCACAGAAGCGTTGAGCTCTTCGACTGACGCGGTGGTTTCTTCAACGCTGGCCGCTTGTTCCGTGGCTCCTTGGCTCAAAGTTTGTGCGGTAGCGTTAACCTGCTGCGAGGCACTGACGAGGGCATCTGCATTGCTGCGCACTTGCTCTATGATGCTGCTCAGGCGCGTGACCATCTCTTGCATCGCCCCGTAGACACCAGTCGCCTGACCGTGATGCTCGAAACGGATACTCAGGTCACCATCGGCAATTCTGCGAGCGATGGTTTCCATGTCTCTTGGTTCCCCGCCAAGCGGCTTTTTGATAATGCGGACTAAAAACCAAGACAAGATGATACTGACCACAACCGCGCCTATAGAGACCCATATCACCGTTGTGACGATATTTGCATTGTCTTGTTTGACTTGTGGCCCGAGAGTGTCTTGATCTTTTTGCACCGAGAGTGTGACCGCCTCACTGGCCATCGAAACGATTTTTTCAAGGCGATCAAGGTCATCGGTGATCTTTTTATGCAAACTATTGGCGATTTGGTTCATGTCCGATAGGGCTTGAGCGTAAATTGCCTTTGCCGCCATGAAGTTTTCCAGCAGACGTCTGCGTTCAGGGTTTTCTAAATTGGCATCGAGACTTTTTTCTCTTTCCACCATAGCGATATTGAGCTCATTGAATGCGCGATCGGCATCCGCTTGATCGTAAGAGAGCAAATATTTCGTGACATAAAGCCGTGCTAAAAGTAGAGATTCTTGGGTTTCACTGGCAAAGAAGGTTGCTTCAGGATCCGAGTCTTGATACGCAGAGTCCATGATGCTAGCCATGGACTTGACCATGATGCCTCCCTGAGGTTCCAACTGCTGCTTCATGATGGCATCACGCTGTTCCATGAGCTTGGTGATTTGGGAAAACGTCTCGTCGTACTGTGTAATCGAGCTTAAGATGAGCTTAATGTTCTCAGCACGCTCTGGTTTTTGTATGCTTCCATCTGCGCGTTTAACCAGCTCCATCAACTGAGTGAAATAGTCCCGATACAGACGTAACGAGTCTTGATTTTGGTTGATGATGTAATCCTTAGCATAGACTCGTGTCAGCAGCATGTGGATTTCCACTTGGCTGGCGAGGTTAGAGTCCCTAGCCAGTTTCTCGGTAGCTGTCAAAGCCAGAAGTCGCCTTTGACTGACCGAAATAAGCAGTGATTGATACGGCGATCAACATCGCCATGACTAACGCGTAGCCCAAACTGATTTGAGCGCTTAATTTTAAACGACTAAACATGACGCCATCCCCTTGCCAATAAGTTATTCTGAGTTCGATGAAGTTGTCATTGAGCGTTCAGAGAACGCCGTTGAATGCTGGGTTGCTATGGTTTCCCAATGCTGTGCTGCAATATCCCCCACATATGAGAGAAGGTGCTTGATATCTAATAGAATAAAAAACAGTTCATTAGTGCGAGCCATCGCTTTGATAAACTGTGTATCGACGGATTCGCCAAAGGCTGGGGGCGGATGAATGCCCCCTTGCTCTATCTCAACGATTTCGTCAACACTGTCGACCAACATTCCAATGGGGAGAGAGTGTTGCTCGCCTGCTATTTGCACAAGAATAATGCAACTGCGTCCGTCTAACGCGCGTTGCCCTTTGCCTAGTCTGGCGGAGAGATCAACCACTGGTACCGCTCGGCCACGTAGATTGATCACTCCACGGATGAAGTTGGGCATCATCGGTATTGCGGTCATCGATCCAAACTCAATAATTTCACTGACTTCAAGAATGTCGATGGCAAAAAGCTCGTTGGCTACTTTAAAAGTCAGGTACTGTTCGATGTGTTCGTCGCTAGGGTTCTGCTTTTCGTCCTGTTCAACACCGAAGCCTGTGATCAGTTCCACCATGTTTGAACCTCCTAATACGCGTGAGAACTCATAGGGAGTTTGGAACGTTTGGGATGTGAGCTCTCGCCTTGTTTAATCGCAAGTGAAATCAGCCCTTGAATATCCAAGATTAAAGCGATGTTGCCATTGCCTAACACCGTGGCTCCACTGATCCCTTTCAGCCCTTGAAAGACTTTTCCTAATGGCTTAATCACGGTTTGCAGTTCGCCGAAAAGCTGATCAACCACCAGCCCAGCCCGGCTGCGTCCAAAACGAACCACCACCAAGTTTTCGCGATCAGTACGCTCTTCATCCACGACATCAAAGAAATCTCTCAGGCGCAGGCAAGGCATCATATCGCCGCGCAGATTGATGTGATGACGCTGGTTGTCTGAGGACCATTGTGCCGAGTCCAGCTCCACGCACTCTTCTACCATGCTAAGCGGGATCACATAGCGTTCAGAGCCGACGCCGACCATAAATCCGTCAATGATGGCTAAGGTCAGAGGAAGGTGAATGGTGACTAGGGTTCCTTTGCCCTTTTCACTGTCGACCTCCACGTTGCCTCGTAGGGCATCAATGTTACGTTTCACTACATCCATGCCGACACCTCGGCCGGAGAGGTTACTAGCTTGTTCTTTGGTGCTTAAACCTGGTTCGAAAATCAGTCGGGTGAGTTCACGACGGCTTAATGTCTGATCGGCTTTGAGGAGCCCGTTGACTTCAGCTTTTCTACGTATTTTTTCCAGATCCAGCCCTGCGCCGTCATCGGCAATTTGGATCACAATGTGACCAGAGTCGTGCAGCGCATTGAGCCGCAGCGTTCCTGTGCTGGGCTTGCCATTGGCACGTCGTTCGGCGGGTGATTCAATGCCGTGGTCGAGGGCATTGCGAACAAGGTGTGTGAGTGGATCAGCAATTTTTTCGACCACGCTTTTATCCAGTTCGGCTTCTCCTCCCGTGATGACCAGCTCAATCTCTTTGCCTAACTCTTGGCTGACATCGCGGACCACACGGCGAAAGCGTGAGAAGGTATCGCCAATCGGTACCATCCTTAGTTGCAGCGCGTGGTCGCGAATTTCTTCAACTAACGCCTCAACGTTGGTGACCACTTCTTGTGCGTCTTGCATCTGATACTTGTCGACCATCAGACGTACCGCAGCGTTTGAGATGACTAACTCGCCAACTAGGTTAATTAAATGCCCCAAGCGATTTGCATCGACGCGTATCGATTGGTTCTCTTTATTCGCTTTTTCTCGGTTGGTTTGCTGCTTGTGTAGTGCTTTCTCGAGAACGGGTTCCGAAACGATTTGGTGTTTAACCAATATTTCACCCAATGGCTGTCCTGCCTCTTGTGGATCGGCTGATTGAACTGGCGAGTTCTGTTCCGTCAGAGCCAATGCGAGTTCTTGCTCAGTAATTGCGCCGATGTTAATCAACATTTCACCAAGGCGTTGAACATTCTCTTCAGGTAGGTTATCGAGTAAGTCTAAATAACTCGCTTGTAAACTATTGGGAGGCACAATGCGGACATCACAATCTTCTCTGACAAATTCAAACACTTCCTCAATGTCAGTTTTGCTTGCTTCACTGATTAGCGAGATGCGAAATGAAAGATAGCAACTTTCTGCATCCATCAACTCAGCCGTTGGTAAATCTTGCGTGAGTGTAACGATATCAGTGATATGCCCAAGACGTGGAAGATAGCGAATAAAAGAGAGTGGGTCTAGGCCATTGCGAAGGGCATCAGGTTTGAAATCCAGTGCAATCACCCAAAAATCGCGACTGTTTTCTCGCTCCATTTGCGTTTCTAGGGGGTTATGCGTTTCGCTTGCGATGGGGGTTGGCGTTGATGATACTTGCAATAGCTGTGCTATCAGTTCCCTTCCGGCTTGTTCAAGTTCGGTGGGCATCTCATGTTCCATGCCTTCTGTAACTGTACCGACTAAGCGCTCTGTATGGTCTTTGCATTCTAATAGCAGAGCGATGAAAGCACTGTCGATGCTTCTCACCCCTTTCCTCACCAGATCCATTTGCGTTTCTACCGGGTGAGTAAAATCGACAATGCAATCAAAGCCAAAGATGCCAGCAGCCCCTTTAATGGTGTGCATGGCTCTAAACACTTGGTTGATAGGCTCTTCATCATTGGGTGATTGCTCCATGGCAAGCAGTGCGTCTTCCATCTGTTCGAGCAGCTCTGCCGACTCTTGGACAAAAATAAACTTCGCATCATCGGACATGGTTATTTTTCTCCTGCTGGCAACAAAATAGGGTCACCGAGAGCGGCAACAAGATTGAGTGTTTCGAGTACATCAATCACGGCGGTGCTGTGCTTAGTTAACTGCACCTTTTTTTCCAGTCGAACAGATTCATTTCGAAGCATCAGCAGAAGCTGAACGCCGGCAGTGTCAATCTCATTGATAGCTTCAAGATCAACTTCTAGTGAATCGAACTGACACAAGGCCTCGAAGAGGGCTTGTTTCATTTCGGCGGCACTGTAAATGGTTAGCTCGTCTTGAATGCTCACCTGTGCATGACCTTGCTCGGCTTTTATTGCTATCGTCATTGGGCTTCCTTTCCTTGTATCCCTACTCAAAGGGGAAACAGCGCGATAGAGCGCTAAGGTAGAACAAGTTTGGCAACCGCATCCAACATTTTGGGGGGTTGAAACGGCTTCACAATCCACGCTTTGGCTCCGGCAGTTCGGCCTTCAGACATCTTGTCTTGACCTGCTTCGGTAGTCAGCATGATAACGGGCGTGAACTTGTAGCGAGGGTGCTGTTTGATCTCTTTGAGAAACGCAATGCCATCCATAACAGGCATGTTGACATCGCTGATGATCAAATGAATTTTATTCCCAGTCATTTTGCTTAAAGCATCTTTGCCATTGCTTGCTTCAATGACATCGTAGCCAGCACCACGTAACGCAATGCCAACGACTTGACGGATCGAGGTTGAATCGTCAACAACCAGTATTGTTTTAGCCATAGTGTCGTCTCTTCAATCAATTGAAATTCTGCAAGCTCTCTCTCGCTTGCGCGCTCTGTTTCTTGCCCTGAATTGGAGCTAGAAAAAACTCACCGAGCCACTTTCTGCTGATGCGCTTACATGGCGAGCTTTAGGATCGTGTTGCTGGTGTTCTTCCACCGTGGTGTAACTCGATTTCATTTTGGCTAGTAGCTGATCAATATCTTTCTTACTCAGCGGCGTCTCTTGATCGAGCACCTTGCTACTGAGCTCATCCATACTTTTGCTTATTTGGCTTAAGATTTGGCTCACTCGGTCTTGGAACTGTAACTCGATCAGCACTTGCTCAATTTGTTGTTGAATCTCTTGTTGAGTGACCAGCAGTTGCGCGGCTTCGTCGTGCAGCGATTGCGTATAAGCGCCCAAGTTCTCAATCACGTCTTGGATGTGATGCTCGCTTTCTTCAAGGGTTTTATCTTCTTGATCTTTTGTTGACGACGCTGAAGCCAATATCGAGCTCATCACATCTTTTACTTCATTGATTTTCTTGGCAATTTGATCGCCCGTTGTGCCTGATTGGGCTGAGAGATCGCGCACCTCTTGTGCCACGACTGCAAAGCCCCGTCCTGCTTCACCTGCTCTGGCTGCTTCTATCGCCGCGTTGAGGGCAAGCATATTGGTTTGGTTGGCAATATTGGCGACGGCAAGTGCCATTTGGTCGAGATCGTTAGTGAAGTTTTCCAGCGATCCTATCTGGGTGAATAGCTGGTCGGTGACGTCGTCATACGCTTTTAGCTGCGAAAAGATGGTGGTTAATTTGTCTCTATCCTGTTCAATATTGTGATGGCTTTGAGGACCGTTAATCGCACTGGATTCACCTTGGGTTTGAACCATCAGAGCGACCAGATTGGAAAAGCGGTTCGACAACTCATTAATGGCATTTTCCGATATATCTTTACAACTGGTGATGTGTCGCTGCCAAATGGGGATCACCTTATGCCAGATATGATGTTCTTGCTCGGTAAGCTCGTGCTGTTTATGGGATTGTGACTGCTCGGACGCGATTTGCTTCTTAATACTGCCGATTTCCCTGTCCATCTCGTTGGCGGCAATGTGAATCAGAGCAACAAAGCCCGCGCTACAAATCAGCCAAAGCACGACAAAGTAGAGGGCAAAATCTGGAAATGCAAAGAAAGCTACCGCCAGTCCGACGGAAAAAAGGAACAACAGCCAAGAGTAGGTTTTCAAATTCACAATCATTAGCGTAGGCAATCCGGTAATTTGATTCTTTTCTTTAGACTAGGTAGCAATCAGGTGAGGCAGCGTGATTTAGATCGGAAAATTCAACTTTAAGCAACCTGTGGCACATTTAATTGGTTTTATATTGTTGAGGGCATATCGCAGATTAAGTGATGTGTTTTGTGAATAAACTTGATTATCTTTTTGAAAATTAAGGGTTTATATTGAAGGAAATTGTGCTGAGGTGATTGTGACGTGTAAGAAAGTGAGGTGATGGGGTTACGCTAGTTCAAGCGTAATGCGTACAAAAAGCTCATCTTGGTACTGCACTGCGTAGCCGTAGGTATTGTTGGCGTAGATTGCGCCAAGGAACAATGAACGTTGGCTCATCGGGCCACGAAATAGCATCGAAATGGGTTTGATCAAGGTGTTTTGGCTATCAAAATGATCGTTCAGATTTTGCGTCAACACACACAGTAGGCAACCATTTTCATCATGAGAAAGGTCAACATCTTCAGCGCGTGACAGCAAAACAGTGGTCCCGAGTTTTTTCTCGATCTCATTGATCAACAACAGGTAACTGTCCAGATGCGGTTGCGCGGGTGGTGTCTCGGCACCGACACACTTTTCCAGCAGTTTTTCTAAGTTGCCTTGTTCGCCTTTGGCTTGCTGGGTTAGGGTTTTGAGCGGCTTTTTAATCAGTTTGTAGCGATTGCTTTTCAGCTTAGGCTTGAGCCATTTTTGCAGTAAATCGTTACTGTCTTTAACTGATAGAGGCTGTTCAGCGGTAGCAAGGCGACGGAATTCAAGATGCAACAAAGCGTGAACCGCAAGCTCACTGAGAAGTTGATTTGCATCTGCAGCCTGTCTGGCTTGCTTAATACCTTGCATCACATCGAAATTATCTAATAAGGGAATGGTGCCGAGAGAGGGACTCGAACCCTCACACCATAGGCGCTAGCACCTCATGCTAGTGTGTCTACCAATTTCACCATCTCGGCATAGGATGTTGAAGCATCGCTTCAATATTGATGTGGTTCATTTCAAACCGAAGCGAATTGTATATCCAAAATTTTCGTTAGGCGAGTGTTTATTGAAGAGAAATTGATGATTTTGGTTTGTTTGCACATTTGTTGCGCAAAGAGCGGTAAAATTCAGCATTAACCATATTTTTGTTATTGTTATGAGGATGGTGGAAGAGCGTTTTGTCTGTTTTATAAACGCTTGAACGTTTGCGTGAATAAATGTGATGAATATCTCATTAATCTCCCTATACTAGCGACCCGTTTAAACGGGATTCAGGGTAGCGAGGTTCGCTGCTCTTACCCATACAAGCCGTCACACGGAATTAGGCTCACGCCTGAGTGAATGACCCCAAGGACCGGACCAGCTTCTTATCAAAGCTTGTATAAGGTAACAAAGATGTCGAACTATATGTTCTCTGTGATTCACTCCTCTTGGTGTCACACTTCACCATTTCATGCAGCTCCCTCTTTTGCTGATTTCGTCAGCGTTCCACTCTTTTTCAAACGCTAAGCAGGTCATTTCACATGAGTATTCTATTTGGTCTTCTGGGTGTGTTGGCCCTTCTTGGCTGCGCGGTTTTGTTGTCTGAAAGTCGCCGTTCGATTAACTGGCGTACGGTGTTTCGCGCTTTACTGCTGCAAGTCGGTTTTGCTGCGCTGGTGCTGTATTTTCCTTGGGGACAAGTTGCGCTGGCGTCACTGAGTGGTGCGGTGTCCGGTTTGCTAGGCTTTGCCGATGAAGGTATCGCCTTTCTATTTGGTGATTTAGCGTCTTCAGGCTTTATTTTTGCCGTGCGTGTGTTACCTATCATCATCTTTTTCAGCGCTCTGATTTCGGCACTTTACTATCTTGGTATTATGCAGAAGGTGATTCAGTTTCTCGGTGGCGGTATTCAGAAATTTCTTGGTACCAGCAAAGCCGAGTCTTTGGTTGCGACCGGTAACATCTTCCTCTCACAGGGTGAGTCGCCTTTATTGATCCGTCCTTTCTTGCCGAAAATGACCCGTTCGGAGTTGTTTGCAGTAATGGTCGGTGGCATGGCATCGGTGGCGGGCAGTGTGCTTGGCGGCTATGCGGGCTTGGGTGTTGAGCTTAAATATCTGATTGCGGCCAGTTTCATGGCGGCGCCCGGAAGCTTGTTGATGGCGAAAATCATCATTCCTGAGCGTGCAACGCCGTGCGATTACAACGACATTGCGCTGGACAAATCGGATCAAAGCAATGTGATTGATGCGCTAGCTAGCGGCGCGATGGGCGGGATGAAAGTCGCGGTTGCAGTCGGCACCATGTTGATTGCGTTTGTTAGCGTGATCGCGATGGTCAACACTGGGCTGGAAAATCTGGGTGAACTGCTTGGCTTTAGCGGCATCACATTGCAAGCGATCTTTGGTTATCTTTTCTCTCCTTTAGCATGGCTGATTGGTGTACCTGCGCATGAAGTGTTGGCGGCGGGCTCTTACATCGGGCAGAAAATCGTAATGAATGAGTTTGTTGCCTTCATCGATTTTGTTGAGCACAAAGCGCTCTTGTCTGAACACAGCCAAGTGATTGTCACCTTTGCTCTGTGTGGCTTTGCCAATATCGGTTCTATCGCCATCCAGTTGGGATCAATTGGCGTAATGGCGCCAGAGCGTCGTGGCGATGTGGCAAACATGGGCTTGAAAGCCGTTGCGGCGGGCACGTTGGCGAACTTGATGAGCGCGTGTTTGGCGGGCATTTTTATCGCCTTGTAAGAGGGCGATAACAGCATGCTTTCGTTGGCGAGGGTATGATAAACAAAAAAGCCTGAGTGATCGTCGCTCAGGCTTTTCTTTTCTCTTCGCGCTTAAAACGCTTTTGGCGCAAAGCCTGTCATCACATCCAGACGCAGTTCTTTACCAATCTTGGTCATTGGATGGACGATGACCAAGCCTTTGACGCGTTTTTTCAGTTTACCAATGTCTGCTTGCTCTTCTTTGGTGATTTCACGCGAGAAAGGCATGTCGAGCAAACTCTTACGCTCTTTATTTAGCTCGTAATTTTGCTTGTGCTTGAGTTGGGACAGTGACTTAGACAGTTCATCCACTTCATTGGTGAATTTGGTGATCATTTCCTGATCACCGCGAGTACGTGCGGTTTCAAGTTTACGCTGACAAGTGTCTAAACGGTTGTGCAGCTTCTGGATGTCGTTTTTTATGCTCATGAACACTGGGCTCTGGTAGAAATGGTCGGGAAGTATAGCATAGCTAAGCGTAGCTCTTTACTATACTGCCCGACATTTTATCATTCGCTGATTAACTCGTTGCCGCTGGTTGTGCCAGAAAAATAGGCGTCGATGTTGTTTAGCGTCACCGAGGCGATATTATTGAGTGCCTCGTGCGTTAAAAAGGCCTGATGGCCAGTGAACAACACGTTGTGGCAAGCGGAAAGGCGGCGGAAAACATCGTCGACAATCACATCGTTGGATTTGTCTTGGAAAAAGAGATCTTTCTCGTTGTCATACACATCCAAACCGAGCGCGCCAATTTGTCCCTGTTTAAGCGCTTCAATGGCGGCAAGCGAATCGAGCAGTTCGCCGCGGCTGGTGTTGATGATCATGACGCCGCGTTTCATTTTGGCAAACGAGGTTTCGTTGAGCAGATGGTAGTTTCTCTTTGCTCATTGGGCAGTGCAGGCTGATGATGTCTGACTTGGCATACAACTCATCCAAGGAAACGTATTGTGCACCCAGCTCCAGCGCGAGAGGGTTGGGATACGGATCGTAGCAGAGAATATCCATTCCCAATCCTTTGAAAATACGCATTGCGGCTACGCCAATTTTGCCCGAGCCAATCACGCCGACAGTTTTACCGTAGAAGTTGAAACCCACTAAGCCATCAAGCGAGAAGTTCGCATCACGGGTGCGCTGATACGCTTTGTGCAGACGGCGATTTAAACACATCATCATGCCGACCGCATGCTCGGCGACCGCTTCTGGTGAATAGGCTGGCACGCGCACTACTTGCAGGCCGAATTCTTTTGCCGCTGCCAAGTCTACTTTGTCAAAACCCGCGCAGCGCATGGCGATCAGTTTGGTTCCACCTTCTGCCAGTAACTTAAGAACTGGCGCAGAAAGATCGTCGTTGACGAATGCGCACACCACCTCGTGGTTTTTAGCCAGTGATGCGGTTTTGCTGGTTAAGCGAAAATCGTGGAAATGATACTCAACCGGGTGGTCGCCTTTGGCTTTATTAAAGGAGACTTCGTCGTAGTTTTTTGCACTATAGAAAAGCACATTTACCATAGTAACCTCACAGAATTTAATGTTTTTATAAAGTTTTCTGTTTATAAATTACTTGAATGCGGCGGGGTTGGGTAGGGTAAATTGCGTGGAATAAGTTTGCCCAATACTGTTTGCTTCATTAGTATGCAAATAGCATGGATGGCGATGGAAGGTGCGTGTTGAAAAGCAAAGCAGTATGGATGTTATTGCTCTTTTTGAGCTTGCCAGCACTGGCGCAGGTGGATCTGGTTAAAGTCGATAAATCCAAACGCCGCCTCTATCTGATGCAAGGAGAGACGGTCATCCGCGAATACCGTATTGCGCTAGGCAAAAATCCACAGGGACATAAACAGCAAGAGGGCGATCACCGCACCCCAGAGGGCGATTACACGCTGGATTACGTCTCTGAAGAATCCGCGTTTTATCGCTCAGTGCACATCAGTTACCCCAATGAAACCGATTTAGCGCAAGCGCGCGAACGGGGTGTTTCGCCCGGTGGTGATATCAAAATTCATGGCCTGCGTGACGGCGAACAGCGCCCACCTCAATTTATTCAGAGTTTCGATTGGACCAACGGCTGCATAGCGCTAACCAATGCTGAGATGGATGAGTTTATCCGTTTAGTGAAAATGGGTACGCCGATTCACATCGATTGGTAGTTTAATCGTTTTCCTTTCTCACTGAATGAGAATTTAACCGACCTTTGTCTCGATAGCATCGGTACGTTTTGGCATCATGTCGCTTGCTCAATCTATTTTTGCGTATCTGCAACAATAGCTTATAACCAAGAGAAGGAGGCTAAGACCGCCTTCCTAACAGCACGAGTAATCATATTGACTTCTGAACGCAAAGCTGCCGCCATCTTGATCATGGCCACCATACTGTCCGCTTTTGGCTGGATCTTTTCCAAAGAGACGATCCAAGGGTTACCGCCGTTCGGCTTCGTCGGTTTGCGCTTTCTTATTGCCTCTCTGTGTTTACTGCCGTTTTGTTTTCGCTCGCTGCGCCGCGCGAGTTGGCAAGACATCCGCTCAGCAGCCTTGGTCGGTTGCCTGCTTGCAACGGCGCTGATCAGTTGGATTCACGCCATTTCAATTAGCGATACCCTCGGTGAAGGGGCGTTTATTCTCAGCTTGTCGATGTTGATGGTTCCGTTTGTTGCGTGGATCTTATTTCGGCAACAGCCCAAACGCATTTTTTGGCTCTCACTGCCGATTGCCATGTCGGGACTGGCGTTTTTGTCACTTAAAGATGGCTGGCAAAGCTCCTCCAGTCAGTTATGGTTTTTGTTTAATGCCGTGGTGCTAGCGTTGCATTTCAATATCAACAGCAAGTATTCGCAGACCTTACCTATTTTGCTTCTTACCTGTATTCAACTGTTTGTGACTGGGTTGATTGGTTTAAGCGCCAGTGCGCTGTTTGAAAGCGTGCCGCTTCATGTCGAGCCGAGTATTTGGGGCTGGTTTACCGCCAGCACCATACTGGCGACCGCACTGCGCTATGTGATGCAAACCATGGCGCAAAAGCAGATCAATCCGGGTAACGCAGCGTTAATCATGATTTTAGAGCCAGTTTGGACGGTGTTTCTCAGTATCGGCTGGTATGGTGAGGTTTTAACGTTGAGTAAGTTAGTCGGCTGTAGCCTGATTTTGTTTTCACTGATCTTGTATCGCACCGACGGTAAGTTACTCACTTTGCTTAGGCGTAGAAAGCCAGCGGTAGGTGATTAACGCTTGGTCAAGTCGCAGTGCCATGTACTAACTTTTGTGTTCATCATCGCCATTTACACCAAATTCATTACTCAACACCAAATTAAATTAGATAGACATCAATAATCGCAGTTAAAATTAAACTTTAGTTAGTGTTTTATCAGGGAAGCGAAAATGAAGATTGGTGTAATTGGCGCGGGAGCCGTTGGCGTGGGGGTGTGTAATTATCTGCTCACCTTAGGCAGTGTCAGCGAATTGGTGTTATTGGACCAAAACTTAGCCAGAGCTGAAGGGGAAGTGTATGACTTTCGTCATACTGCGGCGCTCACCTTCTCAAAAAATACCCACATCTTACCGACGCAAAATTATCTTGATTTGCTCGGTGCCGACATTGTGGTGATTACCGCGGGTGCGCAGATCAAACAAGGGCAAACGCGTCTGGATATCGCTGAAATTAATGCCAAGATTGGTGTTGAAATCGCTCATCAGGTTGAGCGTGTTGCACCGAACGCCACCTTGATTGTGGTGTCAAATCCGTGTGATATCGTCACCCACTTCATCGCCAAAAACAGCTCGTTCAAACCATCAAAAATCATCAGCAGTGGTTGTGTAATTGATACGGCGCGTTTGATGACCATTGTGGCAAACCGCGTGCAGTTGGATCCGAAAAATGTCTTTGGCTATGTGCTAGGCGAACACGGTAGCCACTGTTTTACCCCCAAAAGCCTGATTTCGATCGCTGGGCAGCCTGCGGATTACTACTGTGACACCAACCATATCAAACGGATTGACGCCGATGAGTTGTTGGAATCGGTCAAGCAGGCGGGGTATGAGATTTTCAAACGCAAGCACAATACCACCCATGGCATCTCGGCCAGCGTGTTCCGCATCATTCAGGCGATTATGATCAATGAAAAATCGGTCTTACCGGTAGGCACGCTGTTGTCCGGGCCATATGAACTCAAAGACGTGGTGCTTAGTTTACCGACGGTGATTGGCAAACAAGGTGCAGAAAAGATTTTGCATCACCCGTTTAGCCAAGAAGAGCTTGAGACGTTAAGTGAGATTGCTAAAGCGGTGAATGTGGTCGTGGCGCAAGTCGCCAAGGCTACGGGGCTAAACGCTTAAGCGATGAGATATAAAACAGCGCCCGTTTACTTGCGGGCGCTGTTTTTTTGTTTAGTCGCTGGGTTGATTTAAGTCACGCACTTGATCCGGCGCTGGATTTTGTCGAAAGCGTTTGACGGCAATGGTGGCTTTTCCTTGCATGATGCATTTGGCGATGCGGTGCATGCCGTCAAACACGCGGTAATCTTCGGTGAGAATCACCGGGTAACTGAGATCCGCGTTATTAATCCGTCGGCAATGCTCTGCAATCGCACGGCAAGTCGGTCCGGGTCCGGAATCGCCAAACCAAGTGACTTCGTCGGGACCGCAAATATCGGCAATTGGGATCTCTTCGGTTGGCAACGTCTCAGCCAATTGCCAGATCCGCTCGATCATCCAAATTGATTGGATGCCATCATTAATTTCTACATATCTTGCTGTTGTCACGTTTTACTCGACTCCTTGAGTTAAATGGCATGCGCCAGTGATGTTCTTGATAACAATTGGTGAAACTGTCGCGTGTTTTTTTAGCACGAAAAACCCGTGGTTTTCCAGTCAGTTCGCGTTCAGCCCTTGAGCATAAAACATGCTTGGCATAACAACGAATATTATTCATAACGATTAATTAAATTTTCTTTCAAATCCTTAACAATTGCCTAATTATGCGCGTGACCCCAGCGCGGTGCTGGTTAAGTCTGGATAGCAAACTATGAAATTATTAATCAAAGGACTGGTTTTGAGTGCGCTCTCTTTTAGCGCGGTCTCTCAGGCAGAGAGCGAAGTGCTGAACGTTTATGCTTGGGGGAGTTACCTACCTGAAGCTTCTCTAAAGGCGTTTGAGAAACAAGAAGGCGTCACGATTAACTATTCAACATTTGAAAATAATGAATCGATGTACACCAAACTCAAGCTGCTGAAAGGTGGCGGTTACGATGTGGTGTTTGCCTCCGCGTACTTCATCGAAAAAATGGGTCGGGAAGGGCTGTTGACCAAATTGGATCACAGTAAAATCCCAAACATGAAAGACACGATGGATGGTCTGCTTGGCCAAGCGCACGATCCGAAAAACGACTACTCGCTGCCTTATATTTGGGGCATTACTGGCATTAGTTACAATGAAACCATGGTCGATGCCCCTTTGACTCGCTGGGCCGATCTGTGGGATAAAAAGTACGCGCAACAAGTGATGCTGATTGACGATATCCGTGATGTTTTCGGTATGGCGTTAAAACTTAACGGCTTTAGTATCAACACGAAAAACGAAGCAGAAATCAAGAAAGCATACGAATCTTTGGTTGCGTTGAAGAATAACGTCTTACTGTATAACTCAGATGCGCCGCAAGTGCCGTATGTGTCTGGTGAAGCGTCTGTTGGCATGCAGTGGAACGGGAACGCCTACCAAGGCCAAGTGGAAATGCCAGAACTGAAGTTCGTGATGCCCGAAGAAGGCGCGGTGTTGTGGATGGATAACTTCACCATTCCATCGGGTAGTAAACACAAAGAATTGGCGCACAAGTTTGTTAACTTCATGTACCAGCCAGAAAACCAAGCTGAGATTGTCAACAGCCTAGGCTACGCTTCAGCAACCAAATCTGGTCGTGAGCTGCTGCCTGCTGAGCTGAAAAACAACCCAACTATCTTCCCATCAGATAAAGATATGAAGAAGGGAGAGTTTATTAATGATGTCGGCCCAGAAACGCTCGCGATTTATGAGAAATACTGGCAGCGCCTAAGAACGCAATAAGGCAAGAATGAGATCATCCCAAGGAGCGCAAAGGCGCTCCTTTTGTTTTGCCAGAACTGAGTGTGCCAGAGACACTGATCGTAACCTTGTCTCAAGAAGTTTTTTGTTGCGCTTTTGAATCGGTGTAAAAACATCGTTAGGAAACGCTTGCTTTTTTTCACTCTTAATGGCACTAAAAGCACATATTTTGCGGAATTTTTCGAGAGAAAAGGATATGGACGTTACCTTAAGCCACATCGATAAAAACAACTACCAAGCCGTATGCCAATTAGAGTTGGCTAAGTATCAGGAAGAGTTAGTTGTTAGCAATACTTGGTCACTGATTGAATCTTTTTATCACGAGAATACCCAAGCGCGAGCGCTCTGCTTAGACGGTAAACCCGTTGGCTTTATTATGTGGGAAATAGGTTCCGATTCTGTAGTTATACTGCGTCGTATTATGGTGGACTATGCCCATCAGCGTCATGGCATTGGTCGTCGTGCCATCGATCTATTGTTAGCCGAAATGGCGAATCTCCCCGCGGTGAAAAAATTGCAGGTTGAATATCCGCGCAGCAACCGTACGGCAAAAGCCTTTTTCTCTGCGCTTGGCTTTGAACTGGAAGAGGAGAAAAGTGAAAGCGATATTCTCTCTGCCAGCATGACAATCGAAAAATAGCAGCGCTTTGCGCAAGCTTGACTCTATATCGATCATCCTGTGACTAAACGACAGCCACGGGATTTTTTATTTTCCACTCCCTGTATTTTCTATTTAAAAACATACCGTTTTATTTGATTTGCTCTGAATACAGATAAATTTTCCAATGAACTTGGTTTATTTAAGAGCCTGCTACTTTAAGTAACGCTTAATAAAAACATGATCCTCTGGGCAGAGTTTAAACAAATTTATAAAACGACGTTGAATGAATAGCGAGCAATGGTATTTTGGTTATGAATAGAGCTTGAACTCTACTCATAATAAAAATATTAAGGGGTATTACATGAAAAAAATCATCTCCCTCTCTGCTCTTTGTGCATTAGCGCTTGTGGGGTGCCAGTCTGAAGAGACGCCAGTGACCACCATTTCTAACGACAAAGCGGGGGAAATTACCAATACAAAACGTGATTTGGCCAAACAACTGAGTGAACATTTTACGGAGTTAGAAGGTACACTGCGCGCCAATATCACTGCTGAGCAGCTTAACGTTTCACTCTCCACTCTGGCTGAGCAGCAACCGAAAGCGCAATTTAGTCGCCAATTTATCCAAGCAGATAGCCAGATTCGTACATGGAAAGGTATCTCTGAATACACCGACGAACTCTTAGAAGTGCGCTTGGCCAATGAAGCAATGTTAGACGCTTGGCAAAATGGCGAGCAAAGCCCACTGTTCGCCTTTGAGCCAACAGGTGATGATGAGCAGTGGCAGTACATTGAAGCTTTTGATATCAATGGACAAATACATCAGTTAAGCGTGAGTGAAATGCCGGATGTGCCTGTTATCGTGATTGATAACAACAGCTCGGTTGAGTTGAAAGCAGGCTTACAAGCGATGAGAGCGGAAATGCAGCGCCTTGGTCAATCGACGGTTGTTTTGCCTTATCAGAATGAACGTGATCGCACTGCTGCGCCTACGAAGGCTTTCGCTGCAGGAGAGGTTCAGCCAATCCATACCACCCAACTGAAGAAAATTCGTCTAGCCGATGACCAAGAGCCATGGATCTCAGGAAAAGCAGAAATCTACGCGATTGTCACCGGGGTAAACCCAAGTCGTGATGAGCCTGCACTGGATCTGGTCGAAATGCCTTATCTCGATTACGACAACAAAGATTACTACCCAAATCAAATCGTGATTCACTGGTCTCGCTACCGCTGGGGCGCCGCTGATATGGTGTTGATGGAACAAGACGATGGTACGGATTACAAGCAGCTTGCCAAATTGTTGGTACAGGTGGCGGAAGAGGTGCTTAAAGCCATTCCCGATCCAGAAGTGCAAGCCTACGCGATTATTCCGCAACTGACTAACAAGATCATTGATGCTATTCCAGATGGCGCGCTAACCAATGATGATGATTTTGTCGATGTCTACTATACCTTGATGCAAGACACGTCGTATGTCGATCATCCGGGAGCGGGCGTGAATGCGGTGGTAACCTTGGAACCGCTGACAATCAATCCAACCCGTCCATAAGCGCTATTCGTCTATAGGCATTAGTATCAAGCCTGATAGGGTGAAATAAAAAGGTCGAGTTCCGAAGAACTCGACCTATTCCAGACGCGCAAGCGAAAGCGTCAATTCGTTTATATGCCGCTAATGTAATGACTTTCTTGTTGGCGTGTAAACAGTTAATACGCGCATTCACAAAAAAATCATATTCCTTGAAGTAGGATCATACATTGCGTTGTTAATCCGATGGAAATGCGGCTTTGCTGACAACGTTTACTGCTCGACCACGACTGCTGTGCCGCTGGCGGAAACCATTAACATACCGTTACTCTGGCCTAAGACTTCATAATCGATATCCACGCCAACAATCGCGTTAGCGCCCAAAGCGCGTGCTTTTTGCTCTAACTCTTCAAACGCTATGGTTCTTGCTCGCTCTAATTCTTTTTCGTAAGTACCAGAGCGTCCACCAACCATATCTCTTATTCCCGCAAAAAGATCTTTAAATAAGTTTGCGCCAAGAATGGCTTCACCTGCAATAACGCCTTTATAGGCGACAATTCGCTTACCTTCAATTTGCGGAGTGGTTGTTACTATCATCATTTGCCCTCATTTAGGTTAAAAGTTGCAATTAAATTTATTCAGATAAGGGCAGGGACAATTTATAATTTATCCGAGCAGATAGCAAGTTGGTATTTATTAAAAATCAACTCCTTAGAGTTAGAATTGATTTCTTAGATAATGCTTCACTCGCTCAATATGAGTCTTTCTATCGACCTCTGAGAACTGTTTTGGATTAACAAACGTTTTCGCGTATTTCTGATCCACTTCGCGCAGTAAGAAAAGCAGATAGATTTTGGGGTCAATATGTCCTGAGGTCGCCATATTGGTCATAATTTCCAGTGACTCAGCTAAGGATTTGCCTTTTTTGTACGGGCGATCGTTTGAGGTTAACGCCTCAAACACATCCGCAACCGCCATTATTCGAGCGGGAATCGATAGCTGTTCTTCGTTTAAACCAAGCGGATAGCCTTTGCCATCCATACGTTCGTGGTGACCGCCAGCAATTTCCGGAATATTTTTCAAATGCTCTGGATAAGGCAAACGGTTGAGCATCACTTGGGTCTGAATGATGTGATCGTTGATGATAAAGCGCTCTTCATCATTCAAGGTGCCATAACGTATGGTGAGGTTGTGTAACTCACCACGATTGTATTTACAGTTGCCAGGTTTAAGCACATAGGGCTGTTGCCAGTTCTGGCTCGGATGGCCACCTTGTTCCCACGCAATCATATGTACGGGTTTGTCGGCCAGCAATGGCTCCATGACGGGTAGCGATGGTTTGCTGGTGTGGCGTTTTTGCTCTATCCACGAGACGCCAAGTTGATCATCTAGCGTGCGTTTCCACTCGCGTTGAGCAATAGTACGCAGACGCTCGACATCTTGCTGCGCCATATCCTCGCTGCCTACGTTACAGTGGGCGACAAAGGCAAACTCGTCATCCAGTTGGCGATGTTTCTCGTCTAGCGTTTGTTTGGCTTGTGCTGCTTCTTCGCCATTGTAAAGCGCTTGCCAGTAGGTGACTTCTTCTTGCAACTTCAGCACTTCAAAGCGCATGCGGATCTCGTGTATGCGATCGTAAATCGTCTCAAGTTTAGTCGCTTTGTCGACCACATATTCAGGAGTGGTCACTTTGCCGCAGTCATGTAGCCAAGCGGCCAGTTTGATCTCTTCCCACTGCTTGTTATTGACCGAAAAGTTGGGGAAGTATTTTTTGTCTCGGTGAATTTCTTCCGTTAGCCAAGTGACCAGTTGTGGTACGCGTTGACAATGTCCGCCAGTGTAAGGGGATTTGGTATCAATCGCAGAGGCAATCAGCTCGATAAAAGCATTGAGCATCTCTTTTTGCTGCTGCATCTGGTCGATATTGTCTTTGGCAATTTGCGCGAAACTGAGCAGTTCGCGTAAAAAAGCATGCTTATCCAACTGAGCGTCTGTTGGAGCGCGTTCATAGCCAATAGTGACAATACCAACCAGTGATTTTTCACGGTTGAGTAGCGGGAAGAAGAAGATATCTGTATTGAAAATAGTATCTTGGTGGCGTTTCAACGCATTCGATGTACGGTCTAGATGAATGGTTTCCCCCTCTTTCAACTGCGCCATCATCCAAGGTGTTTCGTTGATAAACTCATTGATGTCGATTTTGAACGGAATGATGGCGTGATTCGCCGCAGTAGTCAGTTTTTTCTCTTCGTCCGATTGGATGTAAAGCATGATGGTTTCGGCTTTGGTCACCAAGTAGGCTTGATGGGCGATGGTTTTCGCTAGCAGGTCAAAATCTTGATTGCTGGCGGTATCTCGCAATAAACGCAGTAGATCGTGCAGGGTATGTTCCATCAACTCGATTGAATTGGTTAGGTTTACCACCTCTTTAATCACACTTTGTGGGTAGCGTGTGCGTTTGAAATCAAAACGAGCGATGTTGTCGGTAAGTAAGATTAAATTTTGCAGCGGTCTGGAGAGGCGATTCGCCACCACCCAGACAATGGCAAAGCAGATCAGTAACATAAAGATTGCCGTCACCACCTGCTTATCACGCATGGAAATTAAATCGCTGAGCAATTCGTTGGTTGGCGTCGCCTCTGCAAGTGTCAATTGCACTTTGTCAGTCAAATAGACAGGCGTCATGGTAAGTGACCACTCATCGCCCTGATAGTGCTGAGTTTGAAACAAGGTTTCGCCCGTACCAATCTTTTCAATCAATGGGGCGAATAGTGTTGAAAACACTTTACTCTGCTGTAAACCCTGTCCGCTCTTATCTTCCGTTTCTAACTGATGTTGCGCCAACAAGCGACCTTCTGCATCGAGCAGGGCTAATTTTGTGCGTGGCGCAAAGGCGAGCGCTTCGATCTGAGTCGAGAGTTTAGACAGGGTAAAATCGGCGCCGATAACGTGCTGTCCGTCGGTTGATTTACGTGACAATGTCACGCCGTTGGTCTGCAAAAAGTAAAAAAAATATGGCTGAGTCAGCCGAATCTGCCCATCGGGCTCTGCATTGACAAACCAAGGTCGAATTCTTGGGTCAAATTGATTGTCGTTTTGTAGCCGATAGTCGACTTGTTGAAAATCTTTATCGAGGTAGACAAACTCGTTGCGACCATCGACGTGCGTGGTGTTGATTAAGAAATAAGCCCCTTCTGGCGCGTCAAAGCGGGTTTTCATCATTTCTGAGTTGAGCATTCGATACTGGGTGAAGACGCCGCTTTGCGAGGCGTGATAAAGCGCAACCAAATTGGGGTTTTGAATAAAAATCAGGGATAGTGATTTAAGCCAAGGTGTAAGTTTCGTTGCTTCATTTTGATCATCTAAAAAAGCGCTTTCGGCCATAAAATTAAGGGTCGTAAGCACCGGACTGACAGAAGTTTGATAAGAGGATTCCAGTTTATTGGCGTGTTCAAGGCTCAGCCCTTCAGCGCTTTTACTGAGTAACGCTTGCGAATGGTTATAACTGATGGAAATCAACACAATACCGATGATAGTAGTTAAAACGAGAAACAGACTCGTAATATGGATGCTCAGCGGATAGCGTTGTTTTTTCATTCAGTGCTCCGTGCTCTCTAACGTTAGGGGGAAATACACAACTTGCTGCTCAAACAGAGGGCTGATGTTGTATTAGCGCCTTAGTGTTTAATTTGCGCGCGCTTTTTCTACGTCTGTTTAAGTATTGTCGAAATTATCCACCTTGCCAAAAAATAACTGGTTGATTTTTAGTCTGTATGCGCTAGCGTGTTACTGGCATGCTTCAGGGAGGAAAAGCCATGTTGACCTTGAATTATCATATTGAGATAGACGCCACACCGGAGAAGGTGTGGCAGGTGTTGACGGATCTGGAACTTTACAAACAGTGGGCAACCGCTTTCTCACCGCAATCACAATTTGCTGGAGATTGGCGTGAAGGTGAAGATATCAAATTTTTTGACCCTGAAATGGGCGGGACCCGGGCTGTCATCGATGCTATTGAGCCCAGTCGTAATATCGAGCTTCATCATGTGGCGATTTTCAATCCAGATCACGTACAAGATATCGACAGTGATGTTGCCTGCAAATGGATTGGCTCCAAAGAGCGTTATCAACTGCGCCCCAAAGAGGGCAAACTACTGCTAATGGTGACCATCACCACCCATAGTGACTTTGTCTCCATGTTCAATCACGGTTGGGAAAGGGCATTACCGCTGATTAAAGTGCTCAGTGAACGCTAGTTTTTACGGGCTCTCGTTTGCCTAACGGGGTAAACTAACCGCACTGATAGCGCGATGCAGAGAGTGATGATGGAACTGAAGATTGATACGCACACCCATACTTACGCCAGTGGCCATGCTTACAGCACACTGATTGAAAACGCACAATGTGCTAAAGAAAATGGCTTAGCTATGTTTTGCAGCACCGATCATGCGGAATCGATGCCGGGAGCGCCACACTATTGGTTTTTCTCCAACCAGCGTGTGTTGCCGCGTTTTATTCACGACGTTGCGATTCTTCGGGGTGTCGAAGCAAACATCTTGAACACCGAGGGCGAAATTGATATTCCGCTCAGCGTGGACCCCAACCTGGATTGGGTGATCGCTAGCTTTCACGAGCCCGTGTTTGCGCCTTCAAGCAAAGAAGCCCATACCCAAGCTTTGATTAATGTGATCAAAAGTGGCCGCGTCGATGCGCTTGGCCATCTGGGTAATCCGCACTTTGATTTCGATTTCACGGCCGTGCTGCAATGCGCCAAAGAGTATGACGTGGCGATTGAGATCAACAACTCCACCTTACGTGGCCACAGCCGAGTGGGCAGTGTCGAGCGCTGTTACGAAATCGCCCGAGTCGGCAAAGCCATTGGCGTCTATTTCACGACCGGAAGTGATGCCCATTTTTGTCAAGATGTCGGAAAACTCGATCTGGCCAGTGAGCTGCTGGATACGGTTGGCATTGAAGCCACTCAGGTGATCACGCATTCTGCCAAACAGTTTCTCGCCTTTCTTGCGCTGCGCGGTCGAGGAGAGATTGCCGAATTTGCCCATTTGAGTCTGTGACTTTTTACATTTTCTTTGCTTATTTTTCGTGGGCTATGCAGTACACTAGCGGAGAAAAAATGATAAGAACAACGGAGAAGTAATGAAGTTTGGTTCAATTTTGCTTAGCTCAGCACTGATTTTGTCTTCCTTCCACGGCGCAGCGAATGCGGCAGGAGTGGACTTAAAACAAAACATGCAACAGATGAAGCTGGAGTTTCGTCATGCAGCAGAAGCGCAAGATATCAGCAGCATGCAGGAGGCGGTGACGCAACTGCAAGCACTGGTTGAAAGCTCTAAGCGAGGCATCTACCCTGCCGAGAAAGATGGCATTTACCAAGAAGGTTTTAACAAGCTGTCGGTCGTGCTGAGTAAAATCGATCAAGAGCTAAAGCAGGGCGATCTGCAACAAGCAAAACAAGCACTGCGTGAGATTGACCAGTTGCGCGAAGAGTATCACGACAAGCGTAACCCGAGCATCTGGAGCAAGCTGTTCGGCTAACGCTCTCTCCGGTCACATTAGCGATCAACCCGCTTTTTTTGCGGGTTTTGTTTTGCCGTTTTTCATGCGGTTACTGGATTGATGTGATGAACAAATCAGTTATTTGTTGCCATTTTTGCAAGCCATGCCGCTTTACTATAAGCTTTTTGCAAACCTTCAACCCGTAATGGCAATGCGTTTCTCCCGATTCAATCGCGCTATGTTGCTGGCAACCGCCTTGAGCTGGACGCTGGTATCACTGATGCCTGTTATCAATGCACATGGTAGCAGCGCTGGCGTGTGGGCGACACTTTGTACACTGAACGGGTTTGAACTAGTACAGATTGAAGAGGGCGATCAAAGGCCAACACACAGCGGCAAGCCCTGTCCGTTCAGCCATTTTTCTACTTTCCATCAAGATTCACTTCCAACTACACCTTTACTTTCCCGACTGAGCTTCGTTATTTCAGACAGCTACACTTTTTTGGCTCTAAGTGTACGATTTGAAAGACAAGTTCCGAGAGGGCCGCCGTCAGATCCTTTTGTCGCTTAAACCCTTGCAGTTCACCTCTCCTCGTTTACATCACTTTGTCTTTTCTAAAGCGCGTTAAAACACCAAACTTTCGTTTACAAAATCAATAAACACCCTCAGCCTCGCGGGCATGTACTTGCTTTGTGGGTATTGCATGGCGATCGCGCCGTGATAATTACTTTTGATCATCCAATCAGACAGCACTTCCACCACTTCGCCACGCTCTCGCGCTTCGCGGATAACAAAATCATGGAAGATGCCAATGCCTAGCCCTTGCTTGACACCGTTAAGGCGCATCTGCGAGTGGTTGACGGCATAGCAGCCGGACACCGCGACGGAGTGCAACTCTTCCTCTTTGGAGAACGACCAGAGGTTGTCTTTGTCATTTTCCGCCAGATACAGGCAATCGTGCTGCACCAGTTTCGGTCGGGTGATGCGGTGTGCCTCTGCGCTCAAGGTAATCTGGCGAGGCGCACAGCACTAAACGGGTTTTGCTGATCTCTTTGAGTACCAAGTTTTCATCGGGTTTATCGGTGAGTTTAAACGCCAGATCGATACCATCGCGGAACAGATCAATCTCTCCGTCTGCGGCGCGCAGCTTAAGTTGGATGTGCGGATAGCGAGTCAAAAACGGCACAACAAACGGCTGTAATACTGAATTAAGAAACGCTTCGGGTGCGGCGACTGTTAACGCGCCAGAAGGTTCGCTGTGTTCAGCTTCCGAGACCTCAATCGCCTGCTGCGCCGCGTTCACCATCGCGATGCTTTGGTCATAAACCTTTTGCCCAGCTTGCGTGATGATCAATTTGCGCGTAGTGCGTTCAAAGAGCTTCACCTTTAAGGCCTGTTCAAGACGGGTAATGAGTTTGCTCAGCGCCGAAGGCGTGACGCCGAGTTTTTTGGCCGCTGCGGTGAAGCTTCCTTCGTTGACGACCAAAATAAAGCTGGCGAGATCAGGCAGTAAAGCGATGAGTTTCGGATTAACCATAGGGTGCTATCTCTTTTAGCAAAGCGCAGATCGGGCGAGCATTGTAACAGAAAGGGCACAAATCACTGCAAGGGGAAGGGAAATGAGCGCGAATTATGCCTCTCTGAGAGGAGTGATGAATGAATAATCGCCAATAAAATTTGTGACTAGTATTTTTGTTAACAACGGGTTACATATCCCGCATTGTGCCCCTATACTGGGCGAATTATTCATCCAATCACCTATTTATGCCTGCCATCAGGTCGGTCACGTCAGTCAGAGCAAGGAGCCACAATGCAAGAAGAGAGTTTGTTTCAAAGAGAGCGTGTCAGGCGGTTCAATTTTTCGGTTTGGACAGTGCTCAGCGGCACTTTGTTGGCGCGAACCAGTTACTTTATGGCGTGGCCATTTCTGATTGTGTTCTTATATCAAGATTACGGCGCGAGCGCGGCGCAAATTGGCGGCATGCTAGCAGGTTCGGCAATTGTAGGCGCCTTGACTGGTCTTTATTCGGGCTATTTGTCAGACAAATTTGGCCGAAAATGGGTGATGGTGTGCGGCAGTTTGGTTGCGGCGGCGGCGTATTCTGGCATCGCACTGGCGAGCGAATTGTGGCACTTCTACTTCCTTATTTTACTGGCGGGCTTAATGCGGCCTATGATTGAAGCGCCTGCCAAAGCGGTGCTTGGCGACAACTTAGCCGATGTAAAAGATCGCGAACTGGCGATGAATATTCGTTATTTCTTACTCAATTTGGGCGGCGCGATTGGCCCACTGCTCGGGGTGACGATTGGGTTGAGCTCACCGCAGCATCTGTTTTACATCACGGGTGTCACGTACCTGTTCTACACCGGCTGGCTGTTTTTTGGCATAGAGCGCAAGCAGGCGTTTAGCAAGCCCGATCCCTCCCAACTGCCGAATTTTCGCGCCACCCTCAAGGTCATCAGCCGTGATGCGATTTTCGTAAAGTTGATGATCGCCAACTTCCTGATGATGTTTGTGTACGCGCAGTTGGATTCGTCTATTCCGCAAGTGATTGTTCGCTCTGACATCATCGACGCGGCGAAGATTGTCGCCGGCTTGGTTTTGGTCAATACCATGACGATCATTGTTTTTCAGTTTCCGATGTTGAAATGGCTGGAGCATGTGCCGCTGTTTGCGCGCACCCGCATCGGCATGATCCTCATGGCGTTGGCGCAGGTTGGCTTTATGCTCACGCCAGCAGATATGCCGCTCGGCTGGGGGCTGGCCTGCTTTGTTATGAGCCTTGGGGAAGTGATTGCCTTTCCTACTCTCAACGTGCAGATTGACCGTTTGGCACCGGCGCACTTGCGCGGATCCTACTTCGGTGCAGCGGCGCTTTATTCGCTCGGTTTTGCGGTGTCTCCGCTGATTGGCGGGATGATGCTTGATTCGTTGAGCTCCAACTGGTTGTTCGGTCTCTGTTTTGTGTTGTGTCTTGCGATGATCTGGCTCTACTGGTTGGCGGAGCATCATTTACAGCGTGATGTGCCACAACCAGTCAGTGCTGAAAGGTAAAAATAACGCCCCGTGATGGGGCGTTATGCTTATTGCGCGTAGAGCATCCTCGTTGGTTTCTGGCTCGGTGTAATCAATCAGTTCGCTGTGGCTAAGCTGTTCGATCTGCTGTTTCTCACCAGTCACCACCAACACTTGTTGTTTGACGAGGGCATCTACGATTTCAATTTCGTAGGAGCGAAGAAGCTCACGCACTTGCTGCTCTTTACCTGCCTGATATTTAACGAAATAACGGGCAGGGGCAGCCGCGGCTTGTTGCACACGTTTATCGACCACCGGAAAGCCAGCGTTGTTGGCGTGTGACGGTGGCATAAACGTTAGCGCAGTGATTGTGGTGAGCACCACACTGCCAACTGACCATAGAATGCGCTTCTTCATACTCTCTCCTTATTGAAATGACAGGGTCCAGCTATTGATGGTGCCCGTGTCTTGTTTGGCACTGTCAACAACTTTAAGTTGCCAAGTTCCCTTCGCCTCATAGCCAGTAAAATCGGCCGATAGTGTGGTGCGAATGTCGTTGGCAGAACCGCCGCTGTTATTGTGCAGAACCACTTGGCCGCCCGTTGGGGAGATCAAAGTGACCTTGAGATCGCCGATATAAGTATGGCTGATGTTCAGATCGACGCTGACATTACCCGCATCGCCGCTGCGCAGCACATTGATTTCACTCACCGCGCCTGCCGATGAGTTGTCAGGGATCGCCACTGCGTTGGCATTGGTGTAGCTCGAAGGCGTTTGGCCGTCCGTCGGTTGATCGCTGCCGTTATGCGTAGCGGTTAATGAAGCGCCGGAATAAGCCGCGTAACCATAGACCAGCACTTCATAGGTGCCCGCTTGGGTGACATTAAGATTACAGCTTTCACCGTTGCCACTTTGCCAAGATCGACAATCGTAGCTGCTGGTGGTCGGCGTGCCGTTAAAGCGCACATACATATCCGCATCACCCGTGCCGCCGCTTAAATTAAAGGTGGCTTGAGTGGCGTCGGCTGGAACGTCGAAAGTAAACACGGCACTGGTTTTCTCATCGCCAGAGAGTGGGCCTTTGGCTACGCCGTTTTCCAGCGCGTTTCCATCAGGATCGACAGGTCCTGTTGGGCCGTCACAGCTAGCATCCAGATACGCTTTCGCCGCATCGGCATTGATCAAACCATAGCCAGTACGGTTATCGCGGCCAGCAACGTCGATGTCGGTGGCGGTAGCGCGAAGCGCTTTACGCACTTGCTGCGCGCTGCAGGTTGGATGGTAACTCCACACCAGCGCGGCAACACCGGTGACATGTGGGGTCGCCATGGAAGTACCGTTGTAGTACTCATAATCTTTGCCCGTTTCGGTGGACACAGTGACGCTGCTCCCCACTTGGTTAGCCAGTTCCAAACCAAGCTGACGGTCGACAGTCACCGACACCATGCGGTAGCGGTTGTTGTCATCCAGCACAAACGGGTTTTGCAGGCCCGGTAGCGCTTGGTTACTGTAGACAATCGCCGCTTTCGCGCCAGCGTTGTAACAGGCTTTGACCGCATCGATTTCCGGATCGAGCGTCGCGGTTTGGTTGTCAATACGTTCGGTGAGACAGACTTTGTTGCTCATATCGCCACAGTTGTAGCTGCCTGATGAGACATCACAACTTGCCAGTGGCGCAGTGACACTGCCTGCAACCGGTGCTGGCGCGTAATTGCTGCCGCTGACGATCAAGCGGTTGTGCGGTACGACACCACGATCAAAGTAGCTGTTACCAGAGAGTGAAATGTCCGACAAAATCCCTTCGCCTACCGTCACGGTCGACAAAATGGCCATGCCCGGCGCGGCAACTTCAACTTGGTTTGTCGCCTGAGAAAATGCCGCGTGATCGTTGTGGTTGTCCACCGCCGCCACTGAAACCACAGAGTCGTAAGAGGCCGGATAGCTGTGCGCGGTGTTGCCCGAGTTACCAGCGGCGGCAATCAGCAACACGCCTTGATCGTAAATCGCTTTCAGTGCGGTCTCTTCCGTGCGGCTGGACTGGCTACCACCTAAGCTCATGTTAACGACATTAGCGCCGTTATCGGCACAGGTTTGAATCGCTTTGACCAAGCTGGAAGAGTAACCCCAACCCGACTCGTTAAACACTTTAACGATGTGCAGATTGACATTCTGATTCGGCATGATCCCTTTCACCCCTTCGCCGTTAGCAATTGCCGCAATGGTGCCTGCCACGTGGGTGCCGTGGGCGTTATTGTTGCCCGGATCGCTCCACGCGCCAGTGCCACTGTCGTTGCTGCCATTGACGCGGTTACCACTCAAATCGTTGTGATTGAGGTCGTAGCCGGAGTCAATGATACACACAGTGCGGTTGCCTGCGCTGCCGTCATCCAGTCGCTGCGCGTTGACCGCGCCGTAGCCCCATGGGGTGGTTTCACTCAGCAGATAGCGCGGAGGGTCAATTTCCACGTATTCCACTTCGGCGTTGTTTTGCAGTGCAGCAAGCTCGTTGCTATCGATTTCAACGCTGTACAGTGCCTGACGGCCGAGTTTTTCCACTTGGCGCGCGTTGACTTGGTTAAGCACCGCTTCTCGGACCAAATTCGGGCCGAAAAACGGGTTGCTTGCCATGGTCGAACGTGTTTGAAGGTCGTCTTTGAACTTTACTATGTATTTGGTTGGAAGGTCTGCCTCGTTGAAGCCAATACCGGGTGCAGCGAGCGCTGATGCTGATGCGGTGATCGCCACAGCGATAGCAGACAGGGAAAAAATCCCTTTGGTTTTTGTTGTTGTGTAGTGCATTTGCTCTATTCCTTTTTGAGCTGTTTTTTATTCACTTTATCTTCATGAAAAGTCACTTTTATGTGCGATTCATGAGCTGTCTAGCTATAGCTTATAGTTATAAAATGCCAAGATAATCGTGTCTTGAATGATAAGAATTGTACAAAATGTCACCCAATAAACAGCGGAGGTGAACATCGCTTGTTCATTTAAAGTGCTTATAAAGCAAATAGTTAATTGATAAAAACTGCATGTTAAATTATTGTTAGTGAGTAATTATTCTATTTTTATAAAATAATCTTCAATTGATAGAATGAATCTTTTTTGACTTTGATGCCAGATTTGGAAAATTGCATATTTAGGTGGTTGACTCGATAGAGTATCTACTCAAAATGACAAAACTGTCAGCGAGAAATTCTCTCATTTGCCAGTTTACAATCATAAAACAAGAAGATAATTCTATGAAAAAGATGACAATACTGCTGGGGGCTCTGTTACCCCTCGCTTCTGCAGTGGCTGCTGAGCCAGCGCTCTCTCCTGAATCCATAACGACTGCGCAAGTGGTCAGTACGCAAAACAAACAAACCTACACCTATGTTCGCTGCTGGTATCGCACCGGAAACTCTCATAACGATTCGGCAACGGATTGGCAATGGGCACAAAATCCCGATGGGAGCTACTACACCCTCAATGGCTATTGGTGGAGTTCGGTCTCTTTTAAAAACATGTTTTACACCAGTACCTCGCAAAACGTGATTAAACAGCGTTGTGAAGAGACGCTCGGTGTGAGCCATGAAAACGCCGACATCACCTTCTTTGCTGCCGACAATCGTTGGTCGTACAACCACACGATTTGGACCAATGATCCGGTGATGCAAGCCGATCAAATCAACAAGATGGTCGCATTTGGTGACAGCTTGTCGGATACCGGCAACATCTTCAATGCTGCGATGTGGCGCTTCCCCAACCCTAATACTTGGTTCCTCGGCCACTTCTCCAACGGTTTTGTCTGGACGGAATACATCGCCCAAGAGAAAAAACTGCCGCTATATAACTGGGCCGTGGGCGGCGCGGCAGGCTCGAATCAATACATTGCGTTAACTGGGGTAGGGGATCAGGTCTCTTCTTATCTGACGTACGCCAAAATGGCGAAAAACTACAAGCCAGCCAATACCTTGTTTACGCTTGAGTTTGGCTTGAATGATTTCATGAACTACAACCGTGAAGTGGCCGACGTGCAAGCGGACTTCGCCAGCGCGTTAGCTCGCCTTACCGATGCTGGTGCGCAAAACATCATGTTGATGACGTTGCCAGATGCGACCAAAGCGCCGCAGTTCAAATACTCGAGCGCCGATGAAATCGCCACAGTGCGTGCGAAGATCCTAGAGTTCAACGAGTTCATCAAAGCGCAAGCGGCGCTGTACATCCTGCAAGGCTACAACATCACCCTGTACGATACTTACACTCTGTTTGAACAGCTGACCACCAACCCGCAGCAACATGGCTTTGTCAACGCCAGCGACGCGTGTTTGAACATCAACCGTTTCGTCGGCGGCGGATTATCTCTACAGCCACAGCTTGACCAACGAGTGCGCGGCGCACAGCTCAGACAAATACGTCTTCTGGGGGGTGACTCACCCAACCACCGCAGTGCACAAATACATCGCCGACAAGATGCTCGAACCGGGCGCAGGCATGCAGCGTTTTGCCTTTTAAAACCCGCTCTTAGCACCTAATCGAAACGGAAGCCAAACGGCTTCCGTTTTTCATTGTGATTCTTGCCTCTGATTCACTAATGCTTTTCCAATGTCAGGGATAATCGTTTTCCAAGCCATAGATTACACTTGAAAGTAATAACGGCCATTCGCCTGTGACCCTTGTCACATAAAGGCTGCCCTACAATGAGTCGGCTCTCAAGCCGCCCCCAAACCATCTGGAAGGAATACTCCATGTCTTCAGCATTTTACCAACAGATCCGCAATCAACTTGAAGAAGTGAAAGCGGAAGGCCTGTACAAATCTGAGCGCATCATTACCTCTGATCAGCAAGCGGCGGTGAAAATCGCCAGCGGCGAAGAAGTGCTGAACTTCTGCGCCAACAACTATCTGGGCCTAGCCAATCACCCGGCGCTGATTGAAGCGGCCAAAGAGGGGATGGACAGCCACGGTTTTGGTATGGCGTCGGTACGCTTTATCTGTGGTACGCAAGACATTCACAAACAGCTTGAGCAGAAGCTTTCGCAATTCTTGGGTAAAGAAGACACCATTCTTTACACCTCCTGCTTTGATGCCAACGCTGGCCTGTTTGAAACCCTGCTGGATAAAGAAGACGCCATCATCTCTGACGCGCTGAACCACGCTTCGATCATCGACGGCGTGCGTCTGTGTAAAGCCATGCGTTTTCGCTACAGCAACAACAACATGCAAGAGCTGGAAGAGCAGCTTATCGCGGCAAAAGCAGCGGGCGCGCGCAACATTCTAGTCGTGACCGATGGCGTGTTCTCAATGGACGGTGTGGTTGCCAACCTACCAGCCATTTGTGACCTAGCGGAAAAATATGGCGCATTGACCATGGTCGATGACTCGCACGCAGTCGGCTTTATGGGCCCAACAGGTGCAGGCACGCACGAATATCACAACGTGGTGGATCGTATCGACATCATTACAGGTACGCTTGGCAAAGCGATGGGCGGCGCATCGGGCGGTTACACAGCGGGTAAAAAAGAGGTGATCGACTGGTTGCGTCAGCGCTCTCGTCCGTACCTATTTTCTAACTCGGTAGCACCGGCGATCGTTGCTGCCTCCATTCGCGTGTTGGATCTACTGCAAGAGAGCGGCGATCTGCGTGCTCGCCTGTGGGAAAACGCGGCGCACTTTCGCACTCGCATGACTGAGGCTGGCTTCACAATGGCAGGCGCCGATCACGCCATCATCCCCATCATGCTAGGTGATGCCAAAGTGGCGGCGGAGTTTGCTGAGCGCGCACTAGCCAAAGGCATCTACGTGATCGGTTTTTCATTCCCAGTGGTACCCAAAGGCCAAGCGCGTATCCGCACTCAGATGTCGGCCGCACACTCTCGCGAGCAGCTTGATAAAGCCATTGATGCGTTTATCGAAGTCGGCAAAGAGATGGGCATTATCTAATTTTTTGCCTCGCATCGCGCGGGGCATATTTGGTGAACAATATGAAAATCAAAGCATTATCAAAGCTTAAGCCTGAAGAAGGCATCTGGATGACCGAAGTGGACAAGCCTGAACTTGGCCACAACGATCTACTGATCCGCATTAAGAAAACCGCTATTTGTGGCACAGACGTGCACATTTACAACTGGGACGAATGGTCACAAAAAACCATTCCAGTGCCTATGGTCGTCGGCCATGAATACGTTGGCGAAGTGGTCGGTATCGGCCAAGAAGTGCGTGGTTTTGCCATCGGTGACCGTGTTTCTGGCGAAGGCCACATCACGTGTGGTCACTGCCGTAACTGCCGTGGTGGCCGCACGCATTTGTGCCGCAACACCATCGGTGTTGGCGTTAACCGCACTGGCGCGTTTGCTGAATACTTGGTGATTCCAGCGTTCAACGCATTCAAAATCCCAGATGGCATTTCTGACGATCTCGCGTCCATCTTCGACCCATTCGGTAACGCAGTGCACACCGCGCTGTCGTTTGATCTCGTGGGTGAAGATGTACTGATCACCGGCGCAGGCCCAATCGGCATTATGGCCGCCGCTGTGGCGAAACACGTTGGTGCGCGCCACGTAGTGATCACCGATGTGAACGAATACCGCTTGGATCTTGCGCGTAAAATGGGCGTGACTCGCGCTGTTAACGTGGCAGAGCAAAAGCTGGATGATGTGATGGCTGAGCTGGGCATGACAGAAGGCTTCGATGTGGGCCTAGAGATGTCGGGCAACCCTTCGGCGTTTAACTCAATGTTAAAAACCATGAACCACGGCGGCCGCATTGCTCTGTTGGGTATTCCACCCTCAGACATGGGCATCGACTGGAACCAAGTGATCTTCAAAGGCTTAGTGATCAAAGGGATCTACGGCCGTGAGATGTTCGAAACTTGGTATAAGATGGCGAGCCTGATTCAATCTGGCCTCGATTTAACGCCAATTATCACCCATCACTTCAAAGTGGACGACTTCCAAAAAGGCTTCGACGCTATGCGTAGCGGGGCTTCCGGTAAAGTCATCCTCGATTGGGAATAAAAAACAAAGCGCTCCGAAAGGGGCGCTTTTTGCATTGGTGACTACTGTAAGCATAAACAGTGAAATGGAAAATAAAGCCCCATTTAGCCCCACGAATGGTCCCATTTTGGTCCCATGGCGCTTTTCACTAGCCCCAAACTCTGCCTGTTTTGGTCCCATGAGAAGAGCTGGGCAACGCAGTACTGATACTCTCACGTATCACCTTAAACACAACACATAGTAAAAATACAATACGTTGGTTGTCCCTCTTAAACCGTTTGTTAGCATTATATGCCAAAGGTAAGCTGAGAATAATTTATCGTATTTCTATGCTTTTTTTTAAGGTAGTCATAAAGTTGGAACCATTCTAGAGACAGTTGAATGTGGCTACCATTATCCAAAGCAAGCTCACACCAATAGCGCTCATATCCTGCTTGTTTAATTTTTTGTTGCCACATACCTAAGAACTTTTCTGTGTACTCACTAATCAATGAACCAGTCAAAGTTCGATTGAGCATATGCTTTTGTGAAATGGCGTACACATAACCATCGATAATCTCTGTAAGGTCTAATTTTGTATCAATATCCAACTTAGCTTTAGGTACTCCCATCTCAAGTAAGTCATCATAATCGTAAAATATGCTGAAGTGCACTATACGTGTTGATGTTTCAGAATCATAACGAACACCTTTAGTAAAACTACGGACTGGTAAAGCGCTATGTTGGTTGTGTCCTCTCAACTTGCTCCCAACCACGTATGCAAGATTTGACTCGTAGATTTCGTTACGTTGAGTAGATACCGCCTGCTTTGCACTCTCATTTCCTGTAATTTCAAAAGAGTAACAGCGCTTTTTTAGTTCGTTAAAGTGCCAATCAAGATATAGTTTGCTCAGATTAAATAGATTGAAAGCCAAACTATTCAAGGAACTTCGAATTTCATGATTTAGAACATAGTCTCCAAATGGCGTTGATACTGAACGCAACTTCCAATAATTTACTTTGTTTTTATAATCCCAATATGCTTCGATTATTTGATCATAAATAATTTCGATGTCCAAAGCCTTAACAAGAGAACTCCTAATATGCTGACAAAGTTGAACATCTGACACTGAAACATCAAATTGTACGCTAGTCAAGGCTTCGGAATTATGTACCACTAAACTACCCATATCACTCCTTTAATGCTAACGCCGCATTAAGGTGAGCGGCGCTTGCCATACTTTGAGCGAAGCGCAAACGGCAAGCGTTACGAATCACTCTTAAATGCTTTGTTATACGAATTTATGGCCAACGAACCATAATATGAATACGATTGCTATTTCCTTGAATCATTTGATTTAAAATTGTATCAGCAATTAACTCTAGGTTTGCAGGCAATAAGTATGCATCTTGTCTTATCAAGTAACGTCGCAATTTTCGAGTATCTTGAATAAAGCTGATCTTAACAAAGAAATCTTCTGCCGGAATGTCTGTCTTATAGTTCTTTCCTTTGTGGCTTCCTACACCCTCCAAGATAATCGTCTTAGTCTTTGTAGTGGTACAGTAAATTTGGCCACCTAAATAGAGGTGTTAAAATACATCTCAGAGACAAATAGGTGACTTTATGAAAAATCGCACAAGACGAACTTTTAGTGCAGAGTTCAAGCTTGAAGCAGCACAATTAGTAACAGAGCACGGCCATTCGGTGATCGAAGCCGCTAAAGCAATGAATGTCAGTAAATCAGCAATGGATCGCTGGGTACGACAGCTTAAGCAAGAGCAACGAGGTATATCGCCGAAAGCCTCTCCGCTTACTCCAGAACAAATAGAAATTCGTGAACTCAAGAAGAGAATCGCTAACCTTGAGGAGCACAATGAAATTTTAAAAAAGGCTACTGCTCTCTTGATGTCGGACTCACTGAACAATTCTCGATGATCGAGAAACTCAGGAAGAGCTTTAGTGTAAAAACCTTATGCCATGTGTTCAGTGTTCATCGTAGTAGCTACAAGTATTGGCATAACAGAGACAAACAACTCTCGCCAGAGCAGGTGAAATTGCACTCTATTGTGAGTGACATGCATGAAGCTAGCCACGGCTCAGCAGGTGCACGTACGATTGCTGATATGGTAACCAATATTGAGGGCATACCGCTTAGCCGTTATCGAGCAAGTAAGCTAATGAAATTATTAGGCTTAGTGAGCTGCCAGTCACCTAAACATAAATACAGAAAGGCCGAACAAGAGCATCTTGAGATCCCCAATCTTTTAGGGCGGCAATTTGCTGTGACTCAACCGAATCAGGTTTGGGTTGGTGATGTCACCTATGTATGGGTTGGTCATCGTTGGATGTATTTGGCTGTTGTCATGGATCTGTTTGCACGAAAACCTATTGGTTGGGCAATGTCACTATCGCCAGACAGCAAGCTCACTGGAAAAGCATTGATGATGGCCTTTGAATCTAGGGGCAGGCCCAAAGGGGTCATGTTCCACAGTGATCAGGGTAGCCATTATACGAGTCGCTATTATCGTCAGTTACTATGGCGTTGTCAGATTACACAAAGCTTATCAAGACGAGGCAATTGTTGGGATAATGCGCCGATGGAGCGCTTCTTTAGAAGCCTGAAAAGCGAATGGGTTCCCAAGGCGGGTTATCGTAGTTTTGCAGAGGCTCAACAAGAGATCATTCGATACATTATTGGATATTACAGCCAACTTAGGCCACATCAGTATAACGGTGGGTTAACGCCCAATGAATCGGAACGCTTGTATTGGGAAAGCTCTAGAACCGTGGCCAATTTTAGTTGACCACTACATACATAACTTAACATAAGATGGGGATGAAACCCCTATGATTTTCAAAGATTTTGTCGGAATTACTGATAGATACTATGGTGTATTCCACTTAACCTATATTATCGTACAAGTTAAATTAGTAAGTCGCGACTGAGATAAGAGTGAGCAGTTTCGTTGGGAATCACTATTAAATTTTTTGTTAAGTATCTTTGTAATAAATGAAGTCTAAATATGTTAATGACCACCTAAAAACAAAGTTTATGGGATCTTTCTCAAATGGATAAAAGGACTCATAGATTCTTAAAATCTGTTGTTTTAAGTACTTAATGTCAGTGTCCTCTTTGTCTATTGAAAATAGTGTTTCGAGAGCAAGTTTACAGTCGTTTTCATTGTTCAGCACAAGGTCATCTTGCGCAACTAGGGTATCGAAGATAGCCTTTCTTTCTTTACCAACACCCATACTAGTAAGTGAATATTGTGCTTTCTTGCTTTTTATCTTGCCATCATCAGATAACCTAGATAGCACTCTATTTCTATTTTTAAACCTAGTTTCTATATGTTCTACATAACTATACCTTTCTTCTTTTTTCACTGAATCTAAGTTAAGAAAGTAATATAGTGGGTACATTTCTGAGTTCATAGTGCAAATTGAAGAGATATAATCAATGCCTTTTGCAGAGCAACTTTCTGTAAGGAAAGCTTCAAAAATGTCTTCTTCAAAGATATTTTTTGTTTTCTCTACAACCATTGCGGAGTCAACTACGTCACCAATAATCTTTACAGCTGGCGCTCCTTCATGACTTTCGGAGTATTTGTCCAAAACCTGAATCTGGCCGAGGATGGATTCATCAATAAGGAATGTATTGTTAGCAGAGCTAAGTTCACCTGTAACTGAGTTAAGTAATGCTATGTTTTCAATACCCACCTGAGCAATATTCGAAAGAAACTTAAGCCAAACTACCTTCTCATTCTCCTTAATGTCGTTAAGGAGGTATATCAAATCGCCAGATTTGATTTTTGATGATCTTGCAGAATACCTGTAGTAAATGTCAGAGTCGAAAGTCTTTGCTGAGTCTTTTATGCATATGATTGGTTTGTTTCTAGACTCGAAGATTTGCAGAATTCCTATTGTCGATGTACCACATTGCAATGTACTTCTAGAGAATTCTATTGACGGCGAGAAAAGCTCATTGAACCAAACAGAAATGTCAGCGTCATCAACGGATTCATAATTATCTACCCCTACGACAGTATGAGGTCGGTCTGCCACACCAAAGATAATTACACCGCCATCGCGATTAGAAAAAGCTGCAGCGGTTCTTGCAATATTTGACTTGAACTCCTTACTTTTCCAATCAAATATTTCCTTAAACTCAGTTGTGTTAGATTCACGTCGTTTTAGTATGTTCTCCTCATTTACAGCACTGAAGAACTCTTTAGCCCAATCATCAATGTTCATATATCCTCCAGAAACATAACGCCCGGCTCAGGCGCAACCAGCCATAGCGAAATTTGTGCCAAAATTAGCGCTCGCGCTATTGGCAGAAATAGCGCGGCGGTTGGTTGTCGCTTGGAGCCGTTTGTTAGGCTCTTTTTTGTTCAAGGCTATCGTCATAAGCTGAAAATACATCTAATGTTGCATCAGAAAATGGGTGAACATCTCGAAACTCACCAGAAACAAAACCTATTGATTTAGTTAAAAAATCTGTTGAACTTTTAAACAGGTCAGGCCTTTTTTCTTGGTATCTGCTAACTGCCACCTTCGCTCTGTCAACAGCATCATCAATATCCTTGAGCAATGAGAATCCGTTGATAAGCTTTAAATCCGAGGCAAGCTTTTCCTGCCAGTACTCATTTACAGGCAGGTTAGGGAATTTACTCAAAGAGTACTCTTCAAGCCGTTCAACTGTAATTGACATAGACAAAAAACCCTCCATTCTGGCTTCGTTTTTAGCCTTAGCATTCAAAGCTTTTTTATCTTCGATAATACGCTCGAAACCAGAATCAGCAACCTCTAACAAAGATGCCAAATTATTAATATCTCGCTGCATCTTGGCTGGCATTAATTCCTTTGTCTTATAAGACAAGGAATGACTCATAGTTGACCAAGCATCTTGTAACACTGTTCTGATTTGAATCTCGCATCTTAATTCGGATAGCTTCCTCTGTTTTATCCCTCTATAATTTTCCCCTAACCTAATAATGACGTGGGTTCCCCCATACCCCATTTCAGCGATGCCTAATTTTTCAGTCTTGTTATCTACTTCTAGAACTTCAAACTCTTTTGACAAAAACAACTCTAACTTTGCTATATCGGAAGCTCTGTATAAGACTACTCGTACACCAGCAAAATCATCAATCTCGCTGAAAGGGGATTTATAAGGTTTCCGATCAAGTTTTCCTAAAAAACTATCAACAGATTTAACTCTGGATGATAAAGATGAGACTTTTATATCTGCATTTTCTTGTAAGAAATAGTCAATAACAGCTTTAATTTCCTCACAAAGTTGAGTAAATGAGGATTTCTTCAGCTCATATTCTTTTACTAGCTCCCTTCTTTCATCAGGAGTAAAAAACGACTTTTCATTTCCCATATGCTTCTCACTAAGCCTGAAAGCCTAACTACCACTAACCGACATACTAACGTTTCTAACCCTTTCCCCAAGCAACTGATACTGTACAACGACTTCTATCGCACAGTGAGCAACTTGTATCACAAAAACTAATGATATAAGCATCAAGTTGTGTCTTTCGCTCACATTATTGAGCATTGCAATGGGAAGCAAAGGCGGAAAGGGAGGGACAGGAAAAAGGCCGCTAAAAAAGCGGCCTGAATGAGTTTATCGGTGCTGCGTGCCCATGATTCAGCTTATTGTAAGCCCCAAATGCTACGCATCCCGAGTCAACTTGCACCGTTTGCTCGACAAATTACCGATTGCTGCAAGAGAAGAAGCGATCCTCAAACTGATGATTCGCTTCTCGCGTTTTAATCTCGTCTATTGTGCGCAGCGTTGGATTGTCACAAACGGCCGATTTGACGAAGCTTTCACATTTTAAGCTTGAGCTACCACCCACAGGCAGACAGTGCTCGTCGTAATACCAGTTGGTGACGATGCCAGTTGCATCCATCACGGAGGCCGAGGCGAGCTTGGTATCCACGCCAGTGTGCCTGTCGAAACCGTAGTAGGGCGTTGAGCTGTTGAACGACGCCTCAATGCATTGATAGACGTCGGTCACATCCTGATCGAGTTCAGACACACCACAATCGTGATACGAATCCCCGCTTGCCAATGAGTCCAATACGCTTGCTTGAAACGCTTCAAAGGTGATTTTTTTCTCTTCACCGGTGTTTTGATTGGCCTCTTTCTCCCCATTTGAATTCGCGACACTGCTGTCATTGCAACCCGCTACCACGGCAAAAAGCAGTAGCATCCAACACTTCGTCTTGCTGTTCATTAAATCTCCTTATTTGTCTAACATGCAGTAGCCGCATACCAAAGCGGCAACCCTTATTCTAAATGATGCATACTGTACAACGACTTGCGTAAAACGTTGAGCAACTTATGTCACATAAACTTATGGATTGAGTACCAAATTGTCTATTCTGCTCACACTATGGAGCGGGGCTATGCAAAGCAAAAGAGGCAAGGGTTCTGTTTTAGTTTTGGCAGGCTTGAGACGGAAAAGCAGGCCGTTAGAAAAGTAGCCTGCTGAGATTAACGGTGCTTGTTGACTTACTCATGCATTAATCACTGTTTACGGCAGTGGACTAAGTAAATCGCATCGCTAGTTTGTCGGTGTAATCAATAGTAGAAAATGGAAGCGAAAATACTATTTAGCGCACTCCGTGTTTTCTATTTCTTCATCGCTGGCTACGTTACATAACATTAACTTGTCACTACTCATCGCTTTAGTAAAATCACTTTTTGTTGGATTACCTTGCAGGACAATACTGGTTAATTTAGCGACTTCAGATTTTGTCAAAATTTCATAATCGATATTATATCTTGCAATAATAGGCTGCTCATTGTTCTTTTGATAACAGAGCTTCTTAATATCATAGCCCCCAATATCAACACGGGTCTCATCGTAAAAACCATCTACCGAGATATCGATAGTACAGACTAATGCACCTTGGGATTTTTCATCATTATCTGGCAAGCGGGGAAGGCTGGCAGAAAGATTAAAGCTGTTAGCCGATCGCTTTAATTGATACGTTTGCATGTTGTGTGACCAGTATCCGGTATACGGAAGATTTGTCTTGTAGCCCCAAATGTCCTCCGAATTAAAGTTGCCAGTGTACGTTAGGTCATTACATGTATTACGGAAAAAGTGGTAACTGTCGCGATTAGCAGAACTATTTTTGACGTGTACTACCTTGGTATCTGCCGCACAGTCTCCACTATTATCACCACCACACCCAGACAATACCGCCAAGGTAGCAAGAATTAACAAGCCATTTTTCATTATTTTTCCTCATTCTGAGATTATAATTTTTTTAAGACTTGCTGATTATTCAAAGTTTATAAAATCATTCTAGATAAAAATGGATATTGTTGATCTTCGGTCACACTCGGTAGGGGTAATAAATGCAGTTCCGAATTTAAATTACAGAAAAATAACATATTTCACATATCGATTGTTCAACTTTTAATCACATCGGCAATGCTTCTGATACAACGTTTCGCCGATTCACAGACTCCAGATAACTGATAAAAGCCATGAATGACGCCTAAATAACGTTCACAGTAAGCTTCCAAACCTTGCCAGATCAGTGAGCGACACTGTTCACCCGCACTGTCGCCGACAAAAACGATCTGCTCCGTATTCGCGCCTATGGATATTCATACTTTCACCTCCTATGCTTTCTTTACATAAGTGAAGGGGAGCACACATGGTTCATTTTATTCGTCAGTTATGCACTTTTGCTTTGATTGTCTTCGTGACCTTGCCTGTTTCAGCTACGACGACCATTCGGTTAACCTATTCAGATCTTGAGGCTTACCCGTTTCTGATGGGTAATGGTTCTGAAGTGGCGAATCCTCCCGGATTGGCTTTGGATGTGCTTGATCATGTTGCATCAAAACTTGATCTGAAAATTGAATATGTTCGACTGCCGGGCAAACGTGCTTTGCAAAACATAGATTCTGGTCACGTCGATGGCGGATTTATCTTTTCCTACAACGCGCAGCGTGCGCAGTACGCACGTTATCCGATGAACGGCGATCAGCCTGATGGCACAAAACGCATTGCCACCATTGGCTACTATTTCTACACGTTGGCAGATCACGCCTTGGATTGGGATGGAGAAAATCTTGCCGATACTGAGCAACAGATTGGGGCCCACTTAGGGTTTTCCATTGTCAATGAGTTGAAGAAAAAGCAGCTCAAAGTGCAGGAAGTCAAAACCACAGAACAGCTGTTCCAAATGTTGGAGCTTAAACGCATTTCTGCTATGGCGATTCAAGATACGATGGCCGAGCAGTATATTGCCATTCATAACATAAAAAATGTAAAGCAGGTGGAGCCAGCCATCACGACGAAAGATTACTACTTGGTGTTTAGCCACCAGTTTATGGAAGCCAATGCTGGGCTTGCTGAAAAGATATGGCGAGAGATTGAACAAGTCAGAGAGGACGTCTACGCAAAGCAGAAAGATAAATATCTCAAATGAGTCAATTGGCCCTAAGGTATTCGTTCAATGTTTGCCAGCGCCGTAGGGATTGAATTTAACTTATTGATTATGTTGGATTTTAAAAATAAAGTAAGAAATAGATATCTATTGTACGTACTTAGTGTATAGTGGCGTCAGCTCAAGTAGCGAGCTATTAAAAAGAATACATAGTTCAAGATCTTCTCAGTTTTATTGATTTCATTTGTCATATTCATCCTGCGATACCTTTTTCTTCATTCCTCCCTTAGTAGCTTCATTTTTTAATTTAATTAATTTATCGAGATTCATATGTCAAATAATACAACTGGCCTAGTTAAATGGTTTAACGAAACTAAAGGTTTTGGCTTTATCACTCCAGATAACGGTGGTGCTGATCTGTTTGTTCACTTCCGTTCTATCACAAGCAACGGTTTCAAAACTCTAGCTGAAGGTCAAAAAGTATCTTTCAGTATCGAACAAGGCAACAAAGGCCCACAAGCGGCTAACGTTACTGTTCTATAAGCGTTTTTGTGAGATCTCGCCTGTTGCCTAGTGATGGCGGGATCTCCAATTTTCTCAATTTAAGCAAGGAGTTAAATGACTCGAAGATCTAACCGTAAAACATATTGGTATTACGTTTTACGTGAGCAAAAAATACCAACCGGACGAAAAGTTATTGTTCAAAATTAAGTATTACCTACACCACAATAAGACTTCTTGGTCATCGACCATCAATCAACTCAATAGTGATGTGTTAAAGCGTCATATTTTACCCAAAGTCACTACCGATTCTTTTGATTTAGATTTTTCATTTTGCGAGCTTACCAATCAGGGTGAGATAAGAGATCCACAGGGCTTAGTCTTGGGAAGTTTTTATATCTCTGATTAGCACAATGGCTGCTGGTTGAAAAAGAGATCGAAGAACGGAGATCGCAGCGCTAAAGCGAAAATTTTGGGAACTATAATTAGGGGAACTAATATGAAAAAACCAGTGAAGAAAACAGCAAAGAAAATGCGTAAAGCGGATTTTGAAGTTCGATTCGCGGCGATGGTTGGAGAATATAACAGTGCGAAAGAAGTGCTCGATGCTCTCCCAGAAGGCTCACCTGATTATGCAAAGCAGAAAAAAAAGTGTGATAGTCTGTTTGCCGCCGCAGAACGCTTTATCAATACAAATCAATAGCCTAGACTTTTCTTTCGGCAATTTTTACCCAATGATTCACCCATAAAGCAAATCGCGCAGCGTTCAAAGTTTTCCGGGCGTTATCCGCGCGATTGCGCGAAATTCGCGCGTCATATGGGCTTGATCACTAAAACCAAACTGTTGTGAAACCTCCACAAGGCTAGCCTTCTTATGCTGGCGTAGATAGTCGATGGCCTTTTTCACTCTTAAAATGCGCTGATACTGCTTGGGTGTCATTTCCATCCAATGTTTAAACAGGCGTTCGATTTGCCGTTGGCTTAAAGCCGTTTGTTCGCCTAAGCCTCCGGGGGAGACATCAAGCTGAATGCACTCGAGTGCTTGCTCCAGTGAGTTTGGGATGAGATCCGTGCGTTGAACATTGTCGCTAAGCCATGTGTAAAGCGTGTCAATCCGGCTTGCGTTGTCGCTGTGTGATTGCAGTTTGTCGTATAAGTCATACAGGCGATAGCGCAGATCCTCTTGCCTTTCGAGTAAGGTTAAATGGCAAAAATGCTGGCCTAACACGCCATAACCGATGGCTGGATGAAAGCGGATGCCGGCTAGTGTCGCGCCGGGAAAGAGCGTTATCTGCTGCGATTGTTTTTCTACAGGCGAGAGCAGTACGCCGTGGGTGAGCCGCTTTGCTCCCAGTGTTACTTCGCCGCCAAGATGGAACACAATGCCGCTGCCCGCATCGGTGTACAGAGGCTTTATGACAGGCTCGCTGTGCCGTTCGCAGACAGAAGCCGACCAAATGCCTTGCACCAACGCAGACAACTGCCCCGAGGGCTGGGACAGTTGAAAGTTGAACGCGGACTGGGGAGATTTACTGTGGTTTATAGCTGCCTACCTTGGGTTTAAACACTTTCACAATACGATTCCAACTGTTAATGGCGTTGATGGCGATGGTCAAATCAACCAAGGTTTTTTCACCGAACGCACTGACCACTTTATCATAACACTCAGCGTCGACCGTTTTTCCCGCCGTTAAATGTTCAGCCCACTCTAGTGCGGCGATTTCGCTATCTGTATATAAAGGCATGTCACGCCAAGCGTTTAACCCTAATAGACGTTCCACACTTTCGCCAGCCGCCATCGCGTCTTTGCTGTGCATATCGATACAAAAAGCGCACTGGTTGATCTGCGATACGCGCAGTTTGACCAGCTCCCAAATTTTTACCGTCACGGTTTCGGAAGCACGAAACTGCTCTTGCAAATAGTTTTCCTGCTCGAGCAGAATCTGCATTCCTTTGGCGGCAAGCCCGAAGTAATTGGCACGTAAAGTCATTGTATTTCTCCTCTGTGGTTGTGAAATACACAATAGCTTTTCGCGTCGAGCCAGTATTGAATAATTTCGACATGCACGAGACTTGGGTTACTTAATACGTGCGGTTTGCTTTAGAACAGAGAAACCCTATTTGGTCTATCGATACTCTTTTATCACAATGAGATCTAAGTCCCCCCATTCCACAAGATTGATGTCTAATTTGTAAGATTTTATATGTTAAAATTTAGTGCGTTAACTCAGTTTTGATCAACAATTTTCTGCCGATAGTCGGGATGACTGTTTTGCTTTGTTGGTACTGAATTTATCGTCAAGCACGCAATTCTTTCAAATAATGTTGTTTGCCTTGCTATCTCTGCACAGTGAAGTGAGTGAGGCAGGAGGAAATATGAAAAGACTCATCTTAGCGGTCGTGGTTGCTATGTTCGCACTGGCGGCGATTGCCAGTGCCATCTCGACGTCTTATGTCTCGTACCAAGAGATCAATAACGTCATTTTGATTAACTCGAAAGCGAAAGGGTCACAAATGGCTCTGCACGCTGAGTACATTTTAGAAAATTCCAAGCAGCCGATTGATGATCTGCAAGAGATGGTGACGACGCTCAGTCAGCGTTCAGACATCGCTTATGCGATTGTTATCGACAAAAATGTGGCGGCGGTCGCGCACAGTGACAAGCAAAAAATCAATAAAGTCTATAAAGATGAATACACGGTGCTTGGCGCGACACAAGGTGTCGTGCAGCACTCGAAATGGTATGCCGATGTGCAGAAGGTGTGGACTTACGACATCATGTCGCCGATTTATGTTAACGGTCAACTCTACGGCACGTTAGACATCGGTGTGCCAATCACCGAAGTCGACTCGGCGGCGATGGGCATCATCATCACCCAATTAGCCACAACTTGCGGTATGTTCGTGCTGTGTATTGTGGTGTTGGCGGGCTTGATGACCAAACTGTTCCAGCCTCTGACTCGTTTGCAAACCGCGCTTGAAGATATTTCTCAGGGGGACGGCGATTTAACCATGCGCTTGCCCGTTAAGGGCAACGACGAAATCGCCCATATTTCCACCGCATTCAACACCTTTGTCTCAAAAATCAATGACATTATTCAGCAAGTCGTGCGTACCGGCAGCGAACTCAATCAGTCGGCCAATGTAGTGCGTGAGCAGTCGGTGCGAGCACTGACTCGCGGCGATTTGCAGAATGAGCAGTCTACACTGGTGGTGACATCGATGAATGAGATGGTCTCGACCATCAATGAAATTTCTACCAATGCGGCCGGTGCAGCTCAGGCGGCGGGTAATGTGAATAAAGAGACGGCCAACAGCAGTGCGGTATTGCAGTTTGCCACTGAAACCATCAGCAACTTAACCGATGAAATGAACAATACCGCTAATGTGGTGATGGCGCTGGCGGACAGAACGCAATCGATCGAATCGATTCTCGACGTGATTCGCGGGATTTCCGAACAAACCAACCTTCTGGCACTTAACGCGGCGATTGAAGCGGCAAGGGCTGGCGAAGCTGGGCGCGGCTTTGCGGTGGTGGCTGATGAAGTGAGAAATCTGGCGACTAAATCAGCGCAATCGACGGGTGAAATTCAGACCATGATTGACCATTTACAGGCGGAAGCCAAAAGTGCGGTAGCGGCAATGAATGCCAGCCGTGAGCTGACTATCAAAGGTGCAGAAGCCACGCTCGAAGCGCAGCAGGCGATCAGAAACTATCGCGTCTCAAGTCTCTTCGATTTTAGATCTCAATACTCAAGTCGCAACCGCCACCGAGCAGCAGTCGAGTGTCACGAAAGAGATCAACTTGAACATGGACTCGCTCAATGAGTCGGTGAGAGAAGGGCTAAGTGCTAGCCAGCAACTGGAAGAAACCAGTAAAACCTTAACCGCGCTGTCGCAAACGCTGGATAAGTATGCGGGGTCGTTTAAAGTCGGTAAGGCGTAACCTTGGTTTTTTAAAAGAGTCGAACTGTTCAAAAGCCCTGAGCGTAAAGCTCAGGGCTTTTTCTTACCTCAACTCGGGCAAATGACGCTTTACCGATTTCATCAATTTTTGGAATGAAGGACAGGCCAAATGAGAAGAGTGAGGGCAGTTGGCGACGTGATGTAAACTGTCTCTCACTGCTTTGAGCCGTTTGATCTGTACATCTATCTCTTGGGCTTTGTTATTTAGCATATCGCGATCAAGAACCAGCGCATCTTGCGATGATGTCGCTAGCATAGCGGTAATGTCGTTGAGTGATAATCCAGCCAACCTTCCCAGAGAAATCAAGTTCAGTTTCTCCAGTACGTTGGGTGCGTATTGGCGTCTTAGCCCACTTCGTCCAATCGAAATAATCAGTCCTAACTTTTCGTAGTAGCGCAGCGTTGAAGGTGGAAGGCCAGACTGCTTGGCAACTTCGGCAATATCCATAAAATTGTCCATTGACTTAAAGTGAGCTTTAAGTCGTACCATGCGAGCTGATAAACAACAAGCCAATTTTTAGCTTAGAAAAGGAGCATGGAATGGAAACGATGATCGGGTTGCAAGTGATTTTTATTGGCCTTGGAGCAACACTACTCATGGACAGTTGGTCGTGGATTCAACGTAATGTATTTGGCATTGCATCGCTCAATTATGCCTTAGTTGCGCGCTGGATTCTGTGGATCCCAAAGGGAAAATGGATGCATCGCACCATTTTACAAACGCCCAAAGTGGCGGGTGAACAACTGTTCGGATGGTTACTGCATTACGCGATTGGCATCGCCTTCGCCTTCCTTCTCATCGGGTGGAAGGGCGGATATTGGCTTGCTGACCCGTCTTTAAACGATGCCGTTGTCATCGGCATGGCGACCTTGTGTGTGCCATTTTTGCTGATTCAGCCTTGCTTGGGATTTGGTGTGGCCGCCAGTAAAACGCCAATGCCTTGGCGAGCACGTGTTTTAAGCTTTATCACCCATCTGGTTTATGGCTCCGGGCTGTTTATCAGTACTCAATTACTGCGCTGGATAACGGCGTGAACGGTGATCATCTCCAACCAATCGGCTGTTGTGGTTTGAATGCGGTATACATGCGAAAAACAAGCACTTGCCGCATCAACCGATTCTTGTTAGTGTCGTTGGCTATGAATATGATCAATGCCTCAACGTCTATTTTCTTCTGGTGGCGCTCTCTCTAGAGCGGCGCGGAATTCTTACATTCTTTAGCTGCTGGAAGGTAGCTAAAGATCACTCTCTTTTTATCTCCAGTAGCGTCCTTTTAACTTGGAGATAACTCATGCAAACAACACAAACTGAAACCCAAAGCGAAACCATTTTAACCGGCGATAGAGCCACAGGGCCGCTGCACCTTGGTCACTATGTCGGCTCGTTGCAACAGCGCGTCGCGCTGCAAAGCATTCATCAGCAGACCATTTTAGTAGCCGATATGCAGGGGCTGACCGATAACGCCCATCAACCGGAGAAGGTGTCGAGCAATATTTTGAATGTGGTCGCCGACTACTTGGCGGTGGGCATTGATCCTCAGCAAACCACCATCTGTTTGCAGTCGCAATTGCCCGCGTTGGCAGAGCTGACCATGTATTACAGCAATCTCGTTTCCATCGCCCGCTTGGAAAGAAACCCGACAGTGAAAAATGAGATCCACAGCAAAGGCTTTGGCCGTTCCATTCCAGCGGGCTTTTTGACCTATCCGATCTCACAGGCGGCTGACATCAGCGCGTTTCGCGCCACGCTGGTTCCTGTGGGAGACGATCAACTGCCGATGCTGGAACAAACTAACGAAATTGTACGCAAGATCAACAGCCTGGCAGGAAGCGAGGTGCTGCTTGAGTGTCGTGCGCTGCTGAGCAATGCGCCGCGTTTACCCAGCACTGATGGCAAAAACAAGATGTCTAAATCCTTGGGTAACGCCATCAATCTTGGTGCCAGTGAGCAAGAGATCCGCGCGGCGGTCAAATCGATGTACACCGATCCTAACCACTTACGCGTTGACGATCCGGGGCAAATCGAAGGCAACGTGGTGTTTACTTATCTGGATGCTTTTCATCCCGATCATGCCTATGTCGCTCAGTTGAAAGAGCAGTATCAGCGCGGTGGTCTGGGCGATGGTACGACCAAGAAAATACTGGAAGAGTGTTTACAAGAGCTGCTCAAACCGATCCGCGAGCGCCGCCAGTGTTACTTGGATGACAAAGCACAGTTGATTGAGATACTGCGCTTGGGCAGCCAGATTGCGCAAGAGAAAACTGCGCAAGTGCTTATCGATGTCCGCGGTGTGTTTGGTTTGAATCTGTTCTGAACTTGCGCAAGGTAGAATGAAAAACAGCCGCTGATGAATCGTGGCTGTTTTAGCCAAAGTCTGCTGAAAATCGGTTTGAACACGCGCTCTTTGGCAAGCGAGTTTTATGAATACGATAAATTTTTTTTATTAAAAAATAGTCTTGAAAGCGATTTTTCCGGCCCTATTTATTGCACTGAAGCGAGATAGCAATGGCTTGCTTCAGCACTCTAAGCAACTCTGTCTTTTATTTTTTCTGCTAAGTTGGAGGCACTAGCAAATGAATATTCGTCCTTTAAATGACAAGCTAATTGTTGAGAGACAAGAGGTGGAAAACAAATCTGAAGGGGGAATTGTTCTCACTGCTCAATCGGTGAAAAAGTCAAACCGCGGCAAGGTGATTGCGGTGGGCGCTGGTAAACGTCTGGAAAATGGTGAGCGCGCGGCGATGGATGTCAAAGTGGGTGAGCAAATTATTTTCAACGACGGTTATGGCGTGAAAAGCGAAAAAATTGACGGCACAGAGTATCTGATTCTCTCTGAATCAGATGTGTTGGCAATTGTTGAGTAATGATTTTTGAGTCGTTTTTGAGGAGATTACTATGGCTGCAAAAGATGTTTTATTTGCCAATGATGCGCGTCAAAAAATGCTGAAAGGGGTGAACTTGCTGGCGGATGCTGTCAAGGTAACGCTCGGGCCAAAAGGGCGCAATGTGGTGCTGGATAAATCTTACGGCGCACCCACCATCACTAAAGATGGTGTTTCTGTGGCAAAAGCGATTGAGCTAAAAGATAAATTTGAAAACATGGGCGCGCAGATGTTGAAACAAGTGGCGTCCAAAGCTAACGACGAAGCGGGTGATGGCACCACCACCGCAACCGTGCTGGCACAATCGTTCATCAATGAAGGGCTTAAAGCGGTCGCTTCTGGCATGAACCCGATGGATCTGAAACGCGGTATCGACAAAGCCACCGAAGCAGCGGTAGCGAAGTTGCGTGAAATGTCGAAACCTTGCAGTGATAAAGAGTCGATCACCCAAGTAGGTAGCATTTCCGCCAACAGCGATCGCGCGATTGGTGAAATCATTGCCGAAGCGATGGAGAAAGTGGGTCGCAACGGTGTGATAAGCGTGGAGGAGGGCCAAGGGCTGGCTAACGAGCTGTCTGTTGTTGAAGGCATGCAGTTTGATCGCGGCTACCTGTCGCCTTACTTCATCACCAACCAAGAAAAAGGCTCTGTTGAGCTCGATAACCCATACATTCTGCTGGTGGACAAAAAAATCAGCACCATCCGTGAGCTCTTGCCGGTACTGGAAGCCATTGCGCAATCTTCCCGCTCGCTGTTGATCATTGCCGAAGATATCGAAGGCGAAGCGTTGGCGACGCTGGTGGTGAACAACATGCGTGGCATCGTACGTGCGACAGCGGTGAAAGCGCCGGGCTTTGGCGACAATCGCAAAGCGATGATGGAAGACATTGCGGTGCTGACCGCAGGTACACTCATCTCGGAAGAGATTGGTCTAGAGCTTGAAAAAGTGACGCTAGAGCAGTTGGGTAGCGCGAAGAAGGTGACCATCACCAAAGACACCACCACCATTGTGGGCGGCAGTGCACAGGCGCATGCGATCGAAGATCGCGTGGCGACGCTGCAAAAACAGATTGAGACCACCACGTCATCATACGACAAAGAGAAACTGCAACAACGTATCGCTAAGCTCTCTGGCGGCATTGCGCTGATCAAGATCGGCGCGGCCACCGAAGTGGAGATGAAAGAGAAGAAAGACAGGGTAGATGACGCGCTGCATGCGACTCGCGCGGCAGTGGAAGAGGGCATTGTTGCTGGTGGTGGCGTGGCGCTGACCAAGATCGCTAAAGAACTGGCGGATCTCAAAGGTGACAACGACGATCAAAACGTCGGTATTCGTGTCGCGCTGCGTGCGATGGAAGAGCCGCTACGTCAAATTGCGATCAACGCGGGTGACGAAGGTTCCGTGGTGGCGAACGCCGTTAAATCGGGCGACGCCGACTATGGTTACAACGCGGCGACGGGAGAATTTGGTAACATGATCGAAATGGGCATTCTGGATCCGGCCAAAGTGACCCGTTCGGCGTTGCAGTTCGCTGCCTCCATCGCCGGTTTGATGATCACGACCGAAGCGATGGTAAGCGATCACGTCGAAGCGGAGAGCGAAAAATAATCGCTTGAGCTCAACATGAAAACCAGACGGGCTCGCGTGAGCCCGTCTGACTAACGATGTGAGGTGAATGTTATGACTCGTTTACCAGCCTTTTCTTTCTCGGTGAGTGAATCTGGCCTGCGTGGCGGCGCCAGCCATTGGCCCGATACGCTGAACTTTCCTCAAGTGACGGCCCATCCGATCTTCTCCATTGCCAGCTACTTGCCAAAAGCTTGGCCACGGTTGGTGTTTGTGCTGGAACTGCCTAAAACTTCGCAAAAGCAGCCTCCGGTTGTGCACTAATCTGCATGCGTTTGAAGCCGTTCATGCGGCTATTACCATATCTGGCGAATATCGGAGGAGATGTCGCTGATCATCTGCCTTGCGCTCTCATCACGCAGTTGCACCAGAATGATAAACAGCAAATCGGTAATGACGTTTTGTGCGCTGCGTGAAGCAATCGCCGAGCTGCGATGTTCGGTTTCATCGGCAATGGTGTCGAAGGTCATATCGGCAATTTGGCGTAATCGGCTTTTTTTCGGTGAGCTGAGCGCAATCACTTTCGCCCCCTGCTCTTTGGCCGCTTCGGCCGCCACCAAGATCTCTTTGCGCTCTCCTGAAAACGAGATGGCAATTTGCACATCTTGTTCACTCAAAGTGCGCGCCACCGCGATCTGCACATGGCTGTCTTGCTCGGCCAAGGTGGTGATGCCGAGTTTAAGCAGCTTATAACTGAGGTCTTTTGCCGTTAGCGCAGAGCCTCCAATGCCGACGATCTGCACGCGCCTTGCCTCACTCAACCACTGCACCGCTTGATGGCACGCTTCATACGAAAGCGCATTGGTGGTTTGAAACATCGCGTCGGTTTTGGCTTTAATCAGCTTTTGCGCAATCACCGCCAGCGGATCATCGACCAGAATATCGCTGTGCAACGGCGTGGCCTGCATCGCTTGTTTGCGGCCAATTTCCTCAGTCAGGGCGAGCTTAAAGGCGCTGTAACCTTTAAAGCCAAGTCGCTGAGTAAATTTGACGATGCTCGATTGGCTCACTTTTGCCTGCTCTGCCAACTCTTGGCTGGTTAATTGCGCCGCTTTTTCTGCATTTTCGACAATCCAATCGCCAATCACTCGGCCACTTTGCGACAACTGAGTTCGTCTTGCGACGATTTTATTGATAACAGACACAGTAAAACCTCAAAAAAGTTTAAATAAATTATTCCAAACGAGAAATAAAAACCGAAAACAGCAAACCACTAATTAAAAGCGACTTTTCTTCAATTAACGGTCATTATCGCCCTTTAATTAGTCCCATTATTCCAGAGTTTATCTGCCTAAAGAATAACCTTAAGTGTGATTTTTCTCACCAAAACCGAATATTTTATTCCATAGAATCGCCCTCAGTTCAAAACCTATTATCGAGAAATGTCCACCATGAAAATTGATTTAAGCCGTTTGGTTACAGAAAGCCGCAACCCAGCCAGTGCAGAGATTGATACCCTGTCCACCGTCGAGATGCTCAGAGTCATCAATCAAGAAGATCAGAAAGTGGCGTTGGCGGTGGAAGCGGTTTTGCCGTACATCGCCCAAGCGGTGGACGCCATCACACAGGCGTTTGCCCACGGTGGCCGTTTGATTTATATGGGCGCAGGTACCTCTGGTCGCTTAGGCATTCTTGATGCCAGTGAGTGCCCACCAACTTACGGCACGCCAGCAGAGCTCGTGGTTGGCCTGATTGCCGGTGGCCACACTGCCATTCTAAAAGCGGTGGAAAATGCCGAAGACAACCGAGAGCTGGCGCAAAACGATCTCAAATCACTCAACCTGACAGCCAACGATGTGGTGGTTGGCATTGCCGCAAGCGGACGCACACCTTATGTGTTGGGCGGTTTGGAATACGCCACCTTAATTGGCGCAACAACGGTGTCGATCGCCTGTAATCCGGTTTGCCCAATGGCCGATGCGGCGCAAATCGCCATTTTGCCGGTGGTGGGCCCAGAAGTGGTCACAGGCTCTTCTCGCATGAAAGCGGGCACGGCGCAAAAACTGGTGCTCAATATGCTGACCTCCGGCGCGATGATCCGCAGTGGCAAAGTGTTTGGCAATTTGATGGTGGATGTGGAAGCAACCAACGCCAAGCTGATCCAACGCCAAACCAACATCGTTGTAGAGGCCACTGGCGTGTGCGCAGAAGAAGCAGAAGAAGCGCTCAAAGCATGCGATCGCCACTGCAAGACCGCGATTTTAATGATTCTTTCTGGCCTGGATGCCGAGCAAGCCAAAAACAAACTACAACAGCACAACGGTTTTATCCGCGCTGCGCTGAACGACAAGTAACCATTAAGGTTTCAAGGAGACCGTTATGGCAAAGATAACCCAAACAATGATCTCGCAGCTGCTGGCTGCGGTGGGCGGCAGCAGTAATGTCAGCAAATGTGGCAACTGCATGACCCGACTTCGCTTAACGCTGGCCAACAATGGCGTAGCAGATCAGGCTGTGATTAAGCAAATCCCCGGCGTCATGGGCGTGGTGGAAAGCGATGAGCAATTTCAGATCATCCTTGGCCCCGGCAAAGCGCAGCAAGCGGCCGAGCTGATGAACAAGCTGATTGAAAGCGTCATTAATGGCGATGTGCAAGAACAGGCTATTGCCAGCGACACGAACGATCTCTCCAGCGTTGCCGCTGAGCAGAAAAAGCAAATGAAGAGCAAACAGACCAGCGCGGTGCAACGCTTTTTGAGCAAGTTTGCCACCATTTTCACCCCGCTGATCCCCGGTTTCATTGCCGCAGGTTTGCTGCTTGGTTTTGCTACGCTGCTTGAGCAAATGTTCGTGCTGGAGCAAACCCCAAGCCAATTTATGCTCGATCTGATCGCTTACATGAAAGTGTTTGGCAAAGGGCTGTTTGCCTTTCTGAGCATCTTGATTGGTTACAACGCGCAGCAAGCCTTTGGTGGCTCTGGCGTGAACGGCGCCATTCTCGCGTCACTCTTTGTGCTGGGCTACAACCCAGATGCCACCTCTGGCATCTACTCGGGCATGAGTGAGTTCTTTGGCTACACCATTGACCCGCGAGGCAACATTATCGGCGTTCTGCTGGCGGCGATCATTGGTGCGCAAGTGGAACGCAAAGTGCGTGAATACATGCCCGATGATCTCGACATGATTCTTACCTCAGTGGTCACGCTGCTGATCATGGGTGTGGTCACGTTTGTGGTGATCATGCCTATCGGTGGCGAGCTGTTCAAAGGCATGTCTTGGTTGTTCTTGAACCTCAACGACAACCCGCTGGGCGCGGCGATTCTTGCTGGTCTGTTTTTGATTTCAGTGGTGTTTGGTATCCACCAAGGCTTTGTGCCTGTTTATTTTGCGCTGATGGAAGCGCAAGGTTTTAACTCACTGTTCCCCATTTTGGCGATGGCGGGCGGCGGCCAAGTGGGGGCTTCACTGGCTCTGTATTTCAAAGCGAAGAAAGACGCGGTGCTGCGCACGCAAGTGAAAGGGGCGATCATCCCGGGCATTCTCGGCATCGGTGAGCCACTGATTTACGGCGTCACCCTACCACGCGTCAAACCGTTTGTGACGGCCTGTATTGGTGGCGCGGCGGGCGGCTTCTTTATTGGCTTGGTGTCTTACCTTGGCTTACCTGTCGGTTTGAATACCGTGTTTGGCCCATCGGGTATCGTCGCTGTGCCATTAATGACTTCTAACAGCGGTATTTTTGTAGGGATGGCGGTGTTTGTTATTGGCCTGCTCATTTCGTATGCCGTCGGCTTCCTCGCCACCTACTTCTTTGGTAGCAAAGACGTCGATTTAAGCTGAGTCATTCTTCCCCCTATAGGAATGAACTGGCCGCGCCTTTGAGCACTCAAGGGCGCACTCCTTATCCCTCAAGGGACATATGCGTGCCCACGAAATCTTCCCGCCTCAAAAAGTGTGTCTTTGGGGCAGATTTGACTCTGTATAAACGTCGTTTTATTCCATTTTTTAAATTTTTAATAACATTTTCAATAAGTAAAATTCATGCCTTCAATTCTATAAATTAGATTAAAGGATCTATTTTCTGAACTAATCTCATAAAGTTTATGCTATTGGTTTCATTTTGTGGCACGCAAGACCTATAACACACCGCTCAAATTATTTTACTAATCAATGAGTGTGGTTATGTCTCTTCTTCCTTCCCCTCGTCGCCGTTTGGCTCTGGCTTGTTTACTCGCATCGGTCTCTGGTGCTCCTTTTGCACAAACCCAATGTGATGTTGCCCAATTGCAGCAGTCGCCCGATCTTGCCGCTGCCATCTCCAGTGCCGATTCATCCTGTTACAGCAGTTGGTTTTATGCCTCGTCTGACACGCTGGACAACATCTACAGCGAAGCAAGCTTAAGCCGCGTTCAGGTCGCGCTACACCAAGCGGTACAAACGTATCAAGGCGAAGCCGAGCAAGCGCGTGCGATTGAAAACTTAGGCGAATACGTTCGCGCTGCCTACTACGTTCGTTACAACGCAGGAAACGTGACGGCTTTCTCCGATCTCTTAGGCCAGCAATTCGCCCATACCATCAACGCGTTTTTAGCCAACCCTCATGCTCTTGATCAAGGGCGTGAGCAAGTGGGCGCGATGAAGAGCCTCACGCTGATGGTGGACAACATTAAGCAACTGCCGCTGACCATGGATGCGATGATGCTGGCGCTGCAACAATTTAACCCTGAGACAGCAAAAAATACTCAGTGGGTTGATGGTCTCAACAACCTGTTCCGCTCGATGGCGGGCCATATCGCCAACGACGCGTTTTATCGCTACCTTGCCAGCAACACTCAACACATCGATACGCTGGAAAAATTCGCGAATGACAACGCATGGGCGCTCGATACTGATGCCGATTTTTTGCTGTTTAACGCACTGCGCGAAACGGGCCGCTTGATCGCCAGCCCAGACAAAGCCACTAAACAAAAAGCCGTACAAGTAATGCAACGCGTGATGGCTCGTTATCCATTGGGTAGCGAACACGACAAGTTGTGGCTCGCAGCGGTGGAAATGCTCAGCTACTTCGCCCCAGAAGCGTTAAATGGTTTGGATTTGTCGCAAGCGAAGCGCGATCTCGCCGCTCGGGTATTACCTAACCGCCACGAATGCCAAGGCCCAGCGATCATCCGTTCACAAGATCTCACTCCAGCACAAGCCGCCAAAGCGTGTGATGTGTTGGCCGCGAAAGAAGCCGATTTCCACCAAGTGGCCAATACTGGCATGCAGCCAGTAGCGGACGATCACAACCAACGTGTGGAAGTGGCGGTGTTTGCCAACAATGACAGCTATGTCGATTACTCCGCGTTTCTGTTTGGCAACACCACCGACAACGGCGGCCAGTACCTTGAAGGCAACCCAGCCGATGAGAATAACACCGCTCGTTTTGTCGCCTATCGCTACGCCAATGGCGAAGAACTCTCGATTCAGAACCTAGAGCACGAATACACCCACTACTTGGATGCGCGCTTTAACCAATATGGCTCGTTTAGCGACAACCTCGCTCACGGTTATGTGGTTTGGTGGCTAGAGGGTTTTGCTGAGTACATGCATTACAAACAGGGCTACCAAGCGGCCATTGAACTGATTGCCCAAGGGAAAATGAGCCTCTCGCAAGTGTTTGCCACCAGCTATTCGCACGATACCAATCGCATTTATCGCTGGGGTTATTTGGCGGTGCGCTTCATGTTGGAAAACCTCCCTCAAGAGGTTGAGGGGCTATTGGCTTTGTCGCGTTCTGGCCAGTTCGAACAGTGGGCGCAGCAAGTACAAACGCTTGGCCAACAATACGACGGCGAATTTGCTCGCTGGTTAGATGGCTTAGAAGTGACGCCAGAAAACCCAGACACCGACCCAGATACGCCAACAGAGCCGAGCGATGATGTGACGCAGTTGCAGGCCAATCAGCGCATTACCCTCAGCGGCGAAGCCTACAGTGAGAAGCTGTTCTACGTGGATGTGCCCGCCAATACCACCCACTTTAGCGTGGCCATTGAGGGCGATGGCGATGCGGATCTCTACATGAGTTACAACCAAGTGGCCCACTATTACGATTTTGAAGTGAGCGAATTTGTCGATGGCAGCAATGAAGAAATTCAGTTTGCTGCCGACGCATCTGGCTACGTGAAACCGGGCCGCTACTATCTGAGCGTCACTGGCCGTGGTAGCTACCAAGCCGTGAACCTAACCGCAACAATAGACACCGCGGCACCCATGCCACCAACCCAAGAGCAAGATGACCTTGCACCTGTCATGCTGCAATCGGGTCAGGCACAGCATTTGACCGTCCACCAGCAGCGCTACGCCGCGGTGTATGTACCAGAGGGCGTGAGCGAAGTGCGCATTTGGCTCAGCGATCTCACCCCCTCGGACAGCCAAGGCAACGTGAACTTATACGCCAGCCGTGAACATTGGCCAACCCCAGAGCAGCACCAGTTTGCATCTCGCTACGCTGGCAGCAACCAATACCTCGCGATTCCTGTTGAGCAAGCGGGTTATCTGCATTTTTCACTCAACGCGCCACAACAAGGCGATGACGTCGAGATGGTGGTTTATTTCCACTGATCATGAGTTGGAAAGACAAATGAAATACAAACGCCACCGCAAGGTGGCGTTTGAGGTTTTGAAGAAGATTGGTCTTGTTGAACTACTTTTTCACCTTAGCCGTTACGTTATCAATGCCCGAGGAATATGGTTTGCGCCGGTGGTACTCTACCCATTGACGACGCATCCTACCGTTCAATTCGCCCCGTAAAGACTCTTAATGGTTTTTCTCAACCAAACGATTTTTGGATTCTGATTATTACGTTTATGCCAAATCATCGTGAATGGAATGATCAATTTGTGCTGATGTTCCTTTTCAATGGGAATCGGCAGAGCAATCAAATTTGGATGTAACTGCTCACAATATCTCCGGCAGTACTTAGGCGCAGTCGTCAACATATGATGATTTGGTCTTTCCGCCACAAATAACGCTTGCTCGAAAGTGGCCATCGTTAAGCTGATGTTTCTCGTGCATCCCTGCTCAGTAAAGATCTCATCAAGCGCCCAACGATCGTTCTTTTCCCACGTTACGTTGATGTGGGGATAACTCAAAAAGGTTTCCAAGCACCACTCTTGCTTCAAAGCAGGATGATCGTTACGGAGATACACCATGGGTAAATCCGAAAACAGAACCTCAAAGTTGATGAAGTACGGAAGCAATTCTAAAGACTCTTTTGAACGAGGATGACTCTCACGGCCTGTAAAGCCAATATCTACTTCACCACGAGTAATCGCATCCAGTGAATCATAATCCCAGTTATGAAACTTCACTTTAGAATCCGGGTACGTGTTATGAATTTGCTTGGTCAGTTCATCAACCATAATGAGTGACAAAGGTGACTCAACGCCAAGGTGGAACTCTACCCCTCTTGGCGCGTCATCTCCGCGGCGCGACGTAATTTGACGACCAATTTGCATCCAATCAGATAGGCTCTCTTGCATGCTTTCCGCGAGCGTTGTCGGTCTTAACCCTTGCGGTGTATTGACAAACAATGGGTCATCAAACCATTCTCGCAATTTACCTAACGACTTGCTCACTGTTGAAGGGGTCACATTGAGCTTTTTCGCCGTTTTGGTGACACTCAGCTCTTGTAGTAGCAATTGCAGGGTGAGCAATAAATTAAGGTCAAGTCGGGCAAGAGATTTCTTCATGATGTTCACTAACGTTTTGATATGGAAATAATAATATTAGACTCAGCCCAATCATGCCACTGGCAACCAAGGCGATCATTAACATTGTGACAGCAGGTACACCCAATAGCGCCATAAACCAAATATACAGAGCGGAGCACGAAACCTGAGCAATGCCGAGCATGGAACTTGCCAAACCCGCATTGCGGGAGAAGAGGCTTAGAGCTTGACTCATAGCGACGCCGAAACCCAAAGAAAAGCTCATACTGATTAAGCCAAAGCCTATCATGTAGAGTGTCGAACTATCGCCATTCAAGTGAGCCGCGAGAATGACAATAGCCGACAGCAAACCTGTCACCTGTGCCACCACCATGAGCGTGTATTGTTTAAAATAAGACAATGCCATCGGTGCTGAAAATGATGTCGCCATGCCTACCATAGCAAGCAAAGCCATAGCGGTAGAATATTCGCCTCTGGTAAAGCCTAATGTATCCATCACAATCATTGGTGACGTATTCACATAAGAGAGAATCGCAGTAACGCCCAGAGAGGTAAAAACCACGCGAGAGATGAAGAATCGACTGAACAGCGACTCGTTGTATTTCGGCTCTACAGCCAAAGTCGTTGGCTCAGGTTTAGGTAGCGTTTCTTTAAGAACAAAACACGCCGTTAAGCCGATCAAAAGGCCCATTATCGCCATGGCAGTGAACAACACAGGCCAAGGAAAATAAATCATGATCAAATTGCCAATCACAGGTGCAAGAACAGGGATAGAACAAGTAATTCCGTTCAGCATTGAGAGCACTTTCGCCCGTTTTTGATCGTCTAAAGTGTCACGCAAAATGGCAAAAGCGACCACATAACAACACGCAGCCCCCACACCTTGAAAAAAGCGCATCACCAGAAAGCTATCACTAGTCTGCGCTAAGCCTGCCAGCATTGAAGCTAGGGTAAAAATGATGGCGCCGAATATCGCTACTGGTTTACGGCCCAAACGATCTGCTGCTCGCCCAATAAACACCATCGTTGACGCCATACCTGCGAGATAAATAGAAAAGGCGATATGAAGTTGTGATTCGCTCGCAGATAGGTCGCTAGCAATTTGTGGCAAAGCAACTAAGTAGAGATCAATTGCAGTTGGATAAAGCAGCACAAAGGCAAAACTACACAGTAAATATCGGGATAAAAAGAATGGCTTCATAGCGAAACTCGCAAACAAATTGGGTTTACGAGGATATTAGGGACCATCATTTGAGTTGACGAGTTACCATTGTGACAACAGGTATTTCCATGCACGACATGGCGAAAAGTAGCTTCAATAGTGAGCTAGTCCTGCTCGACTTGTCGTCAGTTAAATAACTCACAGAATAGTCACGTTACTTTTGAGCATACTCTTGAGGTGTACAACCAAACATCTCTTTAAAAGAAGAGATAAAACTGCTCACGCTGCTATAACCTAATTCATGCGCAACCAGTGTCGTCTTAGCTCCCTGAGTAATTTTCTCCAGAGAATTCATCAGACGAAAGCGGCTGCGCCATTGACGAAATGTTAGCCCTGTTTCTGCTTTAAACAATCGTTCAATAGTACGAACACTGGCTCCGACCTCTGTTGCTAACTGCTCAAGTAGCAGTGATTGCTCTGGCTGATTAACAACAATGCTGATCAGACGTTGCAGGCGAGGGTCATGCCCGGATGGAATATACAGTTCCAATGCTGGTAAAGATTCAAGCTCATCAAGGGCAACTAAGCCTAGGTGATGGGCTCTTTGTTGGGTGAGCTCCCCCGCATTTTCTGTCAGCCTGAGTATCACTTCTCGCATTAACGAGCTCATTTTTAACATGACGACTTTATCGGAGTTTTGACGTACACAAAACGAGGGATCTATGTATAAGTTGCGAGTTTGTGTCGCGGTTTCATTACTTACTTGATGGTAATGACCGCCCGGAATCCATACCGCATGAGTTGTCGGGACTACCCAAACCGCCTTTTCGCTGGTCACTCGCAATATCCCTTTCGCACTCCATAGCAGCTGTCCTCGCGGATGGGCGTGGGGCTTAATCGTCGACTCGGCGACCATGCTACGACTGTGAGTAAGTACTGGCTGATCTGGATCCAAAATAAAGGCCACATCGCTGGGTGATAACATTGCTGTGTGAGGAGTTTGTTTTGACATCCGGTCTCATTAAAATGTATCAAAATAGGTATTTTAGGAATAACTCATAAACATTACTAGAGTCCTGAAGCGTACTCTTTAGCAGTGAACTCTTACGGTGGAAGATAGCTGCTGAAGGCTTTCGCGACTACTGCCTATAAAACGGGGCTAACGGCTAGTTAACCCCGTCAGGCGATAAATGGGATCTAGGCAACCAACATCGCTCTTAACATCCATGCCGTTTTTTCGTGAACACGCATGCGATCAGAAATCAGTGCTGCTGACGATTCATCATTGGCGTCTTGAGCAATGGTGAGTATCTCACGACAAGTTCTAATCACCTGTTCGTGACTTTGCGTAAGAATTTTAACCATTTCCATGGCGGGCGGGATATCTTCCACCTCTTTGATTGAAGTGAGTGCGGCTAAAGATTTATAAGTGCCTGGTGCGACAATATTCAATGAACGAATACGCTCAGCGATGTCATCCACGGCGATTGCAAGCTCGGTGTAATGCTCTTCAAACATCAGGTGCAGATCGCGGAAACTGTCGACCGGTTACGTTCCAGTGAAAGTTGTGAGTTTGCAGATAAAGTGTGTAAGAGTCGGCCAATAAGCGTTTCAAACCTTCAGCAATGGCAATGCGGTCGGCTTCATTAATTCCAATATTGATAGTATCCATATTGACTCCTTGATTTATTAATAACATTCAGTCTCGGCACACAAGTATAGAAAAATCGATCGAGCATCCTTTTTGAATCTACTTATGCAGCAAAGTCCATAGGTAATGACTCTATAATAGTTCATTTGGTAAAAAAACCACTTGTCGTAATAGGAATGTGTTTTGTCATATTTCTAGATAAAAACGTCAGTCGGATAGGCGTATATTAGATTCAACGATAGATCATCGCTGCCACATTCTTCATTGAGAGCAACAAAGCCGGGGTATTCATGTGGTGGTGAATAGATCTTCATCACAATTGGTGTTAGTGCGATATTGCGACAACCTACCGACTGAAAAGGCTTGATATGAAAGACGTCTCTACTAAACAGATATCCTCAATGGAGGAAGAAAGCCGATTGATACATTTCCCTATCTCCATGTTTTCCATCGTTATGGGGTTGAGCGGCTTATCAATTGCATGGCAAAAAGCGCTTGGGACATCCTTTCCTGTGATAACCACCTTTAGCAGTATTTTGGCAACTACTGTCATGCTGCTGGTGAGCGCACTCTATTTACTAAAAATCACGCGTTATCCAAATGCAGTGATAGCAGAAACAAAGCATCCAATAAAAATTAATTTTTTTGCTGCTTTTTCTATTAGCCTTTTACTTCTTTCAGTCGTTTGGCACAGATTCGAATCGCTCTCCTATGTTTTGTGGGGGCTCGGCGCGGTGGTTCAGTTATCGCTAACCTTGCTGGTTATGCATAGCTGGATACACCATGATCACTATCGGCTAGAGCACGCAAACCCGAGTTGGTTCATCCCTGTTGTTGGCAATATTATTGCTCCAATCACCGGGGCTAAGCTGGGTTTTATCGAAATAAGCTGGTTCTTTTTCGGCGTTGGTATCGTCTTCTGGTTGGTATTATTAACCATCATCATTAACCGTTTAATTTTTCATGAGGCTCTGCCAGCGCGTTTCAAACCTATGCTGTTTATCTTGTTAGCGCCACCCTCGATTGGTTTTGTGTCTTATAGCTCATTGGTTTCCAGAGTTGACCGATTTTTCAAGAATACTCATCTCTGTTGCACTATTCACCGCTATTTTGCTGGCGCTCAACATTAATCAGTTTCGAAAAAGTGGCTTTTTTCTCTCTTCATGGGCGTACTCATTTCCGGTGGCGGCTTTTAATGTAGCTCTATTTCGATATGCAGAGTTAACGCTGTCACCCATAGGCTTTTACATTGGCGTTGCCTTATTAGGGGGCCTGACGCTACTCGTTTTGTGGCTGTCGTTTAATACACTCAAAGCAATAAAGGCTGGTGAAATATGCAAGCCGGAATAAACGAAATTTAGGTATATCAGTGAGGAAGAATCATGAACAAAAGTTATAAAGAGATTAATCAGCAACAACGCAAATTAGGGTCGGCTTTTCGGAAAGAGAGCCCTGACACGCTTAATGCTTTCCTAAGCCTTCATAAAGCGGCATTTGCATCAGGTGCAATGGAAACAAAATATAAAGAACTGATTGCGGTGGCTATTGCTATCAATGTCCGTTGTGACGGTTGTATTGGTTCTCACGTTGAAGCCGCTGTTAAAGCAGGCGCTTGCAGAGAGGAGTTGGTTGAGACGATTAATGTGGCTATTTTGATGGGAGGTGGCCCTGCTGTGATTTATGGAACACAAGCGCTGGCTGCGGTGGATGAGTTTTGTGAATAATCCAAAGCAATGGAGTAGATGAATGATAGGAGAAAGGAGAAGATGATCTATCGCCGTTCAATGTAAATATACTGCTTGCAATATCAGAAGAGTCATTAATCGGCGTGGTGAGCTCCCAACTCCATCAAAAGTCAGCATCTTCAATGATCATGCACATGGTTGTGTGCTATCTTTTTTAGCAATCTCTAATGTAGATAAGATGATTCATACGGAGCATGGCATGGCAAGATTTAAATGGACGCAAAGATCTTTATTTATACCACCGGTCCTTCTCGGTGTTGCAATGCTCATATTAGCTCCAGCAATGAAAGCGGAACCACCCAAGGCGATTGATAACACGGGAAAAAAGGTAGTTCGGGTAATTCAAGTCACCCCACGAAAGATCCAACCTGCTGCAGTCGGTTATGGCCACACCCAGCCCGTCAGAGACTGGCAAGCCCAAGCAGAGTTGGAAGGCGCAGTCGTCTGGGTTGCGGATAACTATCATGATGGCAGTATCATCAAGCAAGGTAGTGAAATTCTCAGGTTGGATCCTTCATCTTATGAACTCGCTATTGCCCGTTTGCAAGCCGAACTTGAAGTGGCAAAACTGACCGCTCAAACTATTTTGGAAACATTGAATATTGCTGAAAAAGAGTATCAGCTTCAGCAATCAGACTATGAACGTACGGTTCGCCTGAGTAAAACGGGCCATATATCCGAAACAGAGAGAGATAAAGCGGCCAAAGATCTTCTCAACAGCCAGCAACAGCTTCAGGTGCAAAAAAATAATCTGGCCATTAACAAAGCGACACAAAAGGTCCTTCTGACGGAACTGGCAATAGCTAAGCGTGCTCTTGAGCACACCATTATCAAGGCGCCTTTCGACATAAGAGTCACAGACCAAGTGATTGGTCTGGCGGAATACGTTAATAAAGGCGAGCTCATGCTAAAAGCCGATGGCATTGATGCAGTTGAGATCCGTGCCCAGTTCCCACTTGGCAAAATGCGTCCTCTGAGAAGAGCGCAAATGCTAAGTAAAAAAGACAGTAATGGCTTTGTGGATCTTGAGGCAAGGGTAGAGCTGAACGCGGGGGACCATATTGTTTCTTGGGATGCGAACGTCAGCCGTTCTGGCGGACAGATTGACGCACAGACGCAAAGCCAGAGTATTGTGGTGCAAATTGACAACCCGCTCAAGCAGGCGTCTCCGGGCAAAAGGCCACCACTGATTAGGGATACCTTTGTCAAAGTGACCCTGAAAGCACCAGTAATGAGCGAGCAGATCCTACTACCCCTAAACGCCATTCATAACGACAAGGTCTACTTGGTGGAAGAGGGCAAACTGAAAATTCAGCCAGTAGAAGTGGATTTTGTTCAGGGTCAGGTTGCCGTTATCAAATCGGGCATCCAGAAGGACGACATCGTTGTTTTAAGCAAGCTTTCCCCAGCCGTTGAAGGAATGCTACTCAAACCGCAACCTGATAAAAATATCGATTCATGGTTGGATAAAGAAAGCGGGTTTAAGTTAGGTAAAGCAAAGAGTGAGGTCAAATTATGATCTCATTTTTTACTCGTCACCCCACTGGTGCGAATGTGCTGATGATTGCGATATTGTTGCTCGGGGCTTTTGCATTACCTAAATTGCAAAAAGACACCTTCCCTGTCACCCAAACCAAAAACATCGAAATTCGCATTAGTTACCCGGGCGCTTCCCCAGCCGAAGTGGTTGAAGAGATTTGCACCCCGCTGGAGGAGGCTATCGATCTGATCAACGGTGTTAAAGAGTTCACCTGTGATGCCAGAGAGAGCATGGCTATTGGTAATGTGGAAATCGATGATGGTGAAAATATTGACGCGCTCACCTCAGACATTCAGCAGCAAGTGAACGCCATCAGTGACTTCCCCGATAGAGTTGAGCAGATCACGGTCAATAAACTTGATAGGGTAGCGACAGTCGCCAGTGTCGCCATCAGCGGAAATATGTCTGCAAAAGATCTTTACCTCTATGCTCAGGAGGTGAAACGCAGGATGAAATCACACCCTCTCATCGCTCAGGTGTCAGTCAGTGGTTTCTCCGATCAGGAGATAGAAATTCGTGTATCTCAGTGGAAGCTTAAGCAATACGGGTTGAGCATCTCTGACTTATCCAACCTTGTGCAGCAGCAAAGTGTCAGTACTCCAGCGGGCATATTTACCAACGATCTCGAAGAGCTGAGTGTGCGCTTTGATCAATTGAACAATGAAGTCGACGATCTGAAAAAAATCGTCGTGAAATCGAGTGAACATGGTACTCAAGTTCGGCTGGGAGATATTGCTGACATTGAGCAAAAGTTTGCTAATGAAGAGGATCAAATAATCTTCCAAGGCCAGCGGGCTGCGCTGCTGCAAATATCCAAAAGCGATTCTCAGGACACTCTGAAAGTCAAAGAGGCGATCGTTCATTTGATCGAAAAAGAGCAGATGAGTGCACCACAAGGTGTCGAATTGACCATTACTCAGGATGTCAGCGTGAATATTGATGAGAGGCTGAGAATTCTGACTAGTAACGGATTACAAGGGCTGGCACTGGCATTTCTTATGCTTTGGGCCTTCTTTAATATTCGTTTTAGCTTTTGGGTCGCGTTAGGGCTGCCTGTCTCATTCTTGGGTGCAATCTTTGCCATGTATGTGTTGGGTTATACCCTGAATATGATGACCATGGTGGGGCTTATCGTGGCCATCGGTCTGTTAATGGACGACTCGCTGATCATCGCCGAGAATATTGCGGCCAAAAGGCAAGCGGGTATGCCTGCATTTGCTGCTGCAGTTCAAGGCACCGCACAAGTTTTCCCTGGCGTTGTCGCTTCCTTTGCCACCACCGTAATGGCCATTGGCCCGCTTATGTTTTTGAGCGGAACCATGGGAGAGGTTCTACGCTACATTCCGATCATCTTGCTAATTACTCTGCTGGTAAGCCTGATTGAAGCTTTTTTGATTCTTCCGGCGCACCTTGCGCACAGCCATCTTGAGTCAAGTTCAAACCCGGTGCGAGAGAGGTTTATCGCCAGTTTTGAAAGGGTAAGAGATCAGTTTTTTGTTCCTCTGTCGCTAAAAGCGATGAATGCGCCATACTTGACGCTGGGCGTTTCTGACTATGGTCGTGCTGCTCTCAACCGCCACTTTCTCCGCAGGGCTTCTTAAGTTTAAAGCAATGCCATCACTGGAAAGCGATACGCTTCAGGCACGTGTTCTGCTGCCGCAGGGCAGCTTGCTCTCTCAAACCGAGCAGGTGGTTGCGAAGTTATCCCAAGCTCTGGATAAGGTGAATCAAGAATATTCAGAAAAATTTCCCAATTCAGAACCATTGGTGAGCAGCAAAACCATCATGTACAACACCAATATTGATGCCAACGAATCTGGGCCTCATATGGCGACAGTGAGTGCGGATTTACTTCCGGCGCAGTTTCGTCAAGAGAGCATCAAATATCTGGTGCAAAGCTGGAAGGAGAAAACAGGCCCCACGGCAGACGTTGTGTCACTTAAGTTTACCGATAAGGAAAGGGGCATTGCAGGCAACGGTATTGATATCCGTGTTCAGGGTAGCTCTCTTGAAGCGCTGGACAAGGTCAGTCGTTCTCTTATCAAGTGGTTGAAAGGTTTTGATGGCGTTTTTAATCTTTCCAGTGATCTGCGTTACGGGCGATCTGAAATTCACGTAAAACTCAAAGAAGAAGCTGGCGTGATGGGCGTTAACGCTGCACAACTCGCCCAGACACTTCGCAGTGCAGTAAAAGGCAGTACCGATCTGACGGTGTTTCAGGGCAGTGAGATTCTAGATATCACGCTGCGTCTTGAAGAGTTTACTCACCAAGCCAGTTTGCAAGAACTCAAGGATCTGATGGTAACTGCGGCAAACGGGACGCTCGTGCCGCTGTCTGCTGTTGCTGACTTTGAAGAACAACAAACTTTCTCCAGAATTAACCGAATAAACGGCATCAATACGGTCACAGTGCAAGGAAATATCGACACCCGAGTTGCCAACGCCAGAGAAATTATGCAGCAGTTCTATGCGACGTTTGTCCCCAATGCGAAAAAGAACTTTCCGGATGTGAGTTTTGTCTCTCAAGGGCAAGACAAAGAAAGCGCCGATACTGGCTCCTCGTTGCAAACTTTCTTTGCTCTGGGGGTCATCGGCATTTATCTGATCCTGACTTTTCTATTCCAAAGTTACAGTCAACCGATGGCGGTATTGCTCGCCATTCCTATGGGATGGATAGGTGTTGTTTGGGGCATTTAGCGATGGGGCTCGATCTGACGATTCCGAGCCTGGTGGGGTTTGCCACCCTTGCGGGTATTGTGGTGAACGACAATATTTTGCTGGTCAACTTTATTAAAGAGAACATCGCCAAAGGTGTTGATTTGCTGGATGCTTGTCGTGAAGCCGTTCATGACCGATTCCGCGCTATCTTTATCACTTCGCTTACCACCTTTGCAGGGCTGCTGCCACTATTAACCGAGAGCAGTACTCAGGCGCAGTTTTTGATCCCGTTGATTGCCAGTATCGCCTTTGGCTTAATATCGGCAACACTGCTGGCCTCGATTATTGTCCCTTGCGTGTTACTCATTCTCGATGACTTGGGCTTAAGCAAATTATCAGCATCCAATAGGCAGAAACGATGCGTTATGAAATGATCCGGTGGAACAGGCGACGAGCTCTTTTGTGTGATTCCATCGACAACAAATAAAGTCAGTGAATCATACTTGGCCAAAAGTTTTGCACCATTGGGCGCTGTGACAAGCCTTTGCCCCAAAACAAGTTAGAGTAATAATTCTAAATAACTACTTTTGGTGTTCTAGAAACGGATGCGGTCACTTGGTGGCATAGACTAAATTCTATAAAGTGAACGTTCCGACAACTATTACCTACCCCGAAAATAAATTTACAAATTTAAAAGTTATTCGCTAATTCAATCACTCTATTTTTGCTGAAGAGCACCTTCTTCTTTGGCAATTTGTTTCCTGTAACGCCTCGCTCGAAAAATATCACCAAGCTGTTGTTTGACGAGTGCCCAAAAAGGATAAATATCAGGTCTTGTTTTCTTATTCTTGCTCAGCATGGTCAGTTGATACCTCACCATAGCCATATTCGCCAAAGAAGCTAAAGGTTTGTTCTCCCAAGTAATAGGTGATAATTCAGGTACAATTTCTTTTCCGTTTTTCCAGTAATTAGGGGTATTGGGTTCAATTGCTAATGCAGTGGCTATACCGACCATATCAACACCACTCGCAAGGACTTTCTCTGCAACCATTTTTCGCTTAATACCACCAGTAATCATGATAGGCATTTGTGCAACTTTTTTTATTTCAGTTGCAAATTCTAGAAAGAAAGCTTCGCGAGCTAACGTCCGTCCGTCACGTGCTCGTCCTTGCATAGCTGGAGCTTCATAGCTTCCTCCTGATAGTTCAACGAGATCAACTTTAAGTCTATTTAGCCAACTTACAACTTGCTTAGCCTCGCCAGTTGTAAATCCCCCTCGTTGAAAATCTGCTGAATTCAATTTCACGGCAACCGAAAATGTTGGACTTACCTTGTCTCTTATATGCTTTACTATTTCAATCAAAAGCCTTGCTCTATTTTCCAGAGAGCCCCCCCACATATCAGTTCTCTTATTTGTTAAAGGGGATAGAAATTGGCTTAAAAGGTAACCATGAGCTGCATGAATCTCAACACCATCAAAGCCTGCCAGTTCAGCTAAATACGAAGAATGAGCAAAGCGCTGAATAACCTCATCTATGATTTCTGATGTCATCTCTTTCGGCGCGTTGAAGTGTTTAGATAAACCACCTAAATCAACGGGAACTTCTGATGGTCCCCATGTTTGCTGTTGGAGATTAGCGGGCATTTGGCGACCCGGATGATTAAGTTGCAACCAAAATCGTGCTCCACCTGATTTCCCTATAGATGCCCATTTTTTAAACTTATCTAATTGTTGGTCATCTTCCAGAAACTACTGCACCGGCACCAGTTAATGCACTCCTGTCCACCATAACATTACCCGAAATAAGTAATCCGCTGCCACCATCCGCCCATGATTTGTAAAGGTTCATTAGGGCCTTTGAGGGGGCATTTTCAACCGTTGCCAAACTTTCTTCCATTGCCGCTTTTGCAATACGATTTGGAATAGAAGTGCCGTTGGGAAGCATTAAATTATCAAATAAGTTCATGATTAAATCCGTATGAATTCCTACGTCAACGTTAAACTTAAAGCTACCTTTAAGGTCAATAGTTAATTTCAATCGATATTATTTCTAGTGATTAGATTTGTAAGGAGGCCCTAGATTCATTGCTACTATTTAAGTAAAGGTCTTCACAAGTTTAAATCGTGTGCTTACACGACCAGTTCATCGGCACCCATTCGGGCGTATGATTCTAAGAGGGCAATTCCACTTCCTAAGAAACCTAACTCAATGTCGAAGTAGTCCTTTTAACCTGCACATTTTATCTGTTACAAATTTGGGTTCGACAATTCTAGTTGCCTTTCGATACAACCAGCCCTGTTAGAAGATTTCACACTAACCTTAAACCTATGTTTAAGGTCAACGAAAGATTATTAAATGTTCTGTGGGTCTATAAATATAGACTCTTGACTTTAAAGTTTGCTTTAACCTTACAGTGTAGATAGATGATTAGGTGAGCACTTTTAAGTACGGGTACTCAGTGAAGAAGCTACTGACTTCGCTCTGCTTTTGTTTGCCTAATTGTAAAGTTATAACAATGTCTACTTAAGGTGAAATATGATGGATCCGTTATTATCAGTGCCAATAGCGAGTATAGGCGCAACATTATCGAAGCAACGTGAAGCTTTTTTGAAAAGCCCACCTGCAACAATACATAGGCGAAAAGCTAATCTAAAGAAATTGAAATCTGCGATTTTAGCGAACAGAGAGCGGTTAAAGGCTGCCGTTAGTGAAGACTTTGGGTTTCGTTCTTTCCATGAAACAGACGTTTTAGAATTCTTTGGCATCATTCAATCTATTGATTACATGATCAAGAATTTGCGTAAATTTATGAAACGGGAACATAGGCACGTCGGGCTTTTTTTTCGTGCAGGTAAGGCATATGTTGATTACCAGCCCAAAGGTGTAATTGGTATTATGGCACCTTGGAATTATCCACTTTCTCTTACGTTAATTCCGCTTGCCACTGCACTTGCGGCAGGTAATCGAGCAATGGTAAAGCCATCAGAAACTCACCCCAAGAACAAGTAATCTCATCAAGCAATTAATAGAACAGGCGTTTGCGCCCGAAGAAGTGGCAGTTATTGTTGGTGGTGCAGATGTTGGAGCCGAGTTTAGCCATCAACCATTTGATCATTTGCTTTTTACTGGAAGTACGCCAGTGGGTCATAAAGTTATGAAAGCAGCCAGCGATAACTTGGTTCCACTTACCTTGGAATTGGGTGGTAAAAGTCCCACAGTTATCGCTAAAGGCCACGTTAAGCAAAAGACTATGTGCCGGCTAGTGTTTGGAAAGTTATCCAATGGGGGGCAGACCTGTGTTGCTCCTGACTACGCACTTATTCACGAGCAGGATTTAGAATCCTTTGTAACTCAGTTTTCAGATACTGTAAGCAAATTCTATCCTGATGGCCCAACAGGTAAAGATTACACCTCCATCGTGAACGAAAGGCACCAGCAGCGGCTAATCGGGTTAATTGAAGATGCTCGACACCGTGGCGCTAAGATTGTTGAGGCGGGGTTAGTGCCTGAAAGTGCGAATGAACGGATTAGGACGATTGCTCCCACGTTAGTCATTAACCCTGACGATTGCTCTGCAATCATGCAAGAAGAAATATTTGGTCCTCTATTACCAGTAAAAACTTATCGAACAATGCAAGACGCTATTGATTATATTAATGCTAGGCCACGCCCTCTGGCGCTTTATTATTTTGGAGAAAAGGATTCAGACTGTAAAAAGCTATTGAGCAACACAACATCCGGTAACGTAGGGATCAACAATACATTGATGCATGTTGCTCAAGACGATCTGCCATTTGGTGGAATTGGCCCAAGTGGAATGGGCGCTTATCATGGCATTGAGGGCTTTAAATCAATGAGTCATGCAAAGGGAACCTATGAACAAAGTTATTGGAATTTCGCTGATCTACTTCGTGCTCCATTTGGTAAATTTGCAGATATTGCTTTGAAACTGACTTTAGGTAAGAAGTAACGTCATTTCACCACTTTGTCTCAGCTCGGAGAGGTTTACTTTTCGGCCTTGCTATCTGAGCTGACCCCTTTGCCCAAACCTATTTGAGATATCACGCGTTTGGCATTGTCTTTACAGTCAATATCGTCAGGCTTGGCTTCAATCTCAGCAAGAATATATTTTAATTGCTGTTTGTTTTCGGCAAGCTTCCTTTCTAAATCTTCGATGTCGGCAAGTTTTTGATGAAGCGCATCAAACAGATTGTCGTGTTGCCAGTGTTCTAAATCCGCAGGCAATAACTTACGCAACTCATCCAAACTAAACCCTGCTTTTTGACCATTGGAGATGAGGTTCAAAATCACCTCTGCTTCTGGCGGATAAGTGCGATAGCCGTTGGCAGATCGATTTACCAGCCTTAATAACCCTATGTCCTCATAGAAGCGTATTTTAGATGTCGCTAAGCCCGTCTTTTTTGAAAGTTCACCAATCTTCATAAAATTTACTTTACCACTATGCAGTTTGTTCAAGTTAACTTTAGCTTAAAGGTATTTAAAAGCTACTGAGTTCTGTTTGTACATTACGAAATGATTGAAGCCATTCAGTTGTAAGCTAAATGGCCTAATAGGATTAGTGCATCGCTTACTGCAATGGTTTGGGGGTATACAAAGCACTTTGAAAGTCAGGGACGTATTCGTACTTCACCATTTCTCCTAAGTCTAGGGATCTGATGTACTCGGAAAAACTACCATCACTCAGCGTCAATTGGATGGCATCGTCATCCATTGTTGAGCCATGAGATAGTTGACGAGAAACAGCGTAGCCGGAAATAAGGTTCCCCTGTGCGTCCAAATTGGTAAAACTGTTCGTCACAAAGTCCTCGTTGGATGACAAGTCTTCCAACTTTTCGCCCTGAATCGCGAGATCCATCTTTCCAGTCTCGCTGTCAAAGATTTCAAACCGAATGGACTTGTCAGTTTGACTGTAATTAATCTGTGTCAACCATTTGGGCAGGTTATAGCCCACCACACCGCGCACTCTGGCAAGCTCAGTATCGACGGGAAGCTTTAAAACATAGCCCCAATAGTCTTTGGACATTGACTGCCCCATCAATGTAAATGGTCCCCAGCTTGAATTGCCGGGCTTGGTGGTAATGATTGAAAGAGCAATTTCGTTGTAGCTGTCATTGTCACAATAATGATATGCATATGCTGTTAACGCCACCAACCCTCTACCGGGCCAAATTTGCAATGGCTGTACGCTCTCCAACACTTTGGCTGGCATGAGAGCTTTAAGTCGATCTAAATCAGCAGTATAAACCGCAGTAATCCGACTATTTTCGTAGTAAAAATTTGGAGAGTAGGTCTCAAACCCAGCATCCACTTTTGTTTTCTGAATGCCTTCAAACCAGCTTAAATCAACATCAGGTGCTTCTGTCAACGCCAGTTCAAAATTGACCCACTTATCGACGTTATCGCCGAAGTAAAATTGACCCACCCACGTAATTAACCTTTACCTTCAGATAGACTTTCGAGAGCCGCTGGTATGGTTCCAGCCGCCTTCTTCCCTCGTAATCGGTAGCTTTCTCCACTGATTTGTACGATGTGCGAGTGATGAAGAAGTCTATCAAGTAGTGCTGCCGTTAGTGTCGTATCGTCGGCGAACGCATTTGACCATTGAGAGAAACGGCAAGTTACTGGTCACGATAATACTGCCTTGCTCATAACGTTTAGCGATGACGTTAAAGAACAAGTTGGCCTCTTCTCTGCCGAACGGTAGATACCCGATTTCATCGACGATAAGCAGTTTGGGAGCAAGTACACTGCGCCTCAAGTAATTTTCTAGTTTACCTTGAGCTTTCGCAGTAGAGAGTTGAAGCATCAAGTCTGCTGCCGTGATGAAGCGCGTTTTTAAACCTTTTTGGACAGCGAGTTGACCAAGACTCACTGCAAGATGACTCTTACCGACGCCACTTGGCCCGAGTAACACCACGTTTTCCTTTCGCTCTATGAACGCCAGCCCTGTTAGTTCTTTGAGCTGTTTTCTCGGCGCACCCGTTGCGAACTTGAAGTCATAATCATCGAACGTTTTTTCCATTGGGAAGCTGGCGAACTTAGTCAGCGTGGCTCTTGTGCGCTCTGCTCTCACTTCCAACTCTGCGTTCAGAAGTGACTCTAAGTAATCGGCTAGGCTCAGTTCACGGCTGTTGGCGACTTCTGCCAGACTTGGCCATTCCTGACCGATAGCTTGTAACTTCAGCGCAGCACAGGCAGCTTCAATGCGATTCATTTGAAGGTTCATACTCGCACCTCCAACAACGCATCATAGGTTGAGAGAGGGTGCTGGAAGCTTTCAAGTGGCATCGCACTATCGCTGATTGTTAATGGCGTGGCTGAGCGTGTCGGCGATGGTAGCGGCTGAAGTGTAAATCGCTCTTCGTCTAAGAGAACCTGAGGCTTTGCACCTGTCGTACCATGAGTTCGTTGATGAGCAACGGTTTCTAGCCATGCGCCGATATGTCCATTAAGAACATCAGCGGTGATTTTAAGTCCATGTTGCTTGAGCGTCGCCGCAAGCGGAGTGACGAAGCTATTCTTCAAGTAGGCGTTAAATCGTTCCACTTTTCCCTTAGTCTTTGCGCGATATGGGCGACAGGCTCTTGGTTTAAAGTTGTATCTCTTGGCCGCGGTGAGCAGTGCTGTATTCCAGCGGTGTTCACCTTCACCGTAAGCATCACGCTCTATCATGATGGCTTTTGCATTATCGAACAGAACTTCTTTGGGTACACCACCGAAGTATTCAAACGCTTCTTCAAGCCCTTCTATCCAGTCTTCTTGTCGCTCTCGTTCACTAAAGCGAACGAACGTCGCTCTGCTATAACCCAGCGTTGCCACGAAGGCTTTAACACGTACACCGTAATGAGTGATAGTCGTGAAGTCGACTTGCATCTGCTCACCTGGCAATGTCTCGAATCGAACCACAGGATCGACAGGCGCACTAGGTTTGTACTGTTTGATGTGCTCTTTGAGCATCGTTATACCGCCCTCGTAACCGAGAGATTTCAACTCACGCAGTAAGACGGTTGCGGGTATCCAATAAGGTTTTGCGGCTTCAATCCGAGTACGCAAGTAGTCATGGTAAGGCTGTAGCTTGGTTGCTCGAGACTGACGCTCGGGATACACAGGCGCCTTGTCTTTGCTTCGAAGATAAGTGCGAACGGTATTCCTTGAGATACCCATATCCTTTGCGATGCGGCGGATGCTTCGCCCTTGCTGATGTAAAACGTGTATTTCCACTAGTTGCTCCTGATTGATCATAATCCGCCGCTTTGTTCATGTTACGAACGGATAGTTTGACTCAGGTGGGTCAATTTTAAATCGGCGTTAGTGGGTCAGTTTTACATCGGCGGTGACACTTCCTGACGAATGACTGATAAAGGAGGGTTAGAGCGGAATCGATCATACAACCCTCCTTTAGTCACTGGAACTTCGTGACCCGCAATATCAATGATAGATACATCTTGATTATCCTGTTCAGTTGCACTTTGCACGCTCATTGAACTTATCAACAATCCGATACCTATTCCGACAACTTTTACCATTTCTCTCGTGTTCATGATTTTTACCTCAAGCTTTGAATGACTAAATGGTCTTTGGTATGGACCAAAAACGTGTATCTGCAATACCCGTTCTTAAAGGTGCTTTAGGCGCTACTCTTACTTTAAAAAACGCAATCGCATTCAGAACGAAACTAACTCGTTGCAGTAAGCCTAACCTTAAACTGAACTTTAAGGTCAATAGTGGCAAACGAAGAAATTGTGTTTGTGATGTTGATATTGAGATGACTAAAAAAGTTTGAAATTCAGCCATTGACATTAAAGTTAACTTTAACCTTATGATTCAACATACACGACATCCAATGAGGTAAATCAGTATGCAAACAATACTTGGGGCTAATGGCCAAATCGGTAGCGAACTCGCTTTAGCACTGAAAAAAGAGTTCACGGATAATATTCGGCTGGTAAGCAGAAACCCAAAGAGGGTAAACGACACAGATGAATTAGTTAGTGCCAATCTTCTTGATGCTGTTGAAACCCAAAAAGCGGTTGAAGGCTCAGAGGTCGTCTATTTAACCGCAGGGCTACCAATTGATACGGCCATGTGGGTAGAACAGTTTCCTCTAATGATGCGTAACGTCATTGACGCCTGTGCAATGCATAACGCAAAGCTTGTCTATTTTGATAACACCTACATGTACCCGCAAACGAATGAATTACTCACCGAAGAAATACGATTTGAGCCGTATGGAGAAAAAGGCAGGGTCAGAGGATTGCTTGCACAAATGCTGCTGGATGCGATGAATGAAGGACGGGTTCAAGCAATCATTTGCCGTGCGCCTGAATTTTATGGTCCCGGTAAGACACAGAGTATTACCAATACCACGGTACTCGATAAGTTGCGCGTAGGCGAATCAGCTAAGGTATTTATCAGTGATAAAACATTGCGTACCTTGATTTTCACACCGGATGCAAGCAAAGCAATGGCGTTATTGGGAAATACACCAGATGCCTATGGCCAGACATGGCATTTACCTTGTGATGACAACCGACTGACCTACAAGCAGTTAATTGATATAGCTAGCGACATACTTAAGGCAAACTGTGACTACATCGTGCTAAAAAATTGGCAATTGAAGCTTCTGAGCTTTGTGAGTAAACCAGTGCGAGAAACGCAGGAACTGCTGCCCCGTTATGGAGCGGATAACTTATTTGTGTCAGACAAGTTTAAGGCACGTTTCCCTGATTTTGAGATTACCTCTTACAGAGATGGTTTAGCAAAGACGCTATTAGAAAATCGTTAGAGTCAAAACGATGAAGAGTGGAGTTAAGTTAGTCGTTTTAACGTTTTGTACTAGTTTACTATTGGCCTGCTCAACAATAGGAGAGCGCATTTTGAATTTTAATAACCAACAGACAAAAAAGGTCTTAATCATCGTGACAAATCATGAGGATTACCCTAGTCGTGAGGATAAAACGGGTTTGTGGCTGACGGAGTTAACGCATTTCTACGATTTGATAATCGAAGCAGGACTCGATGCAGATATTGCCAGCCCATTAGGTGGTAAAACCCCTTTGGATGAAAGAAGCTTGGGGTGGTTATATATGGATAAATCGGCCAAAAGTCATTTAAGTGAACCTAATTTTAAAGCCTTGTTAGCCAACACTTTAGATGCAAGAAAATTAACCGCAGACGATTACCTTGCTATCTATTTTGCTGGAGGGCATGGAACAATGTGGGACTTTCGAAACAATAAGGATCTAAAGCGCCTTGCCGAGGGCATATACAACCAAGGCGGGTACATTACATCTGTTTGTCATGGAGCCGCAGCATTACTCAATCTTGAATCATCGGAGGGGACACCGCTGATTGCCGGGAGGCACATTACTGGCTTTTCAAATACAGAAGAGTGGTTAGCAGGCTTAACAGGCGAAGTACCGTTTTCACTTGAAGATGAACTGATTGCTTTGGGTGCAAATTATGATAAGCGATTCATTCCCTTTACTTCCTATGCAATTGCTGATGGAAGATTGATTACAGGGCAAAATCCGAACTCAGGCAAAGCGGTAGCAAGAGAGTTATTACGGAAGCTACAGAGTGGATTGTAAAGCCCCCAAGTAATTTATATTTATAAGATTAATTCAATCGAAGGGCCGCTATACATGTACACCTTTCATTCAAAACTCAGCTGAGTGAATAGCTACTTTTTTAACAAAGCTGTCCTCAGTGCGTAGCTCGTTTCTGTCCAAAAACGAGTGCGATACGGCTCTTCTCAATCGGCCAAATCACTTCATGAGCGAACCTAAAACTGCACTCGACATTGATTGAATCTCACCGGGATCTCTGTGGCTAATTTGTGATCAAACTGGCTTTTGGTAAACATAAATAAATCATTTTAATAACACTTGATTCACATCAAGGTGGCTGACACAAAGAGTAATTACTTTAAACGTCCGTTTGAATGTGCTTCATGTTAAGGATGACTATGTACTTATTACTGCTAAAAGCCCATGTTGGCTTGATTTTACTCAGTTTTTTGAGTTTTGCTCTGCGCACCTACTGGGGATACCGTGGCTCGGTATGGCTGGAGAGTGAGCTGGCATTCAAAGCGTACAAAGTGATTACTTTAACCATGCTGCTCTCGGCATTGGTGTTGTGTGTAACCATCAATCAGTATCCGTTTACTGATGCGTGGCTGACAGAAAAACTGCTGCTGTTGGTGGCATATGTGGCGTGTGCCATGTTGGCGTTTAAGCCGAAACTCAACCGCCAACTGCGAAACCGTGTTTACCTCGGTTACTTGCATACTGTTTGTGATGATTTTCTACATCGCGAAAACGCATGCGCCGATTGCGTTAAGTTGAGTGCGCCGCTACGCGAGGCTTCTCACTCGGCTCAAGCCAAGGATGAGCGCAGTGAGAAGCTGAACGCAGCAGCAAGCAATAAACAGGGCATCCATGCCAATGCTTGCTACTAAGTAACCCGATGCGGCAAGGCCAATTGGCATGAGCAACTTAAACAGCGAACCAGTAATTCCGGCGATACGGCCTAAATGCGCTTCGGCAAACGCTTCTTGACGATAGCTCCAAATGCAAATGCTGCTGTACAAGCCAATGGCGGAGACCCAAGCAAAAGCGATGGCGAGTGAAACGACGCCCGGCGCGATGAGTGGAATAAGGAAACCAAACGACTCGAGACAAATGGAAAGCAGCAGCAATTTACCCAGCCCGATACGGCGGCGCACTTTGTCGGCACTGAACGAGCCTAGTAGACCACCCAAACCAGACGCGGCAATCAGGTAGCTTACTTCTACGGAGTTGAGTGCCAAATGCGCTTTGGCAAAATAGAGCGCTTGGATCCAAAACACCGAGCCTGTGGTGTTGATTACCATCACAGCCAAGGTGATGTACCACATCGCGGTTTCTGCGCGTAGGATCTGCCAGCCCCGATAAAGTGAGCGCCAAACATTTGGATGTGCTTTTACTGGGCTAGGGGTTAATTCGAGCCTTTGCAATTGCCAAAACGCCAATCCCAGCAACAGTGCCACCGCGAGAAATACGTGATGAATGGCGGAAAGCAACATCAATGCCCCCGAAAGCACCGGCCCGGCGGTTTCCATAAAACTGTTGAGTGCGCTCATTCTTGCCGTCGCGGTATTCTGCTTCTCCTGTGCCAGCGCATTTTTCATCATCGCAATGCGCGCATTGTGATAACCGTAGTTACACGCCATCATTACAAACGCGGCGGGAAACAACACCCACAGCGGCGCTTCAAGAGTTTCGACCGCCCAGTAAGATGCCAGCACGACACCGACTTGACCAAGCAACATTGCCTGGGACCAGCGTTTTTTATCGACCCGGTCAACCCAAACGCCAATAAACAGCGCCAACAGCAGATTAGGTAAAAACTCCACCGCGCGCATCCAGCCCATTATTTGCGAGGATTGGGTTAACTCGTAGACCAGCAGCGGCAAGGCCAAGTTGTAAATCTGACCGCCGAAAGCGACAAAAAAAGCGCTGGAAAAGAGGATAACAAACGGGCGACTGCGCCAAATGGAAATGTGTGTCTCGGCTAACGTATTCATCAATCTTTCCTTTCTTCCTGAAATGATGGGGTTATTATCGCGAGGAAAAGATGAAGAAAAATAGAAATGTAAAAATAGGATTTCACCTTTATGCGTTATTGGCAGGCACTCGCGTTTTGTCGCGATCAATTGGTGCAAGATGAGTGGAGAGCGGTCTCATTAGATCGTTTTAGTGAGGCGTTGGGATGCACTCGGCGCAATGCGCAGTTGGTGATTAAACGGCTGGTGAAAGAGCAGATCCTCGATTGGCAAGCTGGTGTTGGGCGAGGCAACCTGCCGCAAGCTAAGCTGCTGAAAAGGGTCGATGCGCGCCTTAAGCGCCAAGCCGAACACTACCTAAAAGCAGGGCAGATTGAACCCGCGATTTCGCTACTGCCAGAACAAGAGCGTTCGTCGTTTTTAGGTGACTATCTGGCTCAGTATCAGTCCAAACCAAGTGACAGCGATATTTTGCAGATCCCCTTTTATCGTGCAACACACGGGCTTGACCCTATTTCTATTAGCCGCCGCACAGAGCATCATATTACCAGCTATCTCTATGCGAAATTGATCCACTTTGAGCACAAAAGTGCTGAGTTTCGCTGCGATCTTGCCCAGCTTTACCAGTTACGCGGCGATACACTGACGGTGGTGCTGCGCAAACATCTCTATTTTCATGATGGCAGTGAACTTACCGCGCACAGCGTGAAAGCGCACTTTGAACGTTTAATCGGCTCTTGTTCCGGCTGTCGGCCACTATTTGAATTTATTGATGAGGTGATCGTCGATGGTGAGCGGCAATTGCGTTTTATTAGTCATCAGATGCCTCGGCTTTTGCCCAAGCTCCTTGCCCATACGGCAATGGGCATAAGCAAGGAGTCGGGGGAAAAACGTTTCGGCGCAGGGCCATTTATGTTAGTTGAACAAAATGAGTGGCGGACTTTGCTCAGTGTGTTTCCGCGCTACCATGGCTATCGCCCGTGGATTGATGGTATTGAAATATGGAATCTTGGCGCCAATGCCAAAGAATTTACCTTGCACAGCGATGTGGCACATGGGCGTGAGGTGAGGAAATACGGCAGCGAGGGGTTTGTGGCTAAGCGTCAGTGGGAACCGGGTTGTGTTTATGCCATGTTAAATCCTCAGCGTCACTCTTGGATGGCCGTCACTGAACATCGCGCTTGGCTACAAGGGTTGCTGTCAGCCATACTTCCGCCTTCTGATTTGGAAGGGGAGGTTCTCGCCAAAGCCCAAGGAATGATGGGCCAACCAGACCTTTCTCCAGCGAGTGTGGAACAATCTCATCCCCTTCTGGCTGGCCTCAATTTAAGCTTGCCCCTGTCGCCATTAACTATACTGACCTATCAACTGAGCACTCACATTGCGGTGGCGGAGCAGGTGGCGAACCAGCTAAGTTCGGTTGGTATTGATTGCAATATTGAGGTTTTGCCATTTCCCGAGTTCGACAATGAAAAGCGACTTGCAGAAGCCGATATCATCATCTCGGGTGAAGTTTTTAGTGATGACAGTGACATGTCGTGGCTTGGCTGGCTGCTCTGTACTTCCTCAGTTAACGCATGCTTAAGCGCTGATAACAAGCATTGGCTGAAGCGGCAAGCCGTGGAGATAATGAAGCAAGAAACAGCAGAATATCGCTTAGCGCGCTTTGAAAGTTTAGAGCGTGAGCTGGTGGAACGGGGTTTGTACCAACCGCTCTACCACACCCAGCAGGACCTCAACGTCTCTGAGCATATTGCGGCGCCAGATCTGCTTGCCAATGGTTGGATCGATTTTAGCCAAGTGGTGATCATGCCAAAGCCAAACCGCAGAGCGGCCAGTCAGTAATTTCGCCGGAAGTATGATCGCTAACGCCATGATGGCGGGCGAAAAGCGCGCATTACTAGCGGCATTAGAAGCGCTGCTTGCGGATTAGTGAAGGTAGCCAATCACCTGCAAAACGGTGTCTTCGGATGCCGCTTTTCTATGTGGTATAGGGCCAAACTGAACCTTTTTATGCGTGAGGTTTAAACTTTTTCGTCATACCTTGGCTTGATGGGGAAACGAGCTTGTACCCCAGTTTTTCATAAAAATCTGGCTCGTCAGCAATCATTGAGACATACGAGCCTTCTAAGGCAACAGAAGCCAAATAGTTATCTATGTGCTCCATCACCTTTCGTCCCAAGCCTTGTCCTTGATACTTGGGGTCAACAGCAACATCGACGATTTCAAAGTTACATGCACCATCTCCTACCACGCGTCCCATGGCGACCAACAAATCACCATCTCGCACCGAAATGGCGTACAAGCTATTGGGCAATGCGATAGTCGCAGCCTTAAGGACTTAGGCGACAATCCGGCTTTAACTCGCATTTCACAGAACTCTTGTGGGCTAGGGACTTTCTCTTCGTATTTTATTGTCATTGCATCAAACTCCTCTGATGGTTTACAGCTTATCCGCGAAGTAAGCCATGATCTCTGCGGTGGTCATTTCTTTGGTCTCATTAGTAAAACAGTAATAACTAGGGCGCATATCACTAAAATACTGCATGTCCATTTCCAAACCTTCCAAGTTGGGGAAAAGGCCAACTGGCATATTGTATTCACCCGTTTTCTTAAACTTATAGAACAGATGAGTTCCGCATTCAGTGCAAAAGCCCCGAGATGCCCAAGATGACGATTGATACATTTTCACTTTATCATCGCTTTCAATTTTTACTTGAGTGCCACATTTCACGGCAAAGAATGGCGCGCCACCCCAAGTCCGGCATGACTGACAATGGCACACAGTAAACTTTGGATTGACGTTTTCAGCGGTGATTTTTACTGCGCCACAAAGACAACTTGTCTCGGTATAAGACATTGAGATAACTCCTAAATGGATTAAGCACATCACTCCCTGCGAAGGGGCAGACAACACACGTTATTCGCTCTTAGTGCTTACGCTGGAACTGTGACCATTTTCTTTAATATCAAGGATTTTTCAGATAGCTGACTATCTGAAATTTCCCACATCATTTAAGGGCGACGATGATAAGCAAATATGAATGAGCTGTATATAAATACAGTATTAAAGTGTGATATTGATTGGCTATGCCTTTTGACTGGAAACTACAGAGCTGTGGATGCAGTGACGGAAATTCTCCGTCTGGGGGAGAAGCTGGAACCGCTTTTTGTGCCGCCAATCGGCCGTGTTTATCGCCGCGCGGTAAAAGAGCTGATGGAGAAAGGCCTTGTTCGCAAAGGTGAGCATGGTTTAGAGATTGTTGATGAAGGGCAGATCAGGCGCTTTCTTGAGAGCAGTGAATAAGCGGTTTCTCTGCGAGTAAGTTTACAGACAGCTCTTTACTATCCCCACTATCCCCAGTGGTGTGCATTGCGGCCGATTCTTCGCTCATTTCAATATACATGAATATTTCTCATGTTCAGCATGAAGTAAAACCATTTCTTTTATTCTGATTTCACCAGTATAAAAATAGTTAGAGTGCAACCTGTAACGATATAAAAATAGAACGCTATCTCTTTGTTCGAAAAGAAAAGTGACGGTACAGGTTTAATATAAAATAAGTCCGCATCAGGAATTAGATTATTTATACTTTGGAATTGGAAAAATAACATGATTTTTAATATTAAAAGTATCGAATTTGATGAAAATTATCATCCAAAAGATAATACACGTATTACGACCAACTTTGCTAATTTAGCACGGGGACAGTACCGCAAAGAAAATCTGCGTAATGCATTAAAAATGATTGATAGCCGATTTAACGCATTAGCCCATTGGGATAACCCCAAAGGCGATCGCTATTCGGTTGAGTTAGACATTATTTCTGTTGATCTCGATATTGAAAGCACTGGTGACAGTTTTCCATCGATTGAAATTCTAAAAACCAATATTGTTGATCATAAAACCCAGCAACGCATTGAAGGTATTGTCGGAAATAATTTCTCCTCTTACGTGCGAGATTATGATTTTAGTGTGTTGTTATTGGATCATAACAAGCAACAGACGAAGTTTAGCATTCCAGAAAACTTTGGTGAGTTGCACGGCAAGCTCTTTAAGTGCTTTGTCCACTCCGATGCTTATAAAAACCGCTTTAAAAAGCGTCCGGTCATCTGCTTAAGTGTGTCGGACAATAAAACTTATCACCGTATCGAAAATCAACACCCGGTGTTGGGATATGAATATCAGCCCAATGAATCTTCGTTGACGGAGCAATATTTCAGAAAGATGGGCCTACAAGTGCGTTATTTTATGCCGCCGAATAGTGTTGCGCCGTTTGCTTTCTATTTCTTTGGTGATTTGCTCAATGATTACACCAATCTTGAGTTGATTAGCACCATCAGTACCATGGAAACATTTCAAAAAATCTACCGACCTGAAATTTATAATGCCAACGCGGTAGCCGGAAAAATCTATCAACCCAATTTGAAAAACACCGACCACTCATTAACTCAAATTGTTTATGACCGAGAAGAGCGCAGCCGATTAGCGATTGAACAAGGCAAATTTGCCCAAGAGTATTTTATCAAACCTTACCAAGCTCTCTTAGAGCAGTGGTCCGCGCAATACGCATAATCAATAACAAAATATAAGTGGCCTTTGATATGAAAACATTATTACCAACGTCAACAGCGGGCAGTTTGCCGAAACCTTCTTGGCTAGCAGAACCGGAAAAATTATGGTCTCCATGGAAACTGCAAGGAGAAGAAACTCGCCAATGGCAAGCAGGATGCGCTGCGCATTGCATTGCAAGAGCAGCAACACGCTGGAATCGATATCGTTAGCGACGGCGAGCAAACTCGACAGCATTTTGTAACAACCTTCATTGAGCACCTGAGTGGCGTTGATTTTGCGAATCGCAAAACGGTGAGGATCCGCAATCGCTATGATGCCAGCGTACCGACAGTCGTCGGCCCTGTGGCACGCCTCAAACCAGTGTTTGTTGAAGATGCGAAGTTCTTACGCCAGCAAACCACCCAGCCGATTAAATGGGCTTTGCCTGGCCCGATGACCATGATCGATACGCTGTATGATGACCACTATCAAAGCCGGGAAAAACTGGCTTGGGAGTTTGCCAAAATCCTTAATCAAGAAGCGAAAGAGTTAGAAGCGGCAGGGGTGGACATTATCCAGTTTGATGAACCAGCATTTAATGTGTTTTTTGATGAGGTTAACGATTGGGGAATTGCCTGTTTAGAGCGGGCGATTGAAGGGCTGAAATGCGAAACGGCTGTGCATATTTGCTATGGCTATGGAATCAAAGCTAATACCGACTGGAAAAAGACGCTAGGTACAGAGTGGCGACAGTATGAAGCGGTTTTTCCTAAGTTGCAGAAATCGAACATCGACATCATTTCACTCGAATGCCACAACTCGCGCGTGCCGCTTGAATTGCTTGAACTGGTGCGCGGGAAAAAAGTGATGGTTGGGGCGATCGATGTGGCAACCGATACGATTGAAAGTGCTGAAGAGGTCGCGCAGACGCTACGCCAAGCGTTGCAGTTTGTCGATGCCGACAAACTTTACCCATGTACTAACTGTGGTATGGCGCCCTTGTCTCGCGAGGTTGCCAGAGGCAAGCTCAATGCGTTACGCGCCGGTGCTGAAATTGTGCGACAAGAGCTATTGAAAGAGCATCCTTGCTTGTAGTTGACAACAAGGTTTTCCCCTAAAAGCGGCATCACGCCGCTTTCACTACATAAATCGGTGACGAAACGCCTTTGGGGTGAGGCCCATGGTTTTGATAAACACCTTGCGGCATGCACTGGTGTCTTCGTAGCCTACTTGCCGAGCAATGACCTCAAACGAGAGTTGTGAGCTTTCCAGCAGATCGCACGCTTTTTGTATTCTCAGGCGCTGCAAATAGTGGTTTGGATTGTAACCTGTCGCCTTGAGAAACCGCCTTTGCATGGTTCGCTCAGTGAGGTGAAACTGCGCGGCGATGGCTTGAATGCTCAAAGGTTGGCCGTATTCCAGATTCATCATCTGCTGAATCGCCACGATAACCTGATCACCATGCAGAAGAGACGGAGTGAACTGCTGATAATAGCGCTGTTCCCTTAGCGCAGTGTCAACCACCAACTGTTTTCCGAGCTGGCGCATCACCTTTACGGAAGTGTACTTGGTTACTAGCTCAAAACCGAGATCCAGCCAAGACATCATGCCGCCAGCGGTTATTACATCACCATGATCGATCAATATTTGGTTGATATCTAAAGGAATATCAGGGTATTTCAATTGGAAGAGATCTGACAGCCCCCAATGCGTGGTCACCGTTCTGCCGGCCAAAATCTGGGTTGCCGCCAGCACGAAGGAGCCTGCACAAGCTGATGCCAATACCGCTCCTTGATTATGCTGTGCTTTGAGCCAATCAATCAGCGTCGTTTCCGGGTTGAGATAGAAATCACTTTGTGCGCTTGGTGGCAGCAGGACGACATTAAAACGACTTGGCTGCTGAGCGCTTCCATCCACAATGACGGGAAGAAACTCGACTTCAAGCCCCGATTGGTCGCAAATTCGGTTGGCCATGAGAAACAGCTCTTGCAAGCCATAAATGGCGGATTTTAAAGCATGCGGATAGTGGCAGATAGCGATGGCAATTTGTTTCATTGTGCTTATCAGAGAATTGTCGTTTTTAACCCTTTTTATGTCATTAACGACGCTGATGCAAGGGCCAAGAATCGACGACAATGTGTATCTCATTGCAATAACGCATCATTTGGAGACGCTAATGACCAAGAAAGCACTGCTTGTCATCGACCTACAGAATGACTATTTCCCGCACGGAAAGTACCCACTTTGGAACACTGAGCAGACGTTAAGTCAGGTGAAAACAGCGATAGCAAGGGCGAAAGCGCAGAACATAGAGGTGATTCATGTTCAGCATATTGCTGACCCGGAGAAAGGGATCGCGCCGTTTTTTAATCAAGGTACGCAAGGAAGTGAAATTCATGCTGAAATCCTCGCCGCCGCGCCAGAAGCAGCAGTGGTAATTAAACGCTTTGCAGACAGTTTCGAACAAACGAATTTAGATGAACTACTACAAAAGCAAGGTATTAGCGAGCTTTTGCTTTGCGGAATGATGACGCAAAACTGCGTCACCCACACTGCCATATCGAAAGCGGCGGAGAAATACAACGTTGCCATTATGGTGGATTGTTGCACCACGGTGGACGAGATGATCCACAACATCGCGCTCAACGCGATTGCGCTGCGCGTACCACTGGTGACGATGGAGCAAGTGTTGTCTGCATAATTGCTGCTCAAAGTCGTCTGTTGCTGCATTTTGTTATCAGATGAGCCTTAACATGTGACCATTTAAAAAGCGAGTAGCCACTCGCTTTTTACCTTCCAACTGCTTCTTTAAACAAAAGCCAACTATTAGTTTCTCCGCATCGACGTTGTTAGCACACTCAGGAAAATCAATCCGCCACCGATAAATTGCAGCGCGGTGAGAGATTCTTGTAACCACACTATGGCGAAGAGAGCGCCAAACAGCGGTTCACTCCCCATTAAAAGGGCGACGCGAGTGGGAGAAGTTCTGCGCACCGCGTAGTTTTGTACAAAAAAGGCAAACAGAGTACAAAACAGCACTAGATAGCCGAGGGTGAGCCAGAATTCTAATTCGCTCGGCAGCGTTATTGCCGAAGCTGGCAGATAAATAATGGTTGTAATCATGGCACAACTTGCAACGACAAAGGATTGTAATGCGGTAAGTGTGGTGGTGGTGATCTGCTTGCCTTCGGTGAAGCGTTTGGTGCTGGTTACCATCAAGGCGCGCAGAAAAGCCGCGGCGAGAATCAAGTAGTCACCGGTGTTTAACGCGAGGTTAAGCTCTCTATTACTGGTTAGCAACAGCACCCCCACAACACTACACAAGGTCAACCCGAGCAGAACCGAACTTATGCGCTTTCTGTTGATGGCGAGTTCGGCAAAGGCGGTCATAATGACGCTCAAACTGATCAAAAAGGCCGCGTTAGAGGCTGAGGTTTGTGATACGCCAAGGACTTCACAAAGAAAAATGGCCGCAAGAATGAGTCCTGTTGGCAAGGCGGTCAGCCAATCTTGATTTAGTCCGCGGCGGGAATCTCGTACTGCGAAGGGGAGTAAACAGAGAAAAGTCACTGAGAAGCGAATCGCGATAAACAGCAGTACGCTAGTAAAAACAAGTGCACTTTTGGTCAACCCATAACTGGTGCCCCAAAACAGCGCGACCAGCAGTAGCAGGCCTTCGGTAAGAGGAAGTTTGGTCGATGGTCTAGACAGTGAACTCGTGGTACTGGTCATGGTTTTCTCCTGATAGATTGACCTGTTCAGTATCTATAAGTAACTTATGTGAAACAATACATCGCTGATGCAAAGGATAATTGCGTAATGGACACAAATAGACTGATCCCGTTGTTGTCTGAATTGGCTGTCTTTACCTGTGTGGTTGAAGCGGGCGGTTTTTCTGCGGCGGCGCAAAAACTGGGTGTGGCCCCTTCGTCGATTAGTCGTTTCGGTGACACGTTTGGAAAACGCATTGCAAGAGAAGTTACTTGAGCGTACCACGCGGCAAATGCGTTTGACGGCCAGTGGTCAGCAGGTCTACCTACTCAGTAGCGATATGATGAGTGCCGCTAAACTGGCAGTGTCAGCGGCGCACAGCGAGAAAGAGCAAGTTTCAGGCATGTTGCGTGTTGCCGCGCCGAAGGCTCTGTCGCGCCAAGTTCTAGCACCTGTGCTGTTGGACTTTATCGAAGATTATCCCCAAGTGTCATTGCAGTTGAAAGTCGCCGATCACTATATCGACCCGATAGGCGATGAGGTGGACGTGATCATCCAAATCACTGACAAACCCACCGAAGGGTTAGTGGCTCGTAGCTTAGGTCGCTGCCGCTTGGTGCTGTGTGCAAGCCCAGAGTATTTGCAGCAGCAAGGCACGCCGAATCATCCAGATGATTTAGTGGGCCACAACTGTTTGTGTTTGGGAGAAAACCCGCGGGATAGGGTGTGGGATTTTTATCAAGCAGAACAAAAAGTGTCGGTGAATGTACGAGGATCACTGACGGTGAATCACAGTGAAATTCGCCGTGAAGCGGTGCTGAGAGGATTTGGCATTTCGCTGTTTCCTGAGTTTGCGATTCGTCCTTATATTGAGTCGGGAGCATTGACCGAGTTACTCAGTGACTGGCACCTTGGCGGCAATTACCAAGGGCAGATTTTGGCGCAATACGCGCAGTCTAAATACATTCCAAACCAGATCAAAGCCTTGGTTGACTATTTACAGCAACGTATGCACTGAGCCTCTAGAGAGGAAAAAAACCTCCGCTAAGGGCAGAGGTTTTGATACAAAGAGAGAAATTATGCGTCGGCGTGTTTTAAATGTACTTCTTCTTCTTTCTCGCCTGCTTTGGGATCGGCAAAGCGGTCAAGATCTAAAGCACCTTCTGATTTCGCGACAATCACTGACACACACGCATCACCGGTGATGTTGACAGCGGTGCGGATCATATCCAGTAGACGGTCGACACCCATGATCAGCGCGATACCTTCCAGCGGCAGGCCAACTTGGTTGAGTACCATCGCCAGCATGACCAGACCAACACCCGGAACGCCAGCGGTACCGATAGATGCCAATGTTGCAGTGAGGATCACCATCACATAGTCACCCATGCTGAGGTCGATGTTGAATGCTTGAGCGATAAACGCGGTCGCCACACCTTGCATGATGGCTGTTCCATCCATGTTGACGGTTGCGCCCAATGGAACTGTAAACGAGGCGATTTTGTTGTCTACGCCTAGGCGGTTTTTAACCGTTTCCATCGTCGCTGGAATGGTCGCGTTAGACGAGGCGGTTGAAAAGGCAAACATGATGGCATCTTCCATTTTCTTCAAGAAAGTCAATGGACTCAGGCCAGTGAAGCCTTTAAGCATCAAGCTGTAAGTGACCAAACCGTGGATGAGCAGTGTCGCCGTCAACACTAGGAAGTATTCACCTAGGTTAATGATTGCGCCCAAACCTAGGCCAGTAAACAGTTTCGCCATCAAGAAGAACACGCCGTAAGGGGCTAGGTTCATCAGTAGCGCAACCAGCTTCATGATCACTTCGTTAAGATCAGAGAAGATCGCCGCAATGCGCTCACCCGGTTTACCGGCTGCACTGATGGCAATACCAAACAACAGGGCGAAGACGATCACTTGAAGCGTTTTGCCTTCAGCCATCGCACTGATTGGGTTGGTCGGGAACATATCGATGATCACCTGGCCCAATGACGGTGCTTCTGCCGATTTAAACGAGCTTGCTGCAGTCAGATCGGCTCCAGCACCAGGTTGGAATACCGTGCCCATCGTCAGAGCGAGCGTGATAGCAACAGCGGTGGTGGTGATGTAAAACGCCAGGGTTTTACCACCCATACGACCTAGGGTCGAGATATCTTTGAGTGAGCTGGTACCACAAACAAGTGAAACAAAAATCAGTGGTACAACAAGCATTTTTAAGCTGGCAATAAAGATTTTACCGCCGACTTCAAAAAGTCCATTTACGATGTATGCGTCAACAAATCCATTGTCAGCAAATAGCGCGCGAATCGCGAATCCTGTCAAGATACCCGCAACCATGCCAAGAATTACACGGCCGGTTAGCGACATCGGTTTCTTGGTATTCATATGAACACTCCTTATAGTTATGCACCTTGAGTTCAGTTCAAGGGGAGCAGCAGGGTAGCAGTATCCACTAAAAATAAAAAAGTAAATTGATGAATTGGATTAATGGATGTGATCTATATCACCTGAATTTTTGGAATATTCACAAGGTTATAACAAAGTAAGCTAGAATATTTATCTGTTGAATTAGGTTGTTTATCTTTTTTATCGATAGATAAACAAACCTGTTCATTCTTACCAGATGATAATCGCTATGCATATGCCTCTTGATTTTGCATAAACAAGCGCAAGTTATGCAGTGGTTACTCTTCTCCAACCTGTGGCGATACTTGCTGAGGGTGCGCACGCTCGTCGTGCTGATACGCAAACTTCGTGAGTTGAGCTAATTGCTCATGCTGCCAAACGGGCAGGGAAGCGAGCGAGTCTGGTAAACCTGCAAAGGCGGTTTCGTTGTCACTGGCCACAAGTTGCAATGAGACCCAGTCGTTGATTCGACTGCCATCATCGAAATATTCATCAAGGGATAAACGATGCGTTGCGCCAGGGTAGTTGGGCTGCAAGGTATAGCTAAACTGATAGTCGCGTTTTAGCAGTAACCACTTGTCAGGCAGGCGGCGTGAGCTGTCCCACCAAATGCCATCGAGGGCTTCGATTTTTTGCTTAGTGACCGATTTGTTCTCGGCTTTGAGCTCTGTTAATGCGGCTTGCAGCGCACTATCAAGTTGGGTTGAGAAATCTTTTCTATTGATTGCTGGATCCGCCAGCAAGATCGCTTTTGCCAGTTTGGCTCCCAGCATGTTGGAATAGAGATCTTCAGGTGAGTAAGCCGAGGCCAACTCGTCAAACCCGCCCACCGATACTAACCCAAACCACTGTGCGATCTCATGCCATTGCGCCAATTGAAAAGCGACCAACGCTGCGGCTTGCGCACTGCGTCTGGCTTGTTCGCTGGCAGACAATTCGTTGCTGTGAGCCTGCCAAATAATTTGCCGCGTACGCAGCTCTTGCGTCAGGTCGATCTGACTGGTTTGACCCAAGCGCTCTCGATTTTGTTGGTAAAGAAAGAAGGTGAAATCCGCGGTGTCACGCACGTGCGCGGTGTCGATAAATCCCCCTTCTTGGGTGAAAATGAGGCCATTTTGTTCATCACCGAAACCGAGAAGATTGCCGGAGACGGATTGTGAACCATCGTTATAGTGATGCTGGCCGATTTGGTCTGCATCCACCACATTACCAACGGAGAAAAAAGGCACTGGGATGCCACCCAGTTGTGCTTTTAAATCGTAACCAAAAGCGCAACAAGGGCGCACACCGACGGGTGGTTCGGTTTCTGCAAATGCGCTGTGAACTAAGCCCGCCAGAAGTAAAAGGATAGCTTTGTTAAATTTCATCATGATTCTCTAAAACGCTTCATTGACCTGAAAATAAAAGCCGCTACTTTCCTTACCCAAGCCCATATCAATACGGACGTTAATGCGGGCTTTGAAAGCGAAACGGTAGCCGACACCGACTGTCGGCAGCCAAGATTGCTCTTCCAAACTTCGGTACGTTGGTGCGATAGCGCCTGTCCCCAACCACGCGACCATGCCATGTCTCGCATTGAAACTGTGGCGCAGCTCAACTTGGGTAGACAGCTGGTTTTTGTCGCGATACTGCCCTTGGTAATAGCCACGCATACGTTGATCATCTCCCAACAGGGCTTGGTCGTACCAAGGCACATCACCGCTAAACGCTTGGCTATACAGCTCCATCGCGACAATGGTTTGCGGTGAAACGCGGATGTAATGTCGCACGTTCACCAGCCATTGTTGATAATCGTTGTCGCTACCATACTGCTGGCGGTAATCACTCCACTCTACATTCCAGTAACTGCCTTGTTGTGGGTTGGGTTCGAAGTCACGGCTATCGTACTCGATACCCAGTAACAGGCCGCTGCTGTTACCATTTTCTAGTTCGTTTGACACGCGCGTGTCATCTTTGCTTTTGACGCTTTGATAAGATTGCCAATGCCAGCCTCCCTTGAGGTAGAGATCGGGCAACACTTCCAGCGCTATTTTGGGATTGAGCTGCAGCCGCTTGGCGTCATACTGAGTTTTATTCTGTTCCTCCTCAGCCGCTTGCTTTCCGCTACCCCAGTAGTAGCCGGGAGTGTGGCTGATCCACCCGTCCAGCAGCAGGCGCACAGAATCGCCAGCCAAATAGGTACGATTATCCACCCCTAATCCGTAGGAACCGGATGTTGAGGCATAGGAAGTAATGGTGACGGTCGAATAAGGGTCCGAGGCTTGCCAACCCGTGGGCGTGTAGAGCCCAACGGCGGCGATACCAATGCCCAGTCCTTGTTCTGGATTGACGAAAGGCCCGGGCAACACCCCCCAATCGATTAGCTTAGTGTGATCAACCGTCTCACTGGCACCGAGTTTATCCAATAGGTTATCAAGCCAGCGGTTTTCACTCTCTGCTAACGCCCCAAAGCTGGTGAGGCAGAGCAACGAGAGCCAAGCGAATTGATTCACGGCTTAAAATCTCCGATCGATAGAGAAAAACAGACTTTGGCGTTCCCCAAAACCGAACTCACCCAGTAAGTACCAGCTTTCGTTAATTTGATACTGCATGCCAACAATAGGGTTCCACGGCGTTTGTAGATGCTGTTGCACTTCAAAACGGGCATCGGATGGCAGCTTAGAAGTCAAAGATGAGGGTAAACCTAGATCCGACAAAGAGCCTTTTAAGGTCTGTTCCACATCTTGATACATAGCGCCTGCCCACAAACGCAGTGGCACATCGTGACGATTAAAGTCGTAGCCGATACGAGGTGACACCACAATGGCGTCAATGGTGCCGTCGACAACGGTCAAACGGCTTTGTGTGAAGCTCGCGTCCACCAACGCAAACCAGTTTTCATAGCCGCCGACCAGTACAAAACCAAGTCCCGTCGTATAACCATCAAGATCTAAGCGAAAGTCTTGAATTTTATGACTGATGAATGGGCGATTGGGATTGAAGCCAGCCGTTAACGTAACATCGGTTGTTGAATAGCCATCCAGTTTGCCGACTAAGCCATAGAGGTTTAAAAAGGGAAACAGCCAAACATCAGCACGTAGCGTCAGCACTTCGGTGTATTGGCGTCCGGGTTCTGCCTCCAAACTGATATCGAGATAGTTGAAGTTCAATCCTTGCAGAACGATGGAATCGACATTGATGCCTTGCTCCATCGTCATGTAACTCAAGTTAAAGCCGATCGGTTTTGGCAAGGTGTAACCAAGCGCTTCTGCGTCTTCTTTCCAGATAGGCAGAGAAATGGAGTCTGCGACAGCCGGTAAGGCATAGCTCGCTGATAATAAAGAGATCAGAAAGGCTTTTTTCATTTATTGGACATCGTCGATTGAGCAGAACGGGCAAAGCCAGTTACGCCATTGTTGTACATCACCTGCTGTCAGGTGCCAGTCAATGGTGTGTCATCCGTTGATCGCCATTTTTCTGTGATCATACACGGATTTTAAAGTAAGTAAACTTGAAAGTATACTTTTTCTATTTTTGTTCTATACTAGGTAGCAACTAAAGAGGGTGTGTATGAAAGTCACTGAACAAAAGCGGTTAGCGCTTATTGAGGCTGCTAAAGACGAGTTTACGGCGTACGGTTTTAACGCGGCAAATATGGATCGCGTGTGCGAAAAAGCCGCCACATCGAAGAGAACGCTTTATCGACATTTTGAGAGTAAAGAGCTGCTGTTTACAGCAGCTATCAACTCGATGGTTGAGCAACAAACTTCGCGCCTGTCGTTTGTTTATCAATCTGACGTTGATTTAGAGAGCCAGTTAAAAACCTATCTCACTAGCAAAATGGCAGGGCTGTATCGTGATATTGGCTTGCCAGTGGTGCGTATGATCGTGGGTGAATTCATTCGAGAGCCCGAGCTGGCACAGCGATACCTAGCCTTGATGGGAGGTAAAGATCTTGAACTGAAACGTTGGTTAGACGTCGCCATCGAAGAGGGAAAGCTTTGTCATGGTGATAGCCAAACCATGTTGACTACCTTGTTAAATCTGTTCCACGGTCAATTTCTATGGCCGCAATTGGTGGCAAACCTTGCGCAACCCAACGAGCAAGATCAACAGGCGCACATCAATGAAATGGTGCGTATCTTTCTTTGTGCGTATGGCTGTTAACTCGAAGGGCTATTCATCCTCGAAGAACAGACGCTGTTAGGATAAACGGTAAAAGCAGAGCGAAACTAGACTCTGCTTTTGTCACGTTGTCGATGTTTGATAATCGCTATTTAGTCGCCAAGCCTTTGCTGTGTAGGTAGGGCAAGATGTGTGGGCGAGATTCCCCGGCCAGCTTACCTGTGACTTGTTCAGACCAACTGGCCTGTTTTTGGTTTGATGAACGCTTGCCATAGTAGTCGAGCATGGTTTGATCGTATTGCGCCACTTTATTGAGATCGAGCGGCTGATAGTGGTTCTCGTGGAGAATCACCTCTGCGGGCAACCTTGGTTTGAGCTCGGGGTCTTGGTCCGGATGCCCTAAGCACATACCAAACAAGACGGCACTATATGGAGGCAGTTCGAGAAGCGCATCCACCTCTGCGGCTTTGTTTCTCAGCCCACCGATGTAAACGCCACCTAATCCCATCGACTCTGCGGCCAATAAGCAGTTTTGCGCCATGATGCCGGCATCCACCGCGCCGATCAATGTCAGCTCGGTAAAGCCCGCTTGTACTTCTGAGTTGAGGGTGGCGTGGCGTTGATAATCAATGCAAAACACGAGGAATTCGGCAGCCGTTTCGACATAGTGTTGTGGCCCCGCGAGCTCGGCAAGCTGCTGACGTTTGGCTGGATCGGTAATGCGAATGATTGAGACCACTTGTAGCAAACTGGAAGAAGAGGCGGCTAGTCCCGATTGAATGATTGTGTCGAGTTGTTCTGGCGTTATCGCTTGGTCGGTAAATTTTCGAATAGAAACGGTGGGAAAGCAGAGTGTCAATAACAGCGTTCATAGCTCAATCCTTAGCAGAAAATGTGCACAGACTTTATCCGCTCTGCATCAAAATGTCGAACTCTCAATGATTAGTCATATTAATCGTAATGACAAATTATCCGATTCGCCAATTGTTAACAGAGGACTAGACTTGCGTTTTCTTTTTCCCAGTTCTCAATTGCCATGCCGTGTGAATTTTTCCATCAGAAGCGCTGCACTTCCTGCACTTACATCGAGATGCCTTATCTGGCTCAAATCGAAATGAAAGACGCCCATTTGCGCCAGCTTTTTCCTCAGGTGTCGACTTCGGCGTGGCTTGCGCCCGAGCAAAGCCAACCCACCCAATGCCGCAACAAAGCGAAAATGGTTGCTTTGGGCGCTGCACATCAGCCGATTTTGGGTATCGAGAGCGTGCAAGATGGCTCGCCGGTGTCTCTCACCACTTGTCCACTTTATCAGGACGTAATGCGTGAGCTGTTGAGCTATTTGCAGAACTGGATCCGTATCGCCGGTATTCCGCCTTACAACAAAGTAAAGAAAAAAGGCGAACTGAAGTTTATTTTGCTCACGCAAAGCCAAAAACGTGGCGAGTTCATGTTGCGTTTCGTGCTGCGTAGCGAAAATGCGCTGCAACGCATTCGAGACAACTTGCCTCGCTTACAGCAAGACTTTCCTGCGATTCGCGTGGTTACCGCCAACATCCAACCGATCCACATGGCTCGCTTGGAAGGGGAGCAAGAGATCTTTCTCACCTCTGAGCAATATTTGTTGGAAGAATTTAACGGTGTGCCAATGGTGGTGAGACCAAAAAGCTTTTTCCAAACCAATCCGCATGTGGCGGCCCGGCTTTACGCCACGGCACGCGATTGGGTAGCCGAGCTCAAACCACGCCAAATGTGGGATCTCTTCTGCGGCGTTGGTGGATTTGCGCTTCACTGCGCACCGCACGCAGAGCAAGTGATTGGCATTGAAATTGAAGAAGAAGCGATCAATAGCGCGAAGCTTTCGGCTCAACAACTCGGCATTGATAATTTGAGTTTCTCTGCGTTGGATTCGGCGGCGTATTCTCAAGCACAAACGCAAGCCGCGGATCTTATTTTGGTTAACCCTCCACGCCGCGGCTTGGGCCAAGCGCTGACTGCACAGTTGGAGCAACTTGCGCCGCACTATTTGATTTACTCCAGTTGCAACCCAGTGACGATGCAGCAAGACCTAGCGCATCTGCCTAGCTACCGAGTCGAGCGTGCTCAGTGGTTTGATATGTTCCCGCATACTGATCACGCTGAAGTGATGATGCTGCTTAAGCGAAACGATTGAGATTGGTGTCGAGCGCCTCTGTTTTTATTCCTCAATAGAGTTGTAAAGGAACGATTTGTTATAACAGCTTGGTATTATCACTCTTATTAATGGCAAAACTATAATTAAGAGCGGAAGTGAGGAAAAGGAGAGAGCCATGAAAGTTGTTGTTGAGTTTCCTCGAGTCAGGACGCTTTAGAGATAACTTTTGGGACGGAGAATTCAGAGTTGAGAGAGGCGAACACCGTGCAGTGAGTCCTTCTCTTGCGGCTCAGTTGATCCACAACAGACAAGCATCCTTGTATCGATTTGACGATTCGGACCATGCTGCCGACATCAACCCGGCAGATGGAGCGCCGATGAAATAGGGAAAATAAGCCAAACTGTGAGCGACCGATTTAGGTCGCTTTTCTTTTGCACGACAATAAAAAATGGGCACTTTCGTGCCCAGCAAAAAGTATCCTGTAGAGATTATTGGCTCGCTTGCTCGTTGGCCACTTTCATCTCGTTGAGATCATTGTGGTAACCATAACCGAAGACCAGACCGTGTTGATTCACATCCAGCGTCACCGTGGTGGCGGATTCGCTATAAAAAGCGTCTACCACCTCTTGAGGCAGTTCTTCGCCGCTCATTTGCATACCGAGATCAATCAGCTCTAAAAAGCGAGGTGAATCCATGAAAAATTTCACTAAGCCATTGGCATTAAGTGCTTGCGGCATAATCTCACCACTGGCCGAGGTCGCTTTTTCACCGGAATACAGCGTGAAGTGTTTATCGTTAAGACGTGCAAACAGCTTATTCTCTAACCCCGTTTGATCTTGCAGCAGTTCACTGAGGTCCACTGGCTGATCATTGGCTGGAATATCAACGCCTGCAAGTTCAGGAATAAACATTTGCGCGCTTTGTACCAGCATCTTTGGATCGTTTGCCGACATACTGAGAATGAAATCCAGCTTGTCGAGTGTCGGGCCATACTCACCTTCAAAGTTTGGCTTGAGGTCGTACAGACTAAAGCTCACCCCTTTTAGGCCATTGACCATGCCCGATGCCATACTTATCATCGCCGCTGGATTTTGTGTACCGAGCCCGTTTTGGAATTTGCTCAGTAGCTCACAAGAGTACGCTGGTGTGCGTAGATCTTGCCAGATCTCTCCCACAGCAGGGGCCAGTTTCACCATTTCCAGACCAAAGCCTAAACTGAAGATGCTGGCATCGTCCGCTTTGAGGCTCGGCAAGAAACCACGAATGGTGTTCAATGCATTCAAAATGGTCTTGTTGTTGCTTTCGAAGATCACGTCGCCATTTAGGACAGCTTTCCCTTCTTGGTACTTAAACTGACCCGTCGCGACGGTACGTGGCCAGTTGCTGCCGATCGTGGCGAGCTCTTGCTGACATGCAGGCGTTTGTAGCAAGGCAAACACTTCTTCATCTTGAGGCTGTTTGATGACATTCAGTTGCTTAGCGATGCGATTGCCCTCTTTCGTGGTCAACCCTTTGATCAACGCTTGATGGTCAAAGTACGCGTAGCTGTTGTTCTCTTTGCCATATTTGGCCTGAAGTGCACTGAGTATCTCCGTGTCAGCTAAGGAGCGCGTTGGTTTCTCTTGACCCAGTGCCATTTTCAGCGGGCTTTCGTTGCCCAGTTTCAGGACTATCGAGCGTAATGGTCAGCACCTTGCCTTCAGTGGCGATAATCAAATCGAGACCGATGCCAAACTCTTGTTTGTCAGCAACGGTATATCGACGAAAATCGACGTTCCCCAATTTTTCTGCTTTGTGTGTCGCGCCTGTTTCCTGCTCTTTTTGGTCGATGGTGTGCCAAAATGCCGTTGGATCTTGCAGCGTGAGCTTGTACACAGGGATTAAACCTATGGTGTAAAACAAGGGGTTAATTTTCTCTGCTGTGCCAAGGTACTTTTTAAGCGCTTCAGGGGAAGAGGCGCTTTGCGCATAACCATCAAATAAAGCAATGAGAAAATGTTGCTCTGGGGTGAGGTCGCCATCAAACTCATCGGCCAGTTGCTGTTGACCGAAGCTGGCCGATTTTAGATAAGCATAGTGGTCAAACGCTTCGGTTTGCATCGAAACAATGGCCGATTCTGCTGGAACTAAAGAGAGTAAATCATTGGTTTCTTGGGTCAGAACGCCGCTTTGGTAAACATAAGCGCCAATCGCTGCAGCCGATACCGCTGAAGCAAGTAATAGTTTTTTCACAGCCAACTCCGTTGTTTATAGAAGCTTCTTCCACTGATGTTGTGTGATTCGAAAAGAAGAAGACAAAGTAGTAAAAAGTGCACATCATGCCGCATGTTATGCGACAAAACTAAGCCGCACTATGCTAAAGAATGACGCCTGTATCATATAGAAATAGCTTTCTTTATCAATCAGTTATTTATAAAGATTTGTTATGTGTTTCAATTTTGCAGCGAATTTTATTGGGTATGGAATCAGGTAAAAGTGAAGCGCAGAGAGCGAAGTGAACACAACAAAAAAGGGCTGGAGTGAGCCAGCCCTTGAACAATATAGTTTGAAAGCAAGATTAGCGGCCGTAAGTGGTTTCGATGTAGCGCTCAAATTGATCGCACATATCGGCATCACTTAACTCGTTGCTCGCCAGAATCTTCGCGCCATCGACTACGGTGATGCGGGCATTGAGAGACGCTGGCTGCGGACGCTTGCGCTCGCCCAGCGTCGCAATTTTCTTCAGCTCCCGTTGCCACGCTTGTTCACTGGAAAGGTTGCATGCATCGGCGAGGTACTTGGCGTTAAACCCTTCGCCAGTGAGGCTTTTGATCGATTGCGAGTGAGAAACACTGTTGCCTGCATGCCAGTAATGTTTTGCCAGCAAGGGACCGATCTCTGGGTTGTCAGTCAAGTAACCAAACTTCTCGGTGAAGTAAGCGCGAGTTTGATACACCGCCATGTGCGCTAACAGATAACCTTGGTAAGCGCAGGATGCTTCATCCGACAGTAGATGTGGGATAGCCATCAGCGGCCTTGGGCTGCACGCCAGCCCTAAAATCTTCTGTTCGGTATCGCGCGCCAACTGAGTGACCACTTCTGGTGTCAGTTGGGTTTCCTCCAGTTCGTACAAGGCACGTTCAAAGTACGGCACAACTAAGATGCTGCGCTCTTCGTAGGCTTTAAATGGCTGACGGCTGTTGATCATCGCTTGAATCACTTCATCCGGTACCGGATTGCCATTGGCATCGAGCGCGTACAATTTCAGCCAATCGGCATCGTTGAGTAAGCTGTCGCAGAACATGGATTGCGTTTCTGCATACGCCATTGAGGTTGGCGCGAACTCTTGCGAGAAACATGGCGCGTTCATTTTCACGTTGGCAAAGTGCGCGGCGTGTCCACCCTCATGGAACAAGGTGTTAATGCCATCGTAACCACTGCCAACTTGATCCGGTTTGGCGTTCGAAGTGAAGTTGACCTTAGCCGCGATCCATTCGCCCTGATCGTAGAACGACGGGATGGGGCCGTGGCAGAAACCATTCGGGTATTTGCCTTTGCGATCCAACAAATCGAGGGTTAACTCGGCCGCGGAGTAGTCGATGTTCAATCGGCCAAACGATTCGACCCAGCGGCGCAGCGATTTAGAAAAAGGCACGTACGGATCGAGATCGCGCATCGCATCGCCTGCAAATGAGAAGATGAAGTTGTGCCCGTGTAGAGCTGTTGCTCCTTTCTCTTGCGCCAGTTGCTGCAAGCTATTTTGATGCGATTGGCGAGTACGTTGCTCGAAATCATCCAAAATGGCGAACAGCGCTTGTGTGGTCATGTGCTCGGTTTTAACCACCGAATAGTCAAAGAAATTTCGGTAGCCCATCGAACGAGCAAAAGCATTGCGTTTTTTGACCAGCTCTAAGAAACCGTTTTGTAGCAGCCACTGTTCGAGATTGAGCAGGGCTTGGTGAGCCGATTGACGCACCGCTTCCTGATCGCTATTGCGAATCGCCGCGCCAAGTACTGGCAGACTGCCTTCGACTTCTTGACCCTGCTCGTTGGTGTAGGTCATGACGTGGTTCTGTTTTTTCTCAAACAGATCTGCTTCGAAACGGATCAGCTCGGCTTTTTGCTCGCGGGCGGTGTCGGCTTCAATCGCATGCGATTCAAACATGTTCAGCCAGCCCTGTAGCCCGTGTTTGGTCGCACTTTTTTCTTCTTGGTCAGTGATCTGCTCAGCCGCTTGAAATTGTTGTTTGATCTCAGCGATCTTGTCGGCTTGGGCTAAAAAGTTGGTCCATTGTGTCTGTGCTTGGGTTGAGCCTTGGTGATCATCGCTGATGCCCATGTAGGTTTCCCAGAAGAAATCTTCTTTGCGGCGATGAATGGTCAAATATTGGTGATTGAGTTGATTTAGGTAGGAAGTCGCAGTCATTTTTGTCCTTGAAAATGGTTGCTTTGAAGAAGCGCCATTATGACATGGCGCGCGAATCGGCCCTAAAGTGCCACAAGTTTCATTTTGCCGCAATTTGTAAACTGCAATGTACCCTTAGTTTACAGCAGGTCTTTGGGGATCTGTTTGGCAATCAGCTTAGCGAGTAAATCGATCGCCGTTTGCCAATTTTTATCTTGATTAAAGGTCGCGACACAAAAACGCACACAGTGCCGATATTGCTGCTGGGTGCCGAACACCGTGCCGGGCAGCAAGCTGATACCCTGTTGTTTGCATTGTTGATAAAGCTGATAGCTGTCAAACCCTTGCGGAAGGATTAACCACAGCAAAAAGGAACCCTGCGCTGGGTGAAGAGTAAACCTGCCCAGCATGCTGGGATACTGGTTTAACGCCTTGATAAGCATCTGGCAGAACAGTTTGCTGTTGTGCTGATAGATCCGCCGCATGCGCGCGGTGTGCGAGCGATAACGGCCTGAGGTAAGAAAGCTCGCCACGGCGGTTTGCATCAGATTCAGGCTGCCCATGTTATCGCACAGCAGATGTTTTTCAATCGCTTGGCGATAGCGCCCAGACAATACCCAGCCAATACGCAAACGTGAGTCCAAGGTTTTCGACAGCGAGTTGACGTAAATCACCTTATCTTGGCTATCCAGTGACTTGAGCGTTGGCAGCGGCGCTTCGAAGCTCAGCGCGCCGAACACGTCGTCTTCAATAATGGGTATGTCGGCTGAAATTGTCAGCAGTCGCTGCCTTTTCTCCAGTGTCATCGTCGCGCCAGTTGGATTGGTGAAATTGGGCGTGACTAAAATCACCTTGATCGGCCATTGGCTCAGAGCTAGAGCGAGCGCATCTATCTCCATCCCGCTTCTCGGGCAACTGGGGATTTCAAGCACTTTGAGACCTAACGACTCCAGCAGCAGCAAGGTGCCGAAATAACAAGGCGATTCCACGGCGACGATATCGCCGGGCTTGGTAATGGCACGCAGTGCGAGACTGATGGCTTGCTGGGCGCCATGGGTGACAATTAAATCATCGACGGAGGCGGACACGCCCAGATCCGCCGTCAATTTTGCCAGTTGTTTAATCAGCAGTTTATCGCCTGGCGGTAATTGGTAGTGGCTGGGGAAGTGGTTTTGCATCCTGCTATGGCGGCCGATTTCGGCGTAGAGACTTTTGATCGCGGGCGCTTCGATATTGGGGTGCGCGGAGCCTGTCGGTAGCCGCTCCCGCTGCTCGGGATAGCTGAGGATCTCGCGGCACACCGAAAGCAGATCCACGTCGGCAGGAGCGCAGCATGTTTGTGTGCGCTCATTTTGTCGCTCTTTAACGCGAAATCCGGAGCGATGTTGCGCATAGACCAGCCCTTGTGCTTCCAGCTCCTGATAGGCGCGGATCACGGTATTTTTACTCACACCAAGCGTTTGTTGCAGCTCGCGTATCGACGGAAGCCGGTCTTCTGCTTGATACTGCCCGGTGGCGATTCGCTGCTTAAGATGCTGCTCGACTTGCAAGTATTTATTTTCGTTCATACTGCTTTGAGAAACTGTACCCATAAAAACGGCCTTGTCTGTCTCTTATCTCTTTATCTGTACCCGACTAAAGTAACCCAAAATAGTAAAACAAGACGAGAGAAAGTAACCATGTTGCTGAGATTGATCCCATTTATGTTTGTGGTGTTGTGGGCCTCTGGCTTTGTTGGCGCGAGATTGGGCTTGCAATACGCCGAGCCAGCAACGCTATTGTCGATTCGTATGGCGGCTAACGTCGTGCTGTTTTTGCTGCTGGTGGCACTGCTTCGGCGCAGGATGCCCACCGGAGCCGGGCTTTGGCACTCTTGTGTGGTTGGCATCTTGATCCACGGTTTTTATCTTGGCGGCACCTATCTGGCGATCTCACTGGGGATGCCAGCCGGATTGAGTTCGCTTTTGGTGGGCATTCAGCCGATTTTGACAGCAGTAATACTGCTGCTAACCCTGCAAGAGCGCTTTCGCAGCTCTCAATGGGTGGGGTTGGTACTTGGCTTTATTGCTATCAGTTTGGTGTTGTCGGGCAAAATGGACTGGCAATCGGAGGAGTATAAATGGCAAGCGGTGACGCTGTGTTTGATGTCGTTGGTGGGCATTACCCTCGGTACCTTATACCAAAAGCGCTTTTGCCATGGGGTGGATATGATTGGCGGTGCGACGGTGCAGTATATGGCGGCGATGCTGCTATTTTTACCTTACGCAGTGCAGTTTGAAACGATGCAGGTGCAGTGGACTGGCGAGTTTATTTTCGCTCTCATTTGGCTGGTGTTGGTGCTCTCCTGTGTGGCGATTTTGCTTTTACTTTATATGGTGAGAAATGGTGCGGCGTCGAGTGTGGCGTCGGTGTTTTACCTTGTGCCACCGATGACGGCGTTGCAAGCGTGGCTGATGTTCGGTGAATCGTTTGATATCAATGGTGTCGCTGGTTTTGTTTTGGCCGCTGTGGCGGTGTTCTTGGTGGTACGCAAGCCTAAAATAGCACCGTTAGACGAAACCGACCCCGTGGCTGCCTCTACCGTGAAATCGTGACGGCAAACTGAGGTGTTATTGATTTAGCGAATGCCGCTGATAGACGTTGCTGGGATCTTAACCTATTTTTTAGTTAGCTTTCGGCAAAAAACAGGTGGAATATGGGCGTCTTATATCGCAGCTTTTGTCTCTTAGGAATTGTCCTCACGGCGCTGCTTTCCGCGTCTGCTGTTGCTCAGGTATCCTCGCTTGAGGATCTTGCTTTCTATTCAGAAGTCTACCCGCCGGCGAACTTCATTAAAGATGATGCTCCTGCTGGCTACTCGGTCGACATTCTTATTGAAGCGGCAAAATTACAAGGTGTGCAGATCACCCCTCAGCAGATAGTCATTCAGCCTTGGGCTCGCTCTTATCGAGCGACCTTGACCAACAATGATGCGATGCTGTTTTCTACCACGCGCACCGAGCATCGTGAAGATCTGTTTAAATGGGTCGGACCGATTAGCGATATTAAAGCGGTGGTGCTGTCACGAGTCGATTCCGGTATTGTTATCAAGGAACCGATTGATATGGCGAACTATCGTATTGGTGTGATTCGTGACGATGTCGGGGAACAAATGTTGCTGGAGTTGGGCGTGCCGCGTGAAGCGATGCAAGAAGCCAATTACGTCACCCAACTGGCCGAGCAATTGATGAAAAAACGCATTGATCTGCTCGCCTACGATGAAAACGCAGCACTTTGGTGGACTGGCCAAGCTGGGCTCGATCCTAAGATGTTTAAGGTGGTTTACATCCTTAAAAAAGGTGAACTCTACTTTGCTTTTAATAAGCATGTGCCTCAGAAGGTCGTAGAACAATTACAGATGGGTATTGATCGTTTGAAAAGCGAGAAAAATGCAGAGGGCATTTCGTTACATCAAGCGATTATGAATCGCTATCGTTAAGCATCTTCCCCATGCAAGCGGGTTGCATGGGGAAGAGTGTCCGTTTAGTTGCCCCAAATCGCGCTGACAAACTCCGGATGATCGATAAATGGATTGCGGTTACCTTGGAACTCAAACACCGCTTGGTTGCGATCTCGTTCCTTTTGACTCACCGGATCCGCGCTATGCCAACGTTTGAGCATATTCAGCATCCAAGGTTCAAACACAGTGCTGTTCGTACCGTCAAGAATCGCGTCGGAGTTGCTGGTATTGCCTTCCCAATTGGCAATGGCATTTTCGTAGCGGGTTGCCATGTAGAAGTAAGCGCGAGCAAAATCCCCTTTGAACTCGTCAATGGGCTCAAATACGGTGCCGTTGTAGCCTAACGTCGCTGAAGCCGTGCCTAGTTTCGACCCATTGCCAGATACATAACTGGCGCTACCCACTTCACCAAATGGCCAGTTGCTGCGCTTGGCATTTACATAACCGTCGGTGGCGAAAATGTGGTGACCATCTGAGTTCATTGGTTCTATGGTGCCGCCAAACCAGCTTTTCGGGAAAGAGTGCTCACGGTTGTAGCAATCGCCTTCTTTGCTGTACTGGCCGCATTGGTCCGTTACTTTAGTAAACTGAGCACCGTCCGCACCCGCAGGTTTTTCCGAGTACATATCAAGAATGGAACCGTCCTGCTCATAGTAGAGATCCAAATCGGCGACTTTCGCTAGGTTCCAAATTGCGCTGTAGCCTTGGCTGTTGTGATTGGCGATGATGTTGTAGAGCGCGGTTTTCAGTGCAAAACCCGTTTTGCCCTCAGCGGCTTTGTAATATTCGCCGAGCACCGGTGGTTCAGTAGGATCGGTTGGATCCGTTGGCGTACCGTTGCCCAAAGTAAAGGTGGTTGCCTGAGTTTTGCCAAACTCAGCGCCAGAGGCAAGCGTGCTGCCGTTAGCGACCAAGCTGTAAAAGCCATTCCCCACGCTGCAACAGATGCCGTCTCCGTAGGTATCGTTGATTTCAAACGTATATTCGCCATCGGCGAGACACATTTCTACCGTGTTGCTGGAGGAGTTGTCATAGCCAGAACCAGAGAACAAGCTGCTGCCTGATTTGTCTTTAAGCAACCAACTGGTTTCGCTGGCGTATTGGTCAGTAATTAAGGTCAAAGTCGCGCTAGTATTGGCGCAACTTGCTGGTTCTGTCGGGGTGGTGGCGGTCTCGGTCGGCTGAAAATTGTCGATATAAACGGTTTCAGAGCCGTCAAAACCAGTCATGTCATAAAAACGCAGACCGACAGTAATCTCTTTGGTGGCGGTCGCGGTGTAAGCAAAAGTGAGATCTTGCCATTGGTTCACGAGGCCATTATTGGAATAGCCCTGATAGCCGTCCACGATCAAACGTGCTTTTACTTTGCCTTCAGTGTGATAAAGCGACACGGAAAACTGGTAAGTTTTGCCCTGTTCCACCTGAACAAGCTGAGTGAAATCGGTCTCGGATTGAGTTCCGGTATTGACCGCGATGGCCGCAGCGAGTTTGCCGCTTTTAAATACCGAATTACTTTGGCTCAGCGCAATACCGGAATCAATGGTTGTCCATCCGTTTGGTGTGTTGTTGGTCCAACTTTCAAAGTCACCATTGGTGACTTGTGCGTACGCTGCGCTGGTGGAGAGCAGAGTCAGTGCACTTAGAGTCATTATTCTATTTAGCATATAACCTTCTGTTTAATGATATAAAAATCAATTAAGGATAAAGTTTCATCGCAACAGGAAAGTTAACAAAGGTCGCAATTTTGCATTACAAAACCATTACTTTCATGAATATGTTTGAATTTTGTCACGAAATAAACAGGAAACCGATTTCGTTAATCAAGGAGTGGTGAAAGGTTAGCCAAATATAAAAAAAGGGATGCTGATAACAGCATCCCAAACTAGCAGGGTGAGACACCCAGCTTATGTCGCTGAGCTGGCGTTACTCAGCACATTTGGACGCCATTACTTTGAGTGGCGTACCTTGTTGGTCAAATTGCAAACTCCAGACGTAGCGGCCTTCCGCCATAATGGTCACCGCGGTATCTTTACCATAACCCCCTTTAATCAATGGGTTATCTTGACCCAATTTCAGACTCAGCCCTTTGGCGGTGAACTGAGGAGTCCAGGTTTTAGCGGCATACTGCATACGGTAGCTGCCCGGTTTTTCGTTGGTCACCACTTGGTAAACGCCGTCGCCTTTGTACTCAAACTGGCGATGATCTTGGTGCTGCCAAGCCGAATCGCTGAAATCGCCAACCACGTAGAGTTTTTTGCGAATAGGTCCACTCTCATCGAGCGTTGGGTTGTCGCACTGCGCCATGAAGCCTTCACCGATGCCACTGGCCATCGCCGCTTTGGCAACTTTAGGGCCAGCTGCCGAAGGTTGATTGATCTTGAGGAAGCGTGCTTCAAATGGGTTGAGCGAGACCAGATATTGCCCGTCGATCAGTTTGATCTCTTCACCTGTCAACAGATCGGTCAAGCTGCCCGTTGATCCCACTTTTTCATCGCTCAGTTGCAAATATTGCAGCCCTTTGCCGAGATTCGCCACGTAGAGAATCGATTCGTCAGCCGTGCTTTTATGATCCGCGTAGACTTTGTTGTCAGCCATAACATTGACTCGCTTGCCTTTGGCAAGGGCCGGATGATTACTACGCAGCGTCATTAATTTTTGCACGTACTGTTTGAGGTCTTGCTCGTTGGCATTCAACGTCGCCGTTACGCCTTCCACTTTGCCGCTGGAGCGAGCAACATGATCGTCACACAAGCCTTTAACCGCGCAATCTTGTTCTACTTTCGCGGCGAAATTATCGACCTGATCGCCAATCTCATCGCCGTAGTAGAGGGTGATTGGCCCAGTGTAAGCCGCTTGGAAAGCGAAGACCGCTTTGTGGCGCAGCCAGTATTCAGCATCTTGTGGCTCGGCGATGTTGCCGCGCTGCAAGAGATCGCCAAAGCGGACTAAGTCATGGTTACCGATCATCAGGTTCGGCTGAGCATGGCTTGGATACAGCGCATGTAAGTCCATACCTTCTGCCAGCCATTCGCCCGACTTACCGCCTACGCCCGCCTCATTGACCGCAAAGGTTTCGACTAGGCGATAGCGTACCGGGAAGTCAAAAGCGGAGCATAGTGCGGGATTTTCTGCGCTGCCATAACCGGTTTCGGTGATGCGGTTTTCACCCGCCCAAATCTCGGCCACCATGTAGCCCAGTGGGTTGACGTTTTCCCCTTTGCTATTGGTATAAGTGACACTTTTTGAGGCATCATCTACCGCTTTGCGGATCTCTACCCAAGCCTCTGTCGGCACTTGGTACGCTTGATCTAGGCGCCAACCGTCGATCTTGAGTTCCTTAACCCAAAATTGCGCCACCTCCTGATAGAAAGCGAGGCTTTCAGGGTAATCTACTGGATTGTTGCCTCCAGCCGGAAGCTTGCCTGTCGGTGAGGCGACCACGTTGCCTTTGTGGTGACCAAACACGCCATCAAAGAAGACGTATAAACCGCGTGCGTGGGCTTCTTCGACCAATCGACGTGCGTCGTCCATGCTGCCAAAACGTGGGTCTATTTCAAAATAGTTGGTGGCAAAATAACCGGTGGCGTCAAGGCGATCTGCCCAGTGATCTTGCCCCGCCTTCGGTACAGAGTTAAAGATTGGTGTGAGCCAAATGCCGTTCATCCCCAACGATTGGATGTAATCAAGCGAGTCAATGATGCCCTGAATATCGCCCATATGGTGGCTGGTGCCGTAGCCAGTGCCGTGGCCAATTTGCTCGTTGCCGTTGACAAAGCTCTCCACCATGACTTGGTAGATACGCAGGTCGTCCGCTTTATCCGTTGCGGAGACATCACATTGATAGGCGTTGGTGCTGGGCAGTTTCTCGACATTGGAAGATGAGTTACAACCGGCCAGCAGGGCGGTGGCAACCGCCAATGAAAGTGTGGTGAGTACCTGTTTCACGTTAATTTCCTTATTAGAGTTTTGCGCAAATTATTGATGAATAATTCATCAATAAAATCAGCCTTTTTACTCAGTCAGCAGGGAGGAGGAGGGAGGATGAGAGATCGTAATCACAGCCACTTAGCGATTTATCCCTACCGAGATTGTGGCGGATCACAGATTGTTGAGTAAAAAGTAAAAACGCCATCGAAAGTCGATGGCGTTTTTGTGAGGGCGAGCAAATTTGTTTTGTCAGGCTGTCAGATGACGGGTTGGGCGTTAGTGAGCGGCGTCAGCGCTGTACCAATTATGTTTGTACGCCATCGAACCTAACAAAGCATGAGCTTTGGCTCGTTCAATATCCTCTGGGGTTGCGTCTTTGGGCGTGAGTGTTTTATCTGCAAAGTTGTATTGGTAGGTCGACACTTTTTCACCAGGAGAGAACACCACCAGATTGTCGCGGGTAAGGTAACCGAAGTTTTTATCAAATTGCATCATGGCTCGTTCATCTTCACGGGCGAGAGGTTTGGTTAAATCTCGGCCAATCATCGGCGTCGTCGCATCCACCCCAATCAAAGAGAGTAAGGTTGGTGGCATATCTAAGTTATTCGCCAAGCGATCGTCTTCTCTCGGAGCGATATCTTTACCCAGAATCAACGCCGGGATGTGGAAATGCTCCACAGGAACGAGCTGTGAACCATACACGCGGGCATCGTGATCGGCGATGATGATAAACACGGTATTATCCCAGTAGTCTGATTTTTTCGCTTTATCGAAGAAAGTGCCAAGTGCGTAATCTGAGTATTTCACCGCATTGTTGCGCGTATTGAACTGGGCATCATACGGCTCAATCTTACCTGCGGGATACTCAAACGGGCTGTGGTTACTCGAGGTAAAGACTAGACTAAAGAAAGGTTTACCTTGTTGATTGAGACGAGTAAATTCTTGATCCGCTTTGGTATAGAGATCTTCATCACTCACCCCCCAAGAGCCTTTGAACTCAGGGTTATCATATTGAGGCTCATCGACAATCTGTTCAAAGCCATTACCAAGGAAAAAGCTTTTCATGTTATCGAAGTGCGCTTCGCCGCCGTAAATGAATTGGGTGTGATATCCCTGCTTTTGCAGTAAATCCGCGATGGTGAAAAAGCCAGTTTGGCTTTTGCTCAATTTGACCACAGCGCGTGATGGTGTCGGTGGGAAACCCGTCGTTACCGCTTCAATTCCTCGAACAGAGCGCGTTTCCTGTTGCGTACATTTGGGTAAAGCTCCAGCCTTCTTTGAGGAGCTGATCCAAATTTGGTGTCAATGGCAAGCCGCCCAATCCACCAACAAAACGGGAACCTAAGCTCTCTTGCAATAAGATCACGAGGTTTTTCTTTTTGCCTTGATGTGTGGCAGGGTTAAAGTTTAGCGTTGGTAAGCTGCCAGGCAGATAGTTCTCTTTGGCGGAAGATTGCTTTACTAACTCGATAACGCGATTGGTGTCCATCTTGCCATAAAATTGCACCGCACTTCGCTCGGATTTCATGTTGTTGATAGCAAAAAAGACCGAGTAAGCCGAGTTCAGCACAAGATCATTGACCAATGGATCGCTAGAAAATGCCACCATTGCTGGGTTGAGCGGTCGATGGCCTAGTGATGAACGTGCGCCGAGCACGCCAAGAATGACAACAGCGACCGCCAATACGGGACGCCAGCGCCACTTGACTTGCTGAGTTTGCGCCGTGACTTTCTCGCTCCATTTCCAGCCAAACCACAAGGTCGCGACAGAGCCGATCAAACCGATAAACAGCTCCAGTTTATAGCCCGACCAGAGCATGCTGAACACTTCTTTGGGATAAATCAGGTATTCAACAAACAAACGGTTTGGACGCAGGTCGTATTCCATGATGAAAGGCGGTGTGGCGAGCTCCATGTAAACGAGAATCCACAAACCTGCAACTAGCCAGAGTCGTAGCAACGTTCGCCAAATTTTACCGAAAATGCCTTGCACGGGAAAAAGCGCAGCCAGCAGCGCCGGCAGGATAAATAGCCAACTGAGCGTGGCTATATCGACTCGAATACCTTGCACGATGAGATTCAGCCATCCTTCAGCGGCACTGACTCGGTCAGCTTGCCAAACGGCAAGCAGCACTCTTGAGGTGGTAAGAAGACCTAAAGCAACGGCGCTAAATGCCAAAATAGGATGTAATGGGCCCAAATTCAGTTTGCGCATGAATGATTTCCTTATGAACGGCACGCAGAGAAGAGATCAAGCCGAGAGTTATACAGCTCGGTTTGGACGTCCATTATCCCAAGCAATGAATGGAAAATATAGTCATGTGAATAGGTATCTGTTTGTTGAACCTCTGATTTTAGGCAGCTTTCGTTCACATTTTTGGCTTGTTTAAAACCTGAAGACATCCAGAGTATCAATGGCACTTTGGTTTGGTACTCTGGTGCTAAGCCATAGGGCATTCCGTGCAGGAATAGCCCGTTTTCTCCAAGCGATTCGCCGTGATCCGAAACATAAATCAGCGCGGTATTAAATTGCTCTTCAAGGCGTTGCAATTTCTCAATCGTCTGAGCAATCACATAATCGGTGTAGCGTATGGTGTTGTCGTAGCTGTTGGTGATCTGCTCTACGCTGCAGTTTTCGATATCAGCGCGAGGGCAGTCGGGCATAAACACGGCGTGTTCTTTAGGGTAACGTTGGAAGTAGGTCGGGCCATGGCTACCGATAAGGTGCAGCGCAATCATACGGTTGCCTTGCATGCTGGCGACTTCTTGGTCAAAATTCTCCAGCAACGCCATATCAAAGCAGGTACTGCCATTACACATGGCATCTTTGCGCGAACGATCGACCGTCACGGAAGGAATGTTTCGTGCAACGCCTTTGTCGCCGCCATCATTTTCTTTCCACAATAGAGAAACATCAGCACGATTTAAAATATCCAGCACATTGTCTTGGTTATCTGCCACGGAACGTTCGAAATTTGCACGAGTTAGGTTGGAGAATAGACAAGGAACAGAGACGGCTGTTGCGGTGCCGCAAGAACTGACATCCTGGAATGAGATGACGTCAAACTGGCTGGTATAAGGATTGGTCGCACGCTCATAACCATTTAATTGGTAGTTTTGCGAGCGAGCCGTCTCGCCCATCACAAACACCAGCAAAGTGGGCTTGGTTTGTGCTTGAGCAAGCGCTTGATCCGACTGTTTCGCATCTAGTCCCAGTTGTTGATACGGCTGTGGCGTGGTGAAATAAGTATCACGTATGTACTGAGTCGCGCTGTAGACGTACTGTGTCGGGATGATCATTTTCTTCAGGTAGCTGTTATTGCGACCGACCGAGGCGTAATCCTGATAGTAAAGCGCTGCGATAACCCCAATGGCGAGAACAGAGGCCAGAATCATCGCGAGCTTGTGCAGCGTCATGCGAATAAAAGAACCGCGCATGGTGAGCTTGACACGCAACACCCAAATAGCTGGGATGATGCCCATCAGTAGCGTCCAGACAAGCGAGTAGGTGCTAAAATAAGAGCTGGCTTCACTGGTGTCTGTTTCGAAGATATTGGCAATCATGCTGTAATCAAACAAGGTGCCGTAGTTGTACCCTGCGTAGCTCACCATGCTCGATACAATCAGCAACAGAACAAAAAGCGGCTTACTCAGCCAAGGCCAACTCAATAGGTTGAAGATCAGATTGAGCGCCGCCAGAAAGAACAATGGAATGGAAATGGCAAAGCCAATTTTAACCGTGTCCAGCTTAGTGAAAATAGATAACAACTCTTTATAAACCGGTAGGTTAACCACCAGTGTAAAGTAGAGCGCCATCAAAAAAGTGAAGGAGAGATAGGAGAATTCGCCTTTTGTGGCGGTTTTAATTCTGTTCAACATCATGCCAGTAATACCGAAGACCAAACAAACAGTGCTAGTGCCAGCGCAACAAAAACCGCCGCCGAGCCGATATCTTTGGCTCGTCCACTTAGTTCATGATGCTCGCTGCCAATACGGTCAACCACTGCCTCTACAGCAGAGTTCAGCAGTTCAACAATCACCACCAGCAGGAGGCTGGAAACCAGCAAAATGCGTTCGATATGAGTCACTGGTAAGAGAAACGCCACGATAGAAAGGAGTGTGGTGAGAATCATCTCTTGCCGAAATGCGGCTTCATGCCCCCAAGCGGCTTTAAGCCCTTGAATGGAGTAACCGGTTGCATCAACGATACGGCGAATGCCTGTTTTTCCTGGTTTCAAAACAATGTTCCTGCTTTGCTGTGTTTGTTTAGAATGGCGCTGCTTTCTTAAGATTGGCTTAGCAATCGGCGCGCTCGTCGGTGAGCGGGACGCAATAACACGCGGGCATCACAAGATGCCGCGCTTAGAGATGCTGCCAAGTTGGAAACACAGAGCCGGAAAGTCCGACATTAATGACGTGATAGGGAGATGGCTGTTAACACTGTCATCAATAGTGGGGTCCAAATGTACAGTGTTTTATATTTTGAGTCCGTCAGACTCTGTAATGAAATGTAAGACACGAGCAATGTGGTGATAATTCGAACGAGTTATTTTGCGTGACTGCGTTGGTAGCGAATGCGTAAGTGAAAACAAGCACCGCCTAAAGGGCTGTGAGCGATGTCGATACCGCCGCGATGGACGGTGGCAATCTGTTTGACAATCGCTAACCCAAGGCCATAACCGCTGGTCGACTTGTTACGTGATTTGTCCACGCTGTAAAAGGCATCAAATAAGTAGGGCCAGTCTTTTTCGCTGATGCCAGGACCATCATCATGAACTTCGATCGTCAACTGATCTTCGTCTGTGAAGATGGTCAAGACGATGCGTGATTTGGCGTAGCGCATGGCGTTACGAACCAAGTTATCCAGTGCTCGTTTGACAAGGTGGGGATCGATGTGTACCGACGAAAGGGGTGTTTGTAGCTCGATGTCTACCGAATGAGACGTTTCGCTCTGCCATCTTTGCTGCAAAGTGGTAAACCAAGGTGATAGTGTAATGGGTTGAGTTTGAATATTGGCCTGAGGGCGCTCCATTTTGGCGTAGTAGAGCATTTCCTCCACCATGTGTTCCATTTCATCAATGTCTTCCACCATGCTAGAGACAGATTTACGTTGTTCCTTGCTCAGTTTCTGAGTCCGCTAAGAGATCGGCTTGCCACTGCAAGCGGAAGATCGGGGTGCGCAGCTCATGAGCCACCGCGTTGGTCAGCATGCGATTACTGGTGATCAATTTGGCAATTTTATCGGCCATGATGTTAAAGCTTTTGTTGAGGCTTCCAACCGAATAACGGCTGGTGGTTTTTGCACGCACCGAAAGGTCGCCGGAGGCAAAAGCTAAGGTAACTCGTTCCAACTCGCGCACGCGGCGGCTCAAAAACCAGATCAGTAACACGCAGTAGAGCGCAAACCCCAGCATAAAGAAAACCCAAATGAGGTTATCTGCAAAATCAATAGCTTGCCTAAGTGGGGAGTGTATGTCGTCCGCCAGATGATAGACCATGGAGGTGTCGTCGAAACGTAGCCACAGGCTGCGATCTTGATCAAAGTAGACTTGCAACGCGCTATCGGCAAAGGCGTTCTCCACTTCCGCGGGCAGTGCCATCGGGTCAAATAGCGTCAGCACAGTACGCGTCGATGCCGCGTATTGGCGGATCTGTTGTGTTACGTACAAATCGCCTTTTTCCTCAAAGGCGGGTTCGAGCAACTGATGAAACGCCTCTGCCTGATATTGCTCGAGGATCTGGTCGTAGTCCGTATTCCACTGATAAACCACGGTTTCATAGCCCCACAGCGTGGCAAAAAACAGGATAACTAAGCCACAGAATGCTTCGAGGTAGATGCGTTTCATATTGAGTCGTTACTCCCACACATCCGGCATAAACATATAGCCTTTACCGCGTACGGTGAGGATCTTTCTCGCTGGTGTGGTGGTGTCGTCGAGTTTTTTGCGCAGGGTAACAATGCGATTGTCTATGGTGCGATCAATGCCATCGTACTCGATACCGCGTAAGGTTTTGGTCAGCCATTCTCGGGAGAGCACTTGCTCTGCGGAGCTGGCCAATAGCCAAAGTAAATCAAATTCACCGTCGGTCAGGCTGACAACACGCTCGGCAATCTGGCACTCCTTACGAATTCGGTTAAGTTTGAGTACGCCAAATTGGCAGTGGTTGCTCTCTTCATTGAGCGTAACATCTGGACGGCGGAGCAGCATTCTGATCCGAGCTAATAATACGCGTGGCTTAATCGGTTTGCTGACATAATCATCGGCGCCCATTTCCAGTGCTGCGACGTGGTCAAAATCGTCATCACTGGCGGTAAGCATGAGAATTTTGCCAAAGTAACTGTCACGAATTTGTCGGCAGACGCTTAAGCCATTTTGGCCCGGTAGCATCAGATCAAGCAAAACGATGCACGGCTTTTCCTGCAAAATCAGCGATGGGGCATCCAAGCCATTGTCGGTCGTGATCACGGTAAATCCTTGTGACTGAAAATAGTCACCCAACATTTGTTGTAACTTGATATCGTCTTCGACAATGATCAACTTGTGGTTTTCTGCCATGGTCTATTTCTATGCTTTGTATTTGTTATGATTTTTGGTTTCGCCTTTCAAGGCGATGTGAAATTACACCTTTCACCGCGTTGTTTCAAATAGTTCGGCTTAATTCGTGCTCAGTTCTGAACAGTGTATCAATAATGAAAAAGAGTCATCGTTGCTGATAAAGAGCATAGCAAAAAGCCATGCAACGGCATGGCTTTGGTCAGTTTTCGCAATGTGCTAAGCCGTGTTTTTGCTTAGGTTCACACTAGTAAGCAACAGAAATACGTTGCTTGGCGTGTTTCGCTGTCTCCAGCTCATCCAGCATGGCGCTGGCGAAGTCCGCGACTGAAATCTTGCTGTGGCCTTGTGCATCGGTCAGTAATTGGTCGCCGCCGACTCTGAACTGGCCCATTTTTTCGCCCGGGAAAATTTCGGCCGCTGGGCTAACAAAAGTCCAATTGAGCGGAGAGTCACTGTGGCGAAACAGTTGCAACGCTTGCGACTGAGCTAATGCTTCATCTTTATACTCCGCTGGAAAATCGGGTACAGTAACCAGTTGAACGCCAGGGGCAACTTCCAGTGACCCTGCGCCGCCGACCCACAGCAGGCGTTTTACGCCCACGTTTGGCAGTTGCTCCAGCAGTTTGGCTGCCGAGCGTTCAACCATATCGTGGTTACCTGCCGCGCGACCGCCGATGGAGGCGATAACAGTGTCTACCCCTTGGAGGGTTTGAGCAAAATCTTGCTCTGCAAGCACATCCAACTGGCGCACTTCAACGTCTTGGCGTTCGATGGCGCTTGGATTGCGCACCAATGCGATGACTTGATGACCACGAGTTACTGCTTCTTCTACGATTTGGCTACCAATCCAGCCAGATGCACCTAATACCGCTACTTTCATTTCAATCTCCTGTGATTTATCCCGTCTTTCTCGACAACCATTGCAGTCTACTGGCTAATGATTTGGTGATAAATGCTGGCTATTGATATAGATTGTATCTGCATTTCGATCTAATTGGTGACGTATGGATAAGTTGGAAGCGATAAAGAGCTTTATTGAAGTGGCGAATTGCCGCAGTTTTACCCAAGCGGCGGAAGTGCTCAATCTTAGTCGATTACAGGTGTCGCGGCATATTCAAGAGATGGAAGCGTGGTTGCAGCAGCGGTTGTTACACCGCACAACCAGAAAAGTCAGCCTGACCGACGCGGGCGAACAGGCTTATGTGCGTTGCCAACGTATTCTCGATGAAGCGGCGGCGTTGCAAGTGGAAGCGTTGAGCCGAGCTCAAGCATTGAGCGGTTTGATCCGTGTGTCAGCGCCGATTGGCTTTTCTCAGCATCTATTGATTGATGCGGTGTGTGCGTTCACCCAGCTTCATCCGCAAGTGACGGTGGACATTCTCGCCTCGGATAAGTTTTCCCAGTTGGTGGACGAACGCGTCGATGTGGCGCTGCGCTATACCAACCAGCCTGACGAGAGTTTAATTGCGAGAAAACTGATGGCGATCGATACGGTGATTTGCGCCTCGGAGGAATATTTACAACGCCACTCGCCAATAGAACAGCCTCAAGATCTGCGCCAGCACAACTGTTTGGTACATCTGAGTTCGGTGCTGTGGCGTTTTGTTGCGGACAACCAAGTAACGGAAGTGGAGGTGAAGGGCTGCATTCGTGCCAACGATATGGGCACTTTGCTTGGCGCGGCGAAGGCGGGGCATGGGATTATTCGCTTGCCCTGTGATTTGGCCAATCCGTTGCTGCAACAGGGGAAGTTGCAGGTGGTGCTGCGAGATTATCATGTGCCCGGTTCAGCGCTGTGGGCGGTTTACCTGTCTCGCAGTTATCAGACACCCGTGGTGAGGCAGTTTATTGATTTTATCGCTCAGCGCTGGGGAGAAGACGCACAGCGCTGGCAAGTGCCAAGTGAGTGCCAAAGGCACGGCGAAGAGAGCAAAAATGGCGGGCAATAAAAAAGGCGCGATGTGCGCCTTTACGTGTGTGCGGTTTACTCGCTGGTCAAAACCAAGCTGTTATCGCTACCAAAACCGTTGGCGACATAACCATCGGCTTGAGGATCGTTTTCCCATTTCTCTTCATTAAACAGATAGCGGAACTCGATTTTCTGTTCCTTGGGCAGACGAGTTTTGAACTTAAATTGGCCGCTTTTCTTCACCAACGTCATTGGTTCAGGTTGCCAATTATTGAAATCCCCGGCCACCTGCGCGCTTTCCCAGTGTTCCTGTTCGACTTCAAAAGTCACCTCGACTTCATCTTTTGTCTTGAAAAAGCGTTTCTTTAACATAGCAATATCCTTTTATCTCACAACAACCGCACACCCAAAAAGGTGCTTCAAAAGTAATCTGGGTATAAGTATTACTACTGTTTCATAGGCATTGCAAGTTACTGGCAGCGCCATGGTGCTGATGTCGGGCTTTTCCTCTGTGACGTTACATGATTCTGCACAAGTGGCATCTTTTATATAAGCAACTATGCTCATGCAGTTTGGCTAGATCATGCTGACGACGTTTCTGAAGACAATAGGGAGAACCCTCATGAGTGATCGTTGCAAAAATTCAATCAAATATGGACCAGAACAACAGCCTTGGGAAACCTTGGTGCCACCGGAAGCACAAGGATTGATCTCCGCGCCCAGTGCCGATCCGATTGACGTCTATCGTCGGCTCAATTATGCCTTTGCGCAGCAGGAAGCCGCCGTTGATGAACGCATGATGGAGATCCCGCCCACCGGGCAAACCGAGCGTCAACAACAAGCGGCTTTTGAGCAAGTGTATCGCTATGCCGCCACTCAACGAGCGAATTTTATTGGCTATCAGGCAGAGGAAAAAATTCAATACCGACAAAATATCGCGCCGTTTCTCGATGTCAGTTTGAATAATGTCGGAGACCCATTTGTCGATGGGAATTACACGGTCAATAGCAAATTTGTTGAACGTATGGTGCTCGACTATTTTGCTTCGTTGTGGAACGCCAATTGGCCTTCGCAAGGGCCTTATCTGCGCAGTGATGGCTCAGTTGAGCCCGGTAATCCAGAAAGTTACTGGGGCTATGTGCTCACCATGGGCAGTACAGAAGGGAACTTGTACGCCATGCTCAACGCGCGCGATTATCTCTCCGGACAAAAATTGTTAGATGATGAGATCAGCGGAGAGGATGCCCAAGGCAATACCGTCAAATATTCGCAGCTTTATGCCCATTATCCTGAGGCAGATGATGACAAGCCCAATGCCTACACGCCCGTGGCGTTTTTCTCCGAAGATACCCACTATTCGATAGTCAAAGCGATGTCAGTGGAGAAAATCGAGACGTTCGGTGAGCTTGGTAATCGTCTTTATCCCGATGAAAATCCGCTTGCGCCGGGCGAACCTTGGCCTTCGGAAGTGCCTTCGCAAGGCCCATCTGCGGGATTGCCAGTCGGTTCGGGGGCCATTGATGTTGATAAGCTGGTGGCGTATGTCGATTTTTTCGCCAGTAAAGGTTACCCACCTATTGTGGTGCTCAACTATGGCACGACATTTAAAGGCGCTTACGACAACATTGACGAGGCGACTGCAAGGCTTAAAGAAGTATTGAAAAAGTATGGCTTGTATGAGCGTCAAGTACCGATCGATCCTGACGATCCGAGCAAAACCGAGTGGCGCAGCGGCTATTGGATTCATGTTGATGGCGCTCTAGGAGCCAGCTATATGCCGTTTGTCAAAATGGCGGCCCGCATGCCGGAATATGAGGCATTTTTTGAAAACAACCATTGCTCAACTGGGCCAGATTTTGATTTTCGTAACGAGATGGTGCACTCAATCGTTACCAGCGGGCATAAGTGGCCGGGCGCACCTTGGCCAACCGGCGTTTACATGACCAAGCATAAATTTATGGTGACGCCTCCGGATAATCCTACGTACATTGGCTCGCCCGATACCACGTTTGCTGGTTCGCGTAGTGGTATCTCCCCTCTGATCCTTTGGGAGTACTTCGCACGTAATGACTATCGCAAGCAGATCGATCTGGCGATGAGAGGACAGCGCATGGCGGAATATGCTTATCAAAAACTGTCCGACGTGGCGAAATACTGGGCAAGTAAGAACGCTGATTTACCGCCAGATCTTTGGCTGCAACGCACGCCGCTCTCTCTGTCTCTTATTTTCTGCCAGCCTAATGATGACATCATCTTTAAGTACTCGTTGGCGAAAGAGGAGATCCGCGATCCGAAAGATCCAACACAAACCCGTAAGTACGTGCATATGTTTACCATGTGGGATGTTAATGAAGAGCTGATCGATAAACTTTGCGGTGATCTGATGTCAGACAATGCTTTCTCGCCATGCGATTTTGTGCCGCTGAAAAACGTTTGTCACACGCGGAAACTGCCACGCAATAAAGGGCGACTGGTGAAAATGCCCATCAAAGGGCGCTCATTCCGTTAAGCTCATTTCCATAAAAAACAAGGCCAGAGATTCTGGCCTTGTCGCATTCTAAGTGGCTTACGCCAGTTTAAGATCGTACTGCTTGCGGTAGCTGACCATATCTTCAATCGTCAGTACTGGCATATGGTGCAGTTTGCCAAAGGCGATGATCTCTGGCGTTTTCGCCATGCTGCCATCAGGGTTGGTTAACTCGCACAGCACACCAGCAGGAGATAACCCTGCCATTTGCATCAGATCCACCGTCCCTTCTGTGTGTCCGCGACGCGCGAGTACGCCGCCAGGGCGGGCACGTAAAGGAAAGACGTGCCCAGGGCGAGCTAAATCGTCGGCCTTTGTCTGCGGATTGACTGCGGTTTTAATCGTCGTGACACGATCTTGTGCGGAAACGCCGGTTGTTACGCCGTGTTTGGCTTCAATCGAGACAGTAAACGCAGTTTGATTGGCGCTGTTGTTGTTGACCACCATAGGCGGCAGTTCCAGCTTATTGGCTTGCTCGTCGGTCAGGCATAGACAGACGATGCCACTGCATTCACGGATCATCAGCGCCATCTGCTCGGTAGTCAGATGATCGACAGAATAGATAATGTCACCTTCATTTTCGCGATCTTCATCATCTAAAAGTAGCACGCCACGACCTTGTTGTAACGCAAGCAGCGCTTTTTCAACACGCGTGATAGCATCGCCAAATTCGGCAAGTAGTGATGACTGATTCATGGTTAACTCCTAATAATCACCAGAATCAGGGCTGTATGAGGGGGAATGAGCTAAGCTCAATCCAAAACGAAATGCACCAGAACGCGAGTGTTCTGGTGTGGTTTCATTCTCTCTCATCCGGACTCTAACCGTCGGCTCTGGCTTCTCACCAGATCTGCTGACCTCGACGAATCGAGCGCTCGCGGGCTCACCTAAAAGGTATACCGCCGGTGGGGAATTTCGCCCCGCCCTGAGAATAAAAAGTTTAACGTTTGCTTAATTGCTCGGGCATGTTACTCGCTTCGCTAAACGATTGGAAGGTGAATAAAACCGTTTGGCGGAACTTTGTCCGCCAAACGGGATGCTTAGTCAAAGCGGCACTTACCCAGTTATTGGTGGGGGTGACCAGCAACGCTGGTTCGTTAGGAGCATAAATGGAAAGTGCCGCTTTGGCTCAGGATCACAGCCAATCGAGTAAAATGAGCAGAGCCTGACGCTCTAGTGGGTTGCGAGTAATCCTAAGTCGATTGGCATAGTAGCTAAGCATGACCCGTTTGGTGTTGTGATTTGAGTTACTGTTCATAATAGGCTCCTTTCGGTGCGGAAAAGGTGGTGGACTTGCTGCCTAGCGATACTCCGACAAAATCGGGAATAGAAAAACTGAGTAAGTTTTTCCGTTTTGTTCCGGATAAACAGATTTAAGGGCAAAAAAGCCTAAGATTGGGCGTGAAAATGGCAAAACGAGGAACAATCAAAGCGATTTATTTCTGATTTTTTCTCTCCCGGTTTGCGCGATACTAGTGGCTTCTCATACAGCGAGGCTCACTTTTGTCAGAACTCAATCTTCTTCGTTACTACGTGCGTTTACAGCCTATGGGAGTGGGTATCGCGGCCAAAACCACGCTACAGGAGGTGGCCGACCTCCTCTTTACCACGCCGAGACACACACGCAGTCTGTTAACACAAATGCAGCAGGCGGGTTGGCTACAGTGGCAACCCAAGTCTGGGCGCAACCAGCGTTCGCAATTGATGTTGAATATTGAGCTGGCCTCATTGAAAGAGCAGCTGGCCACAACGCGCATCCGGGCGGGAAAATATGAAAAAGCGCTGGCTATTTTGGACCAAGATCAAAATGCTTTCGGTCGCCTGCTGAAAAATACCTCGGGCGCGTCGCTGCGCGCTGGGCGTTTGCACATCCAACTCACCTACAAGCGGCCATTTGAACAAATTCTGCCGCACCACTTGCAGCGCAGCAGCGAACGTTTTTTGATTCGTCAGCTCTACTGTTGCTTGCTCTCTTGCGATAAAGATGGCCAGTTGCACCCGGAGTTAGCCCATCATTGGCGTAGTGAAGACGATGATCGCAAGTGGACATTTTATCTCAGGCCGGGGCTGACGTTTCACAACGGCGCTGCGATTGACGCCAGCACGATAGTCAGTCTGTTTGCCAAACTCTCGAGCTTAGATTTGTATCGCAAAGAGTTGGCCCATCTCGATAACATCGTCGACGAGTCGCCACTCAAAGTGGTGTTCACCTTAAAACAGTCGGATCGCGGATTTGCGGGCCTGATTGCTGGCGTTTCGTTACGCTATTCAACCTGTTAGTCAAGTGAATGCAACGCTAAGTCCGTTGGTGATTGGTAGCGGCCCATTTGAAATGGAGGAACATTCCGATGCACAGTTTAAGTTACGTGCGTTTGAAAACTACTTTGCTTGTCGTGCGATTACCGATCAAGTCACTATCTGGCTGATTGACGAGCAGACTTCTGCACGCAAACAGATCGAGACCAACCAGCCTGAGGCAAGCCATGAGCCTTGTGACCATTATGTCAACTCTCGAAAATCTGCACAGGAATCTCACCCGCAGCAGCAGAGCCGAGTAGAGGATGGTTGTTTGCTGTTGATGTATAACCAAACTGGGCGCAACGCTTTTAGTCCAGCGCAGCGTCGTTATCTCAGCGGTCTATTGACACCGCAGCGGGTGCAAAGCGAGATTGCGAAAATGAATGGCTCGTTTGGTTCAGTGACGGCGCACAATCTGCTGCCGCAGTGGCAAGCTGTCGTGCGGCCAAAAGCGGAAAAAGTGAAGCTACCAAAGTACATCGACCTTGCGATTTACAACTACAAAGTGTTGTCGCATTGCGCGCGCGCCATACAGAGTCTACTTGCCGAACAAGGATGCCGAGTGACGATCCAAACATACTCCTATCGCGGACTGGATCAAAAAGCCAGAGAGGGTGAGCTCAGCGAAGCGCTGATTTTGACCAACATCAGCTTAGACGATAACCGCCATGCTTCCGCCTTTTGCAATCTCTTTAGCAATCCCATCTTGCATGCCTGTATTGGTGAGACAGCAAGTGAATGGCTGGATCAACAACTGATCGCCCTGCGCGCTGAAGTGCCCCTAGTTGATTATCTCGACAAGCTTGAACCGATTGCTTCGGCATTGATCAATGAGTATTGGATTTCGCCGCTGTTCCACCACTTACAGACACTGCGTTTCCATGGCGTATTACAAGATGTTGCCCTCACCAACTGGGGATGGCCAGATATTCGTAATGTGTGGGCAGCAGAATAAGACTATATTAAAGAGGTTGATTATCCAGCCAAAAAGGAAAAGCAGATGTTAGAGAGTAACAACACCGGACTCATCGTTGTTGATGTCCAAGGGAAGCTGGCGCAAATGGTGGATGGCAGTGAGCAGATGATCGCTAATATCGTCAAGCTGATTGAAGGAGCGAAAGCGTTGGATCTACCCATCATCTGGCTTGAACAGATCCCCGAGAATTTAGGTCAGACAGCCGAGCCGATCGCGCATGCGCTGACGGGATTTGTTCCGTTTCACAAACACACCTTTTCTGGGTGCCGCACCGAGTCTGTTGCCGAAGCTATCCGCGCATGTCAGGTTGAACAATGGCTTCTCTGTGGCATTGAAACGCACATTTGTGTTTACCAAACGGCCATGGATCTGAAACGAATGGGTTATGAGCCTCAGGTAGTCAGTGATTGTGTCTCCTCGCGTGATGCGGCCAACAAAGACCTGGCACTGAAAAAGCTCTGCGCCAGCGGTGTTGGCTTGACGGGGCTGGAAATGTGCCTGTTTGAATTGATGGAGGACGCCAAACATCCTGCGTTCAAAGCTCTACTGCCACTTTTTAAGTAATGCTGTCGGCACGTTAAGCAAAGTGCCGATCGTCAACCCTTATTGCTGTACAAGCGAGACTTTTTCTGCTCAGATTGGGCCCACTTTGCTTTGTTATTTTTAGGTAGTTTCTGTATGTCGTTATCCGATCTTAAATTTATTGCTGCCGATATGGACGGTACGTTGCTGGACGAAAACAGCCAACTTAACCCGGCGTTTTTCCCGATGTTTGAGCAGTTGCAAGCCAGAGGCATTCTGTTTGCTGCAGCGTCTGGACGTCAATATTACAGCTTGATCAAAACCTTTGAACCCGTCAAAGAACGTATGCTCTTTATTGCGGAGAACGGCACTTTAGTGATGCACAAAGGGGAAGAACTTTATAGTTGCACCATCGCCAAGGAGCAGATTGACGCAATCGTCACCGCCGCTCGCTCGATAGAAGGTGCGCATATTGTGTTGTGCGGTAAACAATCGGCGTACATCGAAACGCAAGACGCACAAGCGTTGGCGGAGTTTGCCAAATATTACCACCGCTGCGCCTACGTGGCCGATCTCTTGGCGGTGGAAGATGACTTCATTAAGGTGGCGATCTGTCATTTTGGGGGCGCAGAAGATTTAGTCAACCCAAGGCTGAAAGCCTTGTTCGGTGAGACTCATCAAGTGGTCGTCAGCGCTAAAATTTGGCTTGATGTGATGAATGCTCAGGCATCAAAAGGTGCTGCCATTAAACATTTGCAGCAAACGCTCGGTTTTAGCTTCGAACAAACGATGAGTTTTGGCGACTATCTCAACGATGCGGAGATGCTCAACGAAAGCTTCTATTCTTACGCGATGGAAAATGCGCATGAACACATCAAGCAAATTGCGCGTTTTCGTGCGCCGAGCAATCGCGAAGCTGGCGTATTTCAAGTGATCACACAGCAAGTATTAGCTTAAGTTCTCTTGCCGCAATGGCCAATCTCTTGGGCAACATAGCAGACATTGCGGTACATAAAGCGCTAAGCCTGCTTGCACAAAACATGCAGGCTTGCTTCTGCGCGCGCAACCAATGCGCCTTCCCTTAACAGAGATCAATCTTCACATCAGTTTAACCTCGCGTCTTACTTTCCTGTCCTAAACTGAACTTGGTCTGTTAATGGGCAGGTTCAGGAGGACATCATGCTTACCGTTCAACGTCATTACACCGTTTCAGGAAAGCCCAATATACATGCCTGTGTTGAAGTAAACCCCACAGGAATCGTCGAAATCGAAGTGTTGGAGTTGTACCAACACCACAGCAGCAGTTTCGACAATCTCTCTTTCAAGGTAAATCCACAGGGTGTCAGTGTTGTCTGCTGTCATCAAGCGTCACCTTGGCAACTCTTGCTCAATAACCAAGATGCTCAGGAGTTACGTAGCCTAATCAAAGAGGCGGAAGAGGAATATGAAATCCTGATGCGCGATTTGTAGTTTGCCTAAGGATAAATGGATTTGCACAGGGGAGGCTGTTTATTCTCTTGTGCAATTTTGGTTGTTCGTTTGTCAAAATAAAGGACGAAATCTTTTAAATTTGTTACCGCTGAATGTTCAAATTATGATATTTTCTCCAAAACTTAGGCTCGTATAATGATACATTTCGCATGTTTATTGTACGTGATAGGTATTGTTGATAAAAATAATAGCGGATTTTTCGTAAGCAGTTGTTTGTATATTTAGTTGGGCGAGACAGCCGAGTAGTAGGAGGACGTTATGCCAAGAGTGAGTCGTGCGGTGGCACAGCAAACACGACAAAACATTATCGATACTTCATTTAAAATCCTCCTGCTGGAAGGTTATGAAAACCTGACGTTTACCCATATCGCAGAGAAAACGGGTATCAGCCGCTCCGGGGTGAATGGTCACTTCAAAAGAAAAGAAGATCTGCTGGAAGAGCTGAAGCCAAAGGCTGTTGAGCTGGTGATTCAGTCGTTGGAGTTCTCTTCTCCAGAGGATTTTTATCGCTCTTGGGTGAAGGCTGTGAGAGAAGACAGAATGTTTCGCAATCTTATCCAAAACGTTGGAGAGATCATTTGTACCGAGAAAGGCCGAACCCGACTCACACGCTTAATTCAAGGTGACGCAGAAGAGGTTGAAAGAGTGGTGTACATGGCAATTGGCTATGCCGTGGTCAATATTTCCTGCTCAATTTGTTGATTGAACAGAAGCTCATATCCTAATACCGCAGAAAATAAAAAAGTGCGAATTTGTAGTCACAAATTCATCAATAAATAACGGATGGCACGTTTTATTTCTTTCTTTTCCCATGACTCACGTTATAATGGCGCCGTCTAAGTGAGTTGGTCCTCACAGACAACACTTTCTATGCTTTGGTTGTATAAACCAGCTTAGCTTAAATGGCTTTTGGTCGTTTGGTTGTCCTACTTTTGCCAAACGACCTTCTTTTTAACTTTATTTTGAACACCATTCATTTTCTCATCCGCCCACGACGATATTTGAGAACAGAACGCCTTCAGCAATAGAAGGCGTTACAATTTTGCCTTCGCGCTTCATTACTTCGCTAACCGTGGTATCCACTGGCTGACAATAGGTAACTCTTTGGGCAGCAGGGTAAATACGATTGCTACAAAAGCCCAAGAGCCGAACAGGTCTACTGGTCGATGCATCCCCAACCACAAGCGGCTATAGGCAATACTGCTCGCCCATACCAGTAGCAACACTAACGCGCCGTATCGCTTTGCCGATAAAAAGGCCGCCCCAAAAAAAGCCACGCAAATCGCCGCGAAGAGGGTATGTCCAGAAGGAAATGAATAGTCCTTTTCGCCTTGCCAATGTTGGCTTCGCCATGGGCTAACATTTTGTGATACGGCTGAAATGGCCTGCGCTTTTTCCGCAGCATCGAGACGATAAAAATCTGCTGGAGAGTCAATGATCTGCTCAGCGGCCAGCAACTCGCTATAAGGGCGAGGGCTCTCCGTTGCCAGTTTTAAGCCGCTTTTACTTGCAAAACCGATGATGAGTAAAAGCCCAAGCTGCAAAAATTTCTGTAACACGCTTCGCCTAAATTTGCGAATTGAGAGTGCCCAAATGCACAGAATGATCAGCGTGATGAAAAAGCCCTGACTGCCCGCGGAGTAAGTTAAAAGTGTCAATAGGCGCCCTTCAAACGGGGTGACTGGAGAAAAGAGAGAGGCTGGATAGCAAAACCAAGTGATAACGCCAAGGCAAAGAGCGTAGCAAAAAAGGGTGATAAGCCCAGCCAGTTTGAAATTGAGTGCACGGTTCACGAACAGTTTCCGCCGTTAATAAAAAGCGGCATTGTATGCCAAGGCAAGCTGCAGAAATATCAGGGCAAAGTTAATTTGCTTGGTCACTCTGCAGACAGCTAACTGTTTGGTGAAAATTTATGTTAGCGCACGTGCATATGTCCGGCAAAGAAATGGTTCACGGGCCCTCTTCCTTGACCGACGGATAATTCATCGGCATGACTAATGGCCTGAGAAATGTACTGTTTGGCGAGAAAAACCGCTTTGTGCATCCGGTAACCTTGCGCTAAATAAGAGGCAATCGCGGAAGAGAGGGTACAACCCGTACCGTGCGTGTTGCGTGTCGGATGACGCGACGAACGGATCAGCTCAGCTTTATCACCTTCAACCAGTAGATCGCTACTGTATTGTTCCTGATCCAAATGGCCACCTTTAAGCAATACGGCTTTAGCGCGTAGAAGACGTAACTCGTGGATTGTCTGCATTAGGCCGCTTTCGTTCTCAGGTTGAGGCTGTTGGGTTAAAGCGGCATATTCGGGAAGGTTCGGCGTAATGATACTGGCCAGAGGGAGTAAGCTTTCTTTGAGCGTGTTGATGGCGTCCGGCGCAAGGAGCAGATGGCCACTGGTGGACACCATTACAGGATCCAACACAACAAACGGT